>NZ_JBIVNX010000031.1:0-99097 GCF_044753805.1 Streptomyces sp. NPDC093225
CTTCGGCCACCTCCGGCCCGGGCCTGCCTCCGGTCCAGCCTGCCACCCCCGTCAAGCGCCTCCCCCACACACCACGGGACCCACCAGGCACCGCCGAGGATTCGGCGGCCCGGGTGGGTCCTGGAGCTTGCCGGCGGTGTCAGCGGGGGGTGATGGTGCCGGTGACCTCGCCGAGGGCGGTGCGGGTGCCGTTCGGGCCCGGGGCCCAGGCGGTGAGGGTGACGGTGTCGCCGTCCTCCAGGAAGGTCCGCTTGCCGTCGGTGAGTTCGAGGGCGTCGCGGCCGTTCCAGGTCAGCTCCAGGAGGGAGCCGCGCTGGGCCGTCTCGGGGCCGCTGACGGTGCCGGAGCCGTAGACGTCGCCGGTGCGCAGGGAGGCGCCGTTGACGGTCATGTGGGCCAGCTGCTGGGCGGCGGTCCAGTACATGGTGGCGAACGGCGGGTGCGCCACTTCCTGGCCGTTGATCGACACCGTGATGTGCAGGTCGTAGCCGGCCGGCTCGGTCTCGGCGTCGTCGAGGTACGGCAGCAGCGGGAAGTCGCGGGTCGGGGGTGCGATGCGGGCGTTCTCCAGGGCGTCCAGCGGGGTGACCCAGGCGGAGACCGAGGTGGCGAAGGACTTGCCGAGGAAGGGGCCGAGCGGCACGTACTCCCAGGCCTGGATGTCGCGTGCGGACCAGTCGTTGAGGAGGAAGAGGCCGAAGACGTGCTCGCGGAAGTCGGCCAGTGCGACCGGCTCGCCGAGTGCGGAGGGCGTGCCGACGACGAAGCCGACCTCGGCCTCGATGTCGAGCTTGATCGACGGGCCGAAGACGGGGGCCGGGTCGGTGGGGGCCTTGCGCTGGCCGGAGGGGCGGACGACGTCGGTGCCGGAGACGACGAGGGTGCCCGAGCGGCCGTGGTAACCGATCGGCAGGTGCTTCCAGTTGGGGGTGAGCGCGTCGCCGTCGGGGCGGAACATGCGGCCCACGTTGGTGGCGTGGTGCTCGCTCGCGTAGAAGTCGACGTAGTCGGCGACCTCGTAGGGCAGGTGCAGCGTGACGGAGGCGAGGGGGTGCAGGAGCGGCTCGACGGCCTCGCGGTGCTGCGGGTCGGTGACCGCGGATGTCAGGGTGCGGCGCACCTCGGTCCACACGGTGCGGCCGGCGGCGAGCAGTGGGTTGAGCACGGGCCGGTCGAGCAGGTCGGCGTGCGCGGAGCGCAGGGTGCGGGCGGCCGCGGCCGCGTCGAGGACGTGGTCCCCGAGGCGGACGCCGATGCGGCGGGTGGAGCCGTCACCGGTGGAGAACACGCCGTAGGGCAGATTGTGCGGACCGAAGGGGTCGCCCTCGGGCAGGTCGAGGGGGCTCTGCTCGGGCATGGGGTGCTGCCTCGCTTTCCGCGCGGTCCGGGGGTGTCCCGGCGTATCACAGTGCGGAGCACACGTTACGTGGGGGACGGGCGGGGCGGGAGGCCGGATTCGGTGTCTCTTTATATGACTTGTCCATAAGGGTCCCGGTAAAGATCCGTATCCTTGACGCCGTGACTTCGGCCCTCCCGTACGCCCTGATCGCCACGGACCTCGACGGCACGCTGCTGCGCGCCGGGGACACCGTCTCACCCCGCTCGTACGCGTCGCTCGCGCGGGCGCGCGCCGCGGGCGCGCGGCACGTGGTCGTCACCGGACGCCCCGTCCCGCAGGTCCGGCACGTGCTCGACGGGCTCGGCTACGCGGGGCTCGCGGTGTGCGGCCAGGGGGCGCAGCTGTACGACGCGGGCGAGGGGCGGATGCTCAGCTCGACGGCCCTGGACCGGGAGCTGGCGGAGGTCGCGCTCGGCAAGATCGAGGCGGAGATCGGCGAGGTGTACGCGGCGGTCGACCGGGACGGGGTCGGCGGCGCGATGGTGATGGCGCCGGGCTACCGGATGCAGCACCCGCACCTGCCGGTGGTCCGTGCGCGGGGGCGGGCGGAGCTGTGGACCGAGCCGATCCTGAAGGTGCTGCTCCAGCATCCGCGCCTGGACGACGACGAGCTCACGCGGGTGGCCCGGCAGGTGGTCGGGCACCTGGTGAACGTCACCATGGCGGGGGAGCACACCGTGGAGCTGCAGCCGCCGGGCGTGACCAAGGCGAGCGGGCTCTCCCTGGTCGCGGGGGCGCTCGGGCTGTCTCCGTCGTCGACGATCGCCTTCGGTGACATGCCGAACGACATCCCGATGTTCGCCTGGTCCGGCCACGGCGTCGCGATGGCCAACGCCCACCCCGAACTCCGCGCCGTCGCCGACGAGATCACCCTGTCGAACGAGGCGGACGGCATCGCGGTGGTGCTGGAGCGGCTGTACGCCTAGCTCTAGCCCGCTTCGCGCGGCAGGCGGCGTTCCCAGGTGCGGTGGAAGACCACCTCGTCGCCCTCCCGGCAGACGACCTCGTTCGAGAGGGTGAACGCGGACGAGTCGCAGGCCGTGGACGAGCGGGTCTCGACCCGGACGTCCCACGCCTCTTCCGGCCGGTGGAGGCGGATGCGCCACTCGGAGGTCGCGCGGGCGGAGAGGGGGTCCGCCGACCGGATCTCGTACACGTCCCGGGCGTCCTCCGTGTACTCGAGTCCGTCGGGGTAGGCCCGCGTCCCGGAGGGCGGGTCCACCTCCAGCCGCCAGGACCCGGCGGCCACGTCGCGGACCACCAGGCGTTCGGGTCGCGGCTCGTCGAAGGTCTCCGGGACGGCGACGCCGAGCGGCGGCGCCTGCTCCGGGGCCTCGAAGGCCACCCGGTCCGCCGTGGGGGTCCGTACCGGCAGCGTCAGGACGCTGGCGGCCGGCCGCACCGTCCAGCCGGCCTCCGACCCCGGCCGGGGCCAGATCCAGGGCCAGTACGCGGAGGAGAGCGCGAGTCGGATCCGGTGCCCGGGCGGGAACCGGTACCCGACGGCGTCCAGCTCGAAGGACACGTCCCCCGCCGCCGCGGGAGGCCAGGCCACGGAGCGGTCCGGCCCCTCGCGCGACCCCAGGTTCAGCGCCCCGCGCGCCACCAGCGTCGAGGCCCCGTCCGGCGCGACGTCGCACAGCCGGGCGACGACCTGCCCGTGCGGTACGTCCATCCGCAGCCGGAGCCGGACCGCCGGCGACCCGAGCACCTCGACCGGGGCGGCCCCCACCGCGAACTCGAAGCAGGCCGACTTCGCGTCCTCCTCCCGCTGGTCGGGCGGCAGGTCGGCGGCGCCGCCGCGGGGGCGGAAGCGCCCCGCGTCCAGCCCGGTGTGCTGCGGCGAGGCGACCGCCACCTCGTCGCCCTGGAGGCCGTACACCACGGGGGTGACGTGGGGCGAGGGCCAGGCCGGGTCGCCCACCCAGCGGCCCTCGCTCCGCTCGTACGTGGTGGCCGGCGGCCGGGACGCGCCGATCCACGACCGCAGCAGCGGCTCGGCCATGACGCCCGTGTCCGCGTCCTTGAGCCAGTGGTCCCACCAGCGCAGGGTCTCCTGGAGGAAGCCGATCGCCGGGCCCGGTGGCCGGTCCCCGTCGGGGTACTGGTGGGACCAGGGCCCGATGATCCCGCGCACCCGGTCCGGCGGCAGGGCGGAGACCAGCCGCAGCACGGTGTCCCGGCACGGGTCGTGCCAGCCGCCCACCGCGAGGACCGCGGCGCCCGCGGCGAGGGCCGGGTACGCCTCCCGGAGGCTGCCCTGCCGCCAGTACGCGTCCCGGGTCTGGTGCGCCAGCCAGCGGTGGGCCAGCGGCTCCACGGACTCCAGCCGGTCCAGCCACTGCTCCCGCCAGCCCTCGCCGGCGTACGCGGGGTCCGGGGGCCGGCACGCGGCGGCCAGCAGGGCCGCGGCGCGGGCGTGCGCGCCGACGCCCAGCACGGAGCCGCCGAGGTGGTGCGCGTCGCCGTCGTACCGGTCGTCCGGCGCGCCGACCGCCACCACCGCCTTCAGCGGCTCCGGCCCGAGCGCGGCGATCCGCAGCGCGTTGCCGCCGCCGCGGCCGATCCCGAACATCCCGACCCGGCCGTCGCACCAGGGCCGGGCCGCCAGCCACTCGACCACCGCGACCCCGTCGGCCAGCTCCCGGGCGTCGTGCACGTCGCCCGGGTGGCCGCCGCTGTTGCCGTGACCGCGCACGTCCACCCGTACGGACGCGTAGCCGTGGCCCGCGTACCAGGGGTGGCGCTGCCGGTCGCGCGGGCCGCTGCGGTCGGTCAGGCGGTCCGGGGCGTACTCCAGGAGGGCGGGGACCGGGCGGTCGGTCAGCGGGCGCCAGATCCGGGCGTACAGTTCCACCCCCCGACCGGTGCCGCCGGCCCGGGAGGCGCCCCCGTCCACGGGGATCCGGACGTCGTCGTGCGCGGTCTCGTAGGGGAACCCGGTGCGGATCGTCGTTCTGGACAAAAATCGCTCCCCGCTGGTGATCGACTTAAAACGAACATACCGGGGCTCTTCGGGCGGTGCGTCCGCGCTGGCGTCCGGGCGCTCTCGGTGATCGAAAATGGACCGGATACGCTGACTTGAGTGAAGGCAGCGACACATCGACAATCCGTGTGATCGTCAGCAGACAGGAGTACCCCTCGTGACCGTCGTCGGGCCGTTCGGACTGAGCGTGCGGGACCAGGCTCTCGAGAGCGACGTCCAGGCCGGCCTGGCCGCCGTCGAGGAGGGTCTGCTCGAAGCCTGCAAGAGCGAGGTCCCCTTCATCACCGAGGCCGCGCAGCACCTCGTGCGCGCGGGCGGCAAGCGCTTCCGCCCCCTGCTGGTGCTCCTCGCGTCGCGCTTCGGCGACCCGTACGCGCCCAAGATCGTGCCCTCCGCCGTCGTGGTGGAGCTCACGCACCTGGCGACGCTGTACCACGACGACGTCATGGACGAGGCGGAGGTCCGCCGCGGCGTGCCCAGCGCGAACACCCGCTGGGGCAACTCCGTCGCCGTCCTCACGGGTGACTTCCTCTTCGCGCGCGCCTCGCACATCCTGGCGGACCTCGGCCCCGAGGCCGTGCGCATCCAGGCGGAGGCCTTCGAGCGGCTGGTCACCGGCCAGATCCTGGAGACCGCGGGGCCGCGCGACGGCCGGGACCCGGTCGAGCACTACCTGGAGGTCATGGCGGGCAAGACCGGCTCGCTGGTGGCCGTCTCCTGCCGGTTCGGCGCGATGATGTCCGGCGCCGACGAGCGGACCGTCGACATCCTCACCCAGTACGGCGAGCGGCTCGGCCTGGCCTTCCAGCTGGCCGACGACGTCCTCGACGTGGCCTCGGACTCCCACGAGTCGGGCAAGACCCCCGGCACCGACCTGCGCGAGGGCATCCCGACCCTGCCCGTGCTGCTGCTGCGCGAGCTGGCCGAGCGCGACGCCGACGCCGACGACCTCGACCTGGTCGCCCTGCTCGACGGCGACCTCACCGACGACGCCCGGCACGCCGAGGCGCTGACCCGGCTGCGCGTCCACCCGGCGCTGGAGCAGGCCCGCCGCGTCACCGTCCGGTATGCGGAGGAGGCCCGGGCGCTGCTCGCCCCGCTGCCCGCGTGCTTCGCGAAGTCCGCGCTGGAGGAGCTGTGCGACGCGGTGGTCCACCGCGCGGGCTGAGCCTCCCCACGACGTACGCCGGCCTCCTCCGTCCCCTACGGGACGGGGGAGGCCGGTCCGTTTTGTCTCATACCTGCGTCGTACGCGGAGTTGAATCCACGGGCTGACGCCTCGGAGCCTGCCGTTTGGTCAGATTGATGCACGGTCCCCCACCACATCGGGTGACGCGACGGGGACACAACGGGTGACACGGAGGCAGGACGACATGGCACCGAACGCAAGCGGTACTCCCGAGGGCACGCCGGCCGACGACGCCGCGGAGCTCCGCCCGGGCCGCCGCAAGGCCGCCCGCTACGCCGTACCGGTCGCGGTGGCGGGCGTGGCCGCCGCCACGATCGGCCTGGTCCCCGCCCTGGCGGCGAACGGCAGCCCCGACCTGCCGAAGGTCTCGGCGCAGGAGCTCCTGGAGAAGATCGCCGCCTCGGACACCGAGCAGCTGTCCGGCACCGCCAAGGTGAGCGTGGACCTCGGGCTGCCGTCCTTCACCGACGGCCTGCTCGGTGGCGCCCTGGCCGGCGCGACGGGCGGCGGGGGCAAGGGACCGGGCTCGGCCGACCCGCAGAGCAAGCTGACCCAGCTGGCGTCGGGCACGCACACCTTCAAGGTGGCGGCCGACGGCCCGGACCGGCAGAAGCTGACGCTGGTCGAGGGCAAGGAGGAGTACAGCCTGATCCACGACGGCAAGGACGTCTGGGGCTTCGACAGCGCCTCGAACCAGGTCTTCCACGAGACCGCCGACGAGGCCGGCGCCGGCAAGGACGGCAAGGGGCGCGCCCACCGGGGCGACCACGCGCCGGCCACGCCGAAGGAGTTCGCGCAGGAGCTGCTCAAGGCCGCCGGGCCGACCACCGACGTGCGGGTCGGCGACACCGCGCAGGTCGCGGGCCGGGACGCGTACGTGCTGGTCCTCGAGCCCAAGCAGAGCGGTTCCACGATCGACTCCATCAAGATCGCGGTGGACGCGAAGAACTACACCCCGCTGCGCGTGCAGGCGCTCTCCAGCGAGGGTGGCAAGCCGATCGTCGAGGCCGGGTTCACGAAGGTGTCCTTCGGCAAGCCGTCCGCCGACGAGTTCGACTTCACCCCGCCGCCCGGCGCGAAGGTGACCGAGGGCAAGGACGCCGAGAAGGAGTTCGGCGGCCCCGACGGCAAGGGCGGCAAGAACTGGGGCAAGGGCTGGGACGAGGGCCGGGACAACCCGTTCAAGGGCCTGGACGTGCTGCCCGGCCTCGGTGACCTGACCGGCGGGGCGAACGGCGGGGACGCCACCACCCGCACGATCGGCGAGGGCTGGGCCACCATCACCGAGATCACCGTCCCGGGCGGCAAGGGCCTGGGCACCGCCAAGGGCGACAAGAACGTCCCGAAGGAGGCGCAGGGCTTCCTCGACTCGATCGGCGACAAGGTCTCCGGGAAGTTCGGTCAGGGCAAGGTCTTCTCCACCCGCGTCATCAACGTCCTGATGACGGACAACGGCAAGGTGTACGTGGGCGCGGTCACGAAGGACGCGCTCGTGAAGGCGGCCGACGCGGCGAACTAGCCGTAGGCCCGTGGTCGGGCGCAGGGGCGGTCCGGGACGTGTGTCCCGGGTCGCCCCTTCACCCGTTCCGGTGTTCCGTGCGCACGGGCGGCGGTAGCGTGTGCGGCATGTCGAGACACGTCACCATCCGCCTGGACGAGGAGTTCCACGAGCGCCTCAAGGCGCGTGCGGCGGCCCTGGGGACGACCGTCACCGCCCTGATCACCGAGGTGACCGAGCGCGAACTGGACCAGGACCGGCGCGACTTCCTCGCCGGCATCGAGGAGTTCGCCGTCCACTGGGGCTACTTCCAGGAGCGCTTCGGGACATGATGAAGATCACCGAGGAGTGGGCCTGGACCGCGCTGGCCCACCATCTGCCGTCCGATCCCGCGGTCTGGGACCCGTCCGGGATCGTGGCCGCCGTGGCGCGCCACCAGAGCGACCTCGTGCTGCTGCCGGACGCGCCCGCCCCGGACATCGCCTGGCGGGCCGCCGCCTTCCTGCACACCCTCGCCGTCTGCCCGGCGCTGGAGTCGCCGATGAACGAGTTCTACGCCGCTGCCGCCACCCGCTCGTACCTGCGGGTGGCGGGAGCGAAGCAGCTGCCCTCTCCGGAGCTCCTCGGGGACCTCGTCGAGGCGGCCAAGCTCGGCAACGCCGACACCGCCTCGATCGCCGGGGAGCTCCGGGCCGTCATGGGCGCGTAGGCCCGGTCGGGTCCTCGAGGGTCCGCGGAGCTAGAAGGTGAGCTTCCAGCTGTTGATGTAGCCGGTGTCCTGCGCGGCCACGTCCTGCACCTTCAGCTTCCAGACCCCGTTCGCGACCTCGCTGGAGGCGTTGACGGTGTACGTCGCCACGACGTTGTCCGCCGAGTCGTTCGAGGAGGAGTTCTTCAGCCGGTACGCGGTCCCGTCCGGCGCCACCAGGTCGACGACCAGGTCGCCGCGCCAGGTGTGGACGATGTTCACGTCCACCTTCAGGGTCGAGGGCGCGTTGCCCGCGACGCCCGAGACGGTGATCGGCGAGGTCACGGCCGCGCCGGGGGAGTCCGGGACGGCCACGTCGGCGGTGTTCTCGAACGACGGGCCCGGCGGGACGGTCGTACCGGCGCCCAGGGTCCAGATCGCGTAGGCGATGGCGTCGCTGTTGCGGTCCAGGGCGGTGTCGTTGATGTTCGCCGTGGTGTCGCAGGAGGAGTGGTAGCAGCGGTCGAAGGCCTGGCCGGCCGTGCCGCCCCACTTCTGGGCCTGCGCCGAGGTCTTGGTGTAGTCGGCGCCGGAGAACAGACCGCCGACCGGGATGCCCGCGTTCTTGAACGGGGCGTGGTCCGAGCGGCCGTCGCCCTCGGTCTCGATCTCGGTCGGGATGCTCAGGGTGGCGAAGTAGTCCTTGAAGACCTTCTCCAGCGCGGGGTCGTCGTCGTAGACGAAGTAGCCCGGGTTCGGCGAGCCGATCATGTCGAAGTTGAGGTAGCCGGAGATCTTCGCGCGCTCGGCGCTCGGCAGGTTGTTCACGTAGTACTTCGACCCGATCAGGCCCAGCTCCTCCGCGCCCCACCAGCCGAAGCGCAGGTGCTTGGTGGGCTGGAGCCCGGCGCGGGAGACGGCCAGCGCGGTCTCCAGCACGGCCGCCGAGCCGGAGCCGTTGTCGTTGATGCCGGGGCCGGAGGTCACCGAGTCGAGGTGGGAGCCGGCCATCAGGACGGAGTTGGGGTCGCCGCCGGGCCAGTCGGCGATCAGGTTGTAGCCGGTGGCGCCGCTGGAGGTGAAGGTCTGCAGCGTGGTGGTGAAGCCGGCGGCGTCCAGCTTGCCCTTCACGTAGTCGATCGAGGCCTTGTAGCCGGTGCGGCCGTGGGCCCGGTTGCCGCCGTTGGCGGTGGCGATGGACTGCAGCTGGGACAGGTGCGCCTTGACGTTGGCCACCGGGATGTCCGGCGGGGTGGGTGCGGCGGCCGCGGACGCGGGGACGGCGAGCGCGGCGGGCGCGGTGGCGGCGAGCAGGCCGGCGACCGCGAGCGCGGTCGTGGCGGCCAGCCGCCGTGAGGCGGAGAGGCTCATGTGGGGGCTCCGAAGTGATTCCGTACAGGGACAGGACGGAACGTGCGTGATCAGTGCGAGACGAGCTGGCGGAGCTGTTCTTGCTGACGGCGCGGTGGAGCGTGGAGCGTGGAACGGCACGGCTGGGGATCGGCGCGAGGTCGTGGAGCGTTCGCGCTGCTGTGCGAGCCGATGGTCAGCGAGGGTCTGACTCTGCGTCAAGAGCGCAATTCGGTCAGAGCCGTTCGACATACGGACGAGCGCTCGTAACCTGGGCGGTTACGAGCGCTCGTCCTGGGATGCTCGAGGGTTACGCGTGCTCTGCGCGAGGCGCGGGGGTCGATTCGGGGACGGGCGCGGGCGCGGGGACGGCCTGCCGGGCCGGCGCGGGCCCGGCCTCCCGGTCGGAGGGCGCCGACCGCGCGGCGAGGTCGGCCGCGCGCAGCGCCTCCTGGGCCCGGGCCCGGGACCGGCGGGCGGTCCGCAGCGCGTCCCACGTCAGCAGCGCGAGCGCGGCCCACACGAGACCGAAGCCGGCCCACCGCTCGGGGGGCATCGCCTCGTGGAAGTACAGGACGCCGAGCGAGAACTGGAAGACGGGCGCGAGGTACTGGAGCAGTCCCAGCGTGGACAGCGGCACCCGGATCGCGGCGGCCCCGAAGAAGATCAGCGGGATGGCGGTGACGACGCCGGTGGAGGCCAGCAGGGCCGCGTGCCCGGGCCCGCCGGAGGTGAAGGAGGAGTGGCCGGTGGAGCCCAGCCACAGCAGGTAGCCGAGGGCGGGCAGGAACTGGACCGCGGTCTCGGCGGCCAGCGACTCGAGCCCGCCGAGGCCCACCTTCTTCTTGATCAGGCCGTACGTGGCGAACGAGAAGGCGAGGGTCAGCGCGATCCAGGGCGCCCGCCCGTAGCCGATCGCGAGCACGAGCACCGCGGTGGCGCCGATGCCGACGGCCGCCCACTGGGCGGGCCGCAGCCGCTCGCCGAGCAGCAGGACGCCCATGGCGATGCTGACCAGCGGGTTGGTGAAGTAGCCGAGCGAGGCCTCGACCACGTGCCCGTTGTTGACCGCCCAGATGTACAGGCCCCAGTTGACGGTGATCACGGCCGCGGCCGCGGCCAGGAGCGCGAGCCGGCGCGGCTGGCGCAGCAGCTCGGAGATCCACCCCCAGCGGCGTATCGCCAGCAGGCCCAGGGCCACCACGGCCAGGGACCACACCATCCGGTGCGCCAGGATCTCCACCGACCCGGCCGGCTGCAGCAGCGGCCAGTAGAGCGGGACCAGTCCCCACATCCCGTACGCGCCGAAGCCGTAGAGCAACCCCGCGCGCCGCTCGCTGCCTGTCTCCACGGATCCTCCTGACCGCCGTACGCCGACCTCACGACGGTAGCTTCAGGACACCTCTCGTGTCATGTCCGTTGACGCGTGATGCTCCTGACTGCCCGCGGAGGCTCCTTGGTGCTTCCGGGGCGTGGCGGCACTCAAGACACTTTCCAAAAGTTAGCGCTTTCTGTAAGGTAGTGCTCATCCGCTACCGAAGGAGTCCCGTCATGAGCATCGTCGTCACCGGAGCCACCGGAGCCCTCGGCCGCCTCGTCATAGAGGAGCTGCTCGCCCGCGTCCCGGCCGCCGAGGTCGTCGCCGCGGTCCGCGACGAGCGCAAGGGCGCCGAGCTGGCCGCGCGCGGCGTCGAGCTGCGGATCGCCGACTACGACGACCCCGAGAGCCTGGTCAAGGCCTTCCGCGCCGGCGACCGCGTCCTGCTGATCTCGGGCAACGAGGTCGGCCGCCGGGTCGCGCAGCACACCGCCGTGATCTCGGCGGCCAAGGCGGCGGGCGTGGCCCAGCTCGCCTACACGGGCATCCTGGGCGGCCCTGACGCGGACTTCGACCTGGCCGCGGAGCACAAGGTCACCGAGCAGGCCGTCCTGGACTCCGGCCTGCCGTACACCTTCCTGCGCAACGGCTGGTACCACGAGAACTACACCGGCAACCTGGCCGGCGTCCTCGCGCACGGCGCGGTCGTGGGCAGCGCGGGCGGGGGCCGGATCGCCTCCGCCGCCCGCGCGGACTACGCGGCGGCCGCGGCCGCCGTCCTGACCGGGGACGGGCACCTGGACGCGGTGTACGAGCTCAGCGGCGACCACGCCTGGAGCCTGGCGGAGTACGCGGCCGAGGTGGCGGCGCAGAGCGGCAAGGACGTCGCGCACGCCGACGTGCCGGCCGGGGAGCACCTGGAGATCCTCAAGGGCGCCGGCGTGCCCGAGGGCTTCGCCGCGATCCTGGTCGACGTGGACGCCGCCATCGCCCGCGGCCGCCTCGCCGGCACCACCGGCGACCTGGCGCGCCTGATCGGCCGCCCGACCACCCCGGTCGCCGCGGCCATCGCCGCCGCGCTGGCCTGAGCACCGCCGTGCCGTGGCGTGAGCACCGCCGTGGCTTGAGCCGCCCGCCGGCGCCGGGGGCACGCCCCGGTGGCGGCCGCCGACGACGAGGCCCGGATCCCGGCACCCTGAGGTGCCGGGATCCGGGCCCGTGTGCGTCCGGCGGCGTACGGCGTACTAGCCGACGACCGTCCAGGTGTCGTTGCCGGCGAGCAGGGCGGACAGGTCGCCCTTGCCCTTCTGCTCGACGGCCGCGTCCAGCTGGTCCGCCATGAGGGTGTCGTACACCGGCCGCTCGACGCTGCGGAAGACGCCGATGGGCGTCTGGTGCAGCGTGTCGGGGTCGGCCAGGCGGGAGAGCGCGAAGGCGGTGGTGGGCGAGTCCGCGTGGGCGTCGTGCACCAGGATCCGGCCCTCGTTCTCGGGCGTGACCTCGACGACCTTGAGGTCGCCGGTGGCGGGGTCGCGGACGACGCCGTTGCGCAGGTCGGTGCCGAAGCGGATCGGCTGCCCGTGCTCCAGGCGGATCACCGCCTCCTGGGCCTGGTCCCGGTCCTTGAGGACCTCGAAGGCGCCGTCGTTGAAGATGTTGCAGTTCTGGTAGATCTCCACCAGGGCGGTGCCGTCGTGCTCGGCCGCCCGGCGCAGCACCTCGGTGAGGTGCTTGCGGTCGGAGTCGACCGTGCGGGCCACGAACGACGCCTCGGCGCCGAGCGCCAGCGAGACGGGGTTGAACGGGGCGTCCAGGGAGCCCATCGGCGTCGACTTGGTGATCTTGCCGAGCTCCGAGGTGGGGGAGTACTGGCCCTTGGTGAGTCCGTAGATCCGGTTGTTGAAGAGCAGGATCTTGAGGTTGACGTTGCGGCGCAGGGCGTGGATGAGGTGGTTGCCGCCGATGGAGAGGGCGTCGCCGTCGCCGGTGACGACCCAGACGGACAGGTCGCGGCGGGAGGTGGCCAGGCCCGTGGCGATGGCCGGGGCGCGGCCGTGGATGGAGTGCATCCCGTAGGTGTTCATGTAGTACGGGAAGCGGGAGGAGCAGCCGATGCCGGAGACGAAGACGATGTTCTCCTTCGCCAGGCCGAGCTCGGGCATGAAGCCCTGCACGGCGGCGAGGACGGCGTAGTCGCCGCAGCCCGGGCACCAGCGCACTTCCTGGTCGGACTTGTAGTCCTTCGCGGACTGGGGTCCGTCGGCCTTCGGAACGAGGGAGAGCAGGGAGCGGGGCGCCGGTTCGGTACGAGCCGTCGTCTCAGTCATTGATGGCCTCCTTGAGGGCCTTGGCGAGCTGCTCGGCCTTGAAGGGCATTCCGTTGACCTGGTTGTAGGACCGGGCGTCGACCAGGTACTTCGCGCGGAGCAGCATCGCGAGCTGCCCGAGGTTCATCTCCGGCACCACTACCTTCTCGTAACGCTCCAGGACCTCGCCCAGATTCCGCGGGAAGGGGTTGAGGTGGCGCAGGTGGGCCTGTGCGATGGGGGTGCCGGCCAGGCGCAGGCGGCGGACGGCGGCCGTGATCGGCCCGTAGGTGGAACCCCAGCCGAGGACGAGGGTGCGGGCGCCGTCCGGGTCGTCGACGGTCAGGTCGGGGACCTCGATGCCGTCGGTCTTGGCCTGGCGGGTGCGGACCATGAAGTCGTGGTTGGCCGGGTCGTAGGAGATGTTGCCCGTGCCGTCCTGCTTCTCGATGCCGCCGATCCGGTGCTCCAGCCCCGGCGTGCCCGGCACCGCCCAGGGGCGGGCCAGGGTCTGCGGGTCGCGCTTGTACGGCCAGAAGACCTCGGTGCCGTCGGCCAGGGTGTGGTTCGGGCCGGTGGCGAACTGCGTGCGCAGGTCGGGCAGCTCGTCGGGGTCGGGGATCCGCCACGGCTCGGAGCCGTTGGCCAGGTAGCCGTCCGAGAGCAGGAACACCGGCGTGCGGTACGTCAGCGCGATCCGGGCCGCGTCCAGGGCGGCGTCGAAGCAGTCCGCCGGCGTCTTCGGCGCGACGATCGGGACCGGGGCCTCGCCGTTGCGCCCGTACATCGCCTGCAGCAGGTCGGCCTGCTCGGTCTTGGTCGGCAGGCCGGTCGAGGGGCCGCCGCGCTGGATGTCCACGATCAGCAGGGGGAGCTCCAGGGAGACCGCCAGGCCGATGGTCTCCGACTTCAGGGCCACGCCCGGGCCGGAGGTGGTGGTGACGGCCAGCGCGCCGCCGAAGGCCGCGCCCAGGGCGGCGCCGATGCCGGCGATCTCGTCCTCGGCCTGGAACGTGCGCACGCCGAAGTTCTTGTGCTTCGAGAGCTCGTGCAGGATGTCGGAGGCCGGGGTGATCGGGTAGGAGCCCAGGTAGAGGGGCAGGTCCGCCTGCCGGGCCGCCGCGATCAGGCCGTACGACAGGGCCAGGTTCCCGGAGATGTTGCGGTAGGTGCCCGCGGGGAAGGCCTTCGTCGCGGGGGCGACCTCGTAGGAGACGGCGAAGTCCTCGGTCGTCTCGCCGAAGTTCCAGCCGGCCCGGAAGGCGGCCACGTTCGCCTCGGCGATGTCGGGCTTCTTCGCGAACTTCTGCCGCAGGAACGCCTCGGTGCCCTCGGTCGGCCGGTGGTACATCCACGACAGCAGGCCCAGCGCGAACATGTTCTTGCTGCGCTCGGCCTCCTTGCGGGACAGGCCGAACTCCTTCAGCGCCTCGACCGTGAGCGTGGTCAGCGGTACGGGGTGCACGGAGTAGCCGTCGAGCGAGCCGTCCTCCAGCGGCGAGGTCTCGTACCCCACCTTCGCCATCGGGCGCTTGGTGAACTCGTCGGTGTTGACGATGATCTCCGCGCCGCGCGGCACGTCCCCGATGTTGGCCTTCAGGGCCGCCGGGTTCATCGCCACCAGCACGTTCGGCGCGTCACCCGGGGTGAGGATGTCGTGGTCGGCGAAGTGCAGCTGGAACGAGGAGACGCCCGGCAGGGTGCCTGCGGGGGCGCGGATCTCGGCGGGGAAGTTCGGCAGGGTGGAGAGGTCGTTGCCGAACGACGCCGTCTCCGAGGTGAAACGGTCACCCGTCAGCTGCATGCCGTCACCGGAGTCACCCGCGAAGCGGATGATCACACGGTCGAGCCTGCGGACTTCCTTCTCGCCCTTCGCGCCGGCGGCGTCCGCGGGCGTGCGCTGTTCGCCGACGACGGCCTCCTCGGCGCCGTCGGCCTGCTCGGCAGGGCTACTGACCTGGCTGGTCACTGAACTGGACCTCCTTCGAGGCGTGCGCGTCCCAAGGCCAACCCTACGTCGGTAAGGGTGCCCTTCCTCGGGCCTCTCACATGCTGGACGCAAAAGTGAGACGAGCCCGCCGAGACGCCTGGCCTACGGCGTGTGTTCCGGCTCTCGACTATCTGACAGGTTGTCAGGCAGTCATGAATTCAGATAGGTGAGGACGGCGAGCACCCTGCGGTGATCCCCGTCACTGGGTGACAGCCCGAGCTTCATGAAGATGTTGCTGACGTGCTTCTCCACCGCCCCGTCGCTGACGACCAGCTGTCGTGCGACCGCCGAGTTCGTCCGGCCCTCCGCCATCAGGCCCAGCACCTCGCGCTCGCGGGGCGTCAGGCCCGCCAGCACGTCCTGCTTGCGGCTGCGGCCCAGCAGCTGGGCGACCACCTCGGGGTCGAGCGCCGTGCCGCCCCGGGCGACCCGGACGACCGCGTCGGTGAACTCCCGCACCTCGGCCACCCGGTCCTTGAGCAGGTAGCCCACGCCCGTGCTGGACCCGGCCAGCAGCTCGGTGGCGTACCGCTCCTCGACGTACTGCGACAGCACGAGGACGCCGAGATCGGGATAGGCGGCACGCAGCCGCACCGCGGCCCGCACACCCTCGTCGGTGTGGGTCGGCGGCATCCGTACGTCGGCCACCACCACATCCGGCAGGGCACCCTCGGCGGCGAGGTCCGCCATCGTCTTGACCAGCGCGTCGGCATCACCGACGCCGGCTATGACCTCGTGGCCCCGGTCGGTCAGCAGCCGCGTCAGCCCCTCCCGCAGCAACACCGAATCCTCGGCGATGACCACCCGCACCTTGTCCTGCTCCACTACAGCAGCTCCCCGCTCGGCTCTTCGGCTCGTTCCGGCGTGTCCGGTACAGCCAAGCATGCCGTTCCAGGGGCTCGGTTGAGGCCAGGCTCAGCCTTCGGGTCCGCGACGGGGGAGACCCGCCGCGGACGCCGCCGTCACCGGGACCGGGGGAGGCCCGCCGTCACCCGCGCCAGGGGAGCTCCGCGGTCACCCGTGTGCCCCCGCCGACCGGGGACCGTACGTCGAGGACGCCGTCGACCGCACCGATCCGGCCGGCCAGCCCCGCCAGCCCGGTGCCCGCGCCCGGGCCCGCGCCCGCCGCCGGGTCCGCCGCGGCCGCGGCCCCGCCCCGGCCGTCGTCCGTCACCTGCACCATCAGCCGGTCGTCCGCCCGCCAGACGTCCACGCCCGCGGACCGGGCCCCGGCGTGCCGGCTGACGTTCTCCAGCAGCTCCACCACCGTGACGTACGCCAGGCCCTCGATCGCCGGGGCCGGCCGGCCCGGCAGGTCCACCCGCACCGTGACCGGGACGGCGCACCGCGCGGCCACCGCCGACAGGGCCGCGTCCAGGCCCCGGTCGGTCAGCACCGCGGGATGGATGCCCCGGGCCAGGTCGCGCAGCTCCCGCAGGGCGATCTTCACCTCGCCGTGCGCCTCGTCGACCAGGCGGGCGGCGGCCTGCGGGTCCCGCGCGAGCGCGGCCTTGGCCAGGCCCAGGTCCATGGCCAGGTTCACCAGCCGGGCCTGGGCCCCGTCGTGCAGCTCCCGCTCGATGCGCCGCAGGTCGGCGGCGGCGGTGTCGGCCGCCGCACCCCGGTCCGACTCCAGCTCGGTGACGCGCGTGACCAGCCGGGACGGTCCGAGCAGGCCCGCGACCAGCACCCGGTCCACGGTGGTCAGGGCGCGCAGCACCCAGGGGGTCACGAAGACGACGAGGACGCCGATGAGGCAGGCGACGGCGATGCGGTACGGGGTGTCGAGGTAGAAGCCGTCGCCGGGGCCGTCGTCGTACAGCTGCAGGCCGGGCTGGTCGGTGAAGGTCGGCAGGACCCAGTGCCAGGCGGGGTAGAGGGCCATCGCCCAGCCGTACGTCATGAAGGTGATCGCCACGGTGAAGGAGAACACCGCCCACGGGAAGTGGACGATCATGTACAGCGCGTGCCGCCAGTTGGCGCCGCTCTTGAGCATCGCGCCCATCCAGGCCGCCGCGCCCCGCCTGCGCCGGACGGCCGGCTCCGGCGCCGCCACCTCCAGGCCGAGCAGCAGCCGGGCACGGGTGCGCTCCAGGGTCCCGAAGCCGCGGCACACGCCGAGCGTGACGGCCAGGACCGGGACGCCGACGAAGGTGACGAGCAGGCCGGCCCCGACCGAGAGCATGGCCACCGTCAAGGAGAAGTACAGCGCGGCGAGCGGGAACCCGATCATCAGGTGCCCGAACTCACGCCAGGTCCGCCCCGCGAACGGCGCCCCCAGCACCCCGCGCCGCCGCCCCGCGAACGGCGTCCCCGGCACCCCGCCCAGCCGCTCCCCGATCGCCATGTCCCACTCCCGTCCCGGTCCGGTCAGTACCCCTCCACCCTCGGTCGGGCCGCCTTTCGGAACCATCCGGTCCGTCGGCCTCCCGAACGGGGGGTTATCCCCACCCCGTACGACCCCGGGGTCACCCCCGGTCCCGCCACGGCAACTCCGCCGTCACCGTCGTCCCGCCCCCCGCGGGCGAGGTCACCACGAAGACCCCGTCCACCGCGGACAGCCGCTCCGCCAGCCCCGCCATGCCCGTCCCGCGCCCGGGGTCCGCCCCGCCGACCCCGTCGTCCGCCACCCGCAGCAGCAGCCGGCGTCCGTCCCGCCAGACCTCGACGCTCGCCGCCGTGGCGCGCGCGTGCTTGCTGACGTTCTGCAGCAGCTCGGAGACGGTGAAGTACGCGATCCCCTCGATGGCCTCCGCCGGCCGGCCCGGCAGATCCACGGACACCTTCACCGGCACCGTGCAGCGGGCCGCCACCGACGACAGCGCCGCGTCCAGCCCCCGGTCGGTCAGCACCGCCGGGTGGATGCCCCGGGCCAGGTCCCGCAGCTCCTGGAGGGCCAGCTTCACCTCGCCGTGCGCCTCGTCGACCATCGCCGCCGCCGTGTCGGGGTCCTCCAGCAGCTTCTCCTTGGCGAGCCCGAGCCCCATCGCCAGGTTCACCAGGCGGGCCTGGGCCCCGTCGTGCAGGTCCCGCTCGATGCGCCGCAGGTCGGCGGCCGCCGTGTCGACCACGACCCCGCGCCCCGACTCCAGCTCGGCGATCCGCCGCTCCAGCTCGTCGGAGGGCGCGAGCAGCCCCCGGACCATCGCGCGGTCCGCGTTCGCCAGCAGCCGGGCGATGTACGGCAGCACCGGCCAGAGGACGAACAGCCCGGTGAGTGCGATGGTGAAGGTGAGGACGCCCCACGGGAGCCGGATCGCGCAGTACAGCACCGCGCGCCAGCCCACCGGATCCTTCAGGCTCGTCCACAACCAGGGGAAGAAGCCCCCGCGGGTGGGGATCGCCGACGGCTCGTCCACGTGCGTGCCGAGCAGCAGCCGCGCCCGCACCCGCTCCGCCCGGCCGAGCGCACGCATCCCGAGCAGCCCGGCGGCGAGCAGGGGAAGCCCGACGGCGGTCACGGCGAGGCCGCCGGAGACCGAAATCATGAACACGGTGTAAACAAAACCGATCAACGACATCGGCAGGTTCGCCAGCAGATGTCCGATTTCCCGCCACGTCACCGCGTCGAAGGCGGGCCGGACGGACGGGAGCGGACGGTCGCCGCCGGTTGCGAGAGGGGCCGAGCTGCTCGTACTCATGACCGACAGCCTGCCCAATCGGGTGCGGCTCGTGCCATGGGGTGGCCGGGTGGCGGTGAACGGGGGATAACCCCACCCCGCTTTTAGCAGGGCCTAGACTCCCGTGCGTAACAGATCGTCGACAGTGGCCGAGAACGAGGAGCGGACGTGCCCGAACGGACGGTGGCGGCCGTGACCGTAACCGCGGCCGACTATTTCGAGAGCTATTCGGTCGTCGGACTGCTCGCGCTCATCGGCGTGCTCTTCGTCGCCGTGGCCTTCGGCGCCGGCCGCCTGCTGCGCCCCGTCGTGCCCACGCCCGAGAAGCTCCTGACGTACGAGTGCGGTGTGGACCCGGTGGGCGAGGGCTGGGCGCACACCCAGGTCCGCTACTACGTCTACGCGTTCCTCTACGTCATCTTCGCCGTCGACTCGATCTTCCTCTTCCCGTGGGCGACGGTCTTCGCCGCCCCCGGCTACGGGGCCACCACCCTGGTCGAGATGTTCATCTTCCTGGGCTTCCTCGCGGTCGGCCTGCTGTACGCATACAAGAAGGGCGTCCTCGAATGGACGTGACGAGCCAGAGCCAGAACGCGGGTGCCGCCCCGGACGCCGGTGCCGCCGCCCCGCAGCTGCTGCCGGAGCCCAAGCGGCTGGGCGCACTCGCCCGGCTGGCGCCGGAGCCGATGAAGGTCGTCCTCAACTGGGGACGCCGCTACAGCCTCTGGGTCTTCAACTTCGGCCTGGCCTGCTGCGCGATCGAGTTCATCGCCGCGTCCATGGCGCGGCACGACTTCATCCGGCTCGGCGTGATCCCCTTCGCGCCCGGTCCGCGCCAGGCCGACCTGATGATCGTCTCGGGCACCGTCACGGACAAGATGGCCCCGGCCGTGAAGCGGCTCTACGAGCAGATGCCGGAGCCGAAGTACGTCATCTCCTTCGGCGCCTGCTCCAACTGCGGCGGGCCCTACTGGGACTCGTACTCCGTCACCAAGGGCGTCGACCAGATCATCCCGGTCGACGTCTACGTGCCCGGCTGCCCGCCCCGCCCCGAGGCGCTGCTCCAGGGCATCCTCAAGCTCCAGGAGAAGATCGCCCGGGAGTCGCTCGAGGAGCGGTACGGTGCCGTCCGCCCCTCGGTCACCGAGCTGACCAGCGGTCTGGTCACGGCCCCCGAGGCGAAGCCCGGCACCCCCGTGACGCCGCCCGGCGCCGCCGCCGGTGGGTCCGGCACCGCGGCCGGCGAGGACCAGGGGGAGGGCCAGTGATGCACCCCTACGACCTGCTGCCCGAGGCCGTCACGGAGCTCTTCGGCGCCGAGGCCACCGCCGAGGCGGCGTACGACCTGCTCACCGTCGACGTGCCCACCGCGTCGTGGATCTCCGCGCTGGAGACCGCCCGCGACAAGCTCGGCTGCACGTACTTCGACTGGCTGAGCGCGGTCGACGAGCCCGGCACCGGTTTCCGCGTCGCCGCCCACGTCGTGGCCCTGACGGGTGGTGTACGGCGCCTGCTGTTGCGCACCACCGTCCCGCACGAGGCGGCCGCGCTGCCCTCGGCCGTCGCGGTGTACGCGGGCGCCGCCTGGCACGAGCGCGAGACGTACGAGATGTTCGGCGTCACCTTCACCGACCACCCCCACCTGGTGCCGCTGCTGCTCCCCGAGAACTTCGAGGGCCACCCGCTGCGCAAGGACTTCGTCCTCGCCGCCCGGGTCGCCAAGGCCTGGCCGGGCGCGAAGGAGCCGGGCGAGGGCGCGGCCGACCACGCCGGCCCGAAGCGCCGCACGATGCTGCCGCCCGGCGTGCCCGACCCGAACGACTGGGGCCCCCTCAAGGGTCAGCTGCCGCCGGCGCCCACCCGCCCGGCCCGCACCCCGCGGGCCGCCGGCGAGGCTCCGGCCCGGCGCGCCCGTACCGCCGCGGCCGGCTCCGCGAGCCAGCCGGCGACCGAGGGCGCCGAGGCCCCGGCCCGCCCGGTCCGCAGGGCCCGCACGACCGCCCAGGGCTCGGCCAGCCAGGCCGCCGAGGCCACCCCCGGCCCCGGTGTCCCGGCCGGACCCGCGGCCCCGGCAGCCCCGGGGGCCACGGCAGCTGCCGACGCGCCCGCCGGACCCGCCGCGGCCGCGGCCGGCGAGGGCCCGGCCCGGCCGGCACGCCCGCCGCGGCGCACCCGCAGCGCGGCCGACGGCTCCGCGAGCCAGGCCGCCGCGGAGACCCCCGGAACGGACACCCCCGCCACGCCGCCGGTCCGCAGTTCGGACGCCCCCTGGCACAACCCGCGCCCGGCGTTCGACGATGCGGCCCAGGTCCAGGCCCAGGCCCAGGCCCCGCAGCCCGGGGCGGAGCGGCCCGAGCCCGGGCCGAGCCCCGAGGAGCCGACGCCCGAGCCCGTGCCGAAGCCCGAACCCGAGGCCGGGCCGAAGGCCGAGCCCGAGGCCGGACCGAAGCCCGAGGCCGAGCAGGAGCCCGCGCCGCGGAAGCCCACCACCGACCCTGACAACGACACCGGAGGCGACGCGTGAACGACGTCCTCGACGTCGCGCTGCGACTGATCGTCGTCTTCGCCGTCTTCCTCGTGCTCCCGCTCGTGATCGGGCAGACCGAGCACAAGGTGATGGCCCACATGCAGGGCCGCCTCGGCCCCATGTACGCCGGCGGCTTCCACGGCTGGGCCCAGCTCGTCGCCGACGGCGTGAAGTTCGCGCAGAAGGAGGACGTGGTCCCGGCCGGCGCCGACCGCCGCATCTTCCAGCTCGCCCCCGCCGTCGCGCTGCTGCCCTACCTGCTCGTGCTCGTCGCGATCCCGGTCGGCCCGCACGAGGGCGCGGTCGGCCAGGTCCTCGACGCCGGCCTGTTCTTCGTGCTCGCCGTCATGGGCGTGGGCGTGCTCGGCAGCCTCATGGCCGGCTGGGCGTCCGCCAACAAGTTCTCCCTGCTCGGCGGTCTGCGTACGGCCGCCCAGCTGCTCGCCTACGAGCTGCCGATGCTGCTGGCCGCCGCCTCCGTGGCGATGGCCGCCGGCACGGTCTCGCTGCCCGGCATCGTCAACGCCTTCGAGTGGTGGTGGCTGCCCTGGCAGATCGTCGGCGCCCTGGTGTTCTTCACCGCGGGCCTCGCCGAGCTCCAGCGCCCGCCGTTCGACATGCCGGTCGCCGACTCCGAGATCATCTTCGGCGCGTACACCGAGTACACCGGTCTGCGGTTCGCCCTGTTCCTCCTGGCCGAGTACGCGGGCATCGTCGTGCTCTGCGCGCTGACGACCGTCCTCTTCCTCGGCGGCTGGCACGGCCCGTTCGTCGACGGCTGGGCCTGGACCCTGCTGAAGACCGCGCTCCTCGCCTTCGCCGTCATCTGGCTCCGGGTCACCTACCCCCGCCTGCGCGAGGACCAGCTCCAGAAGCTGTCCTGGACCGTACTCATCCCGCTCGCGCTCGCCCAGATCGCGCTGACCGGCATCGTGAAGGTGGCGATCCAGTAATGCCCAACCCGACGCCCCGGCCGTCGGACGCCGCCGCGCCCGACCACCGCCACCCGGCCGTGCCCGTGCCCAAGAAGTCCTTCCCCGGCGCCGGCCTGGCCAAGGGCCTCGCGGTCACCCTGCGCACGATGACCAAGCGCTCCCACACGGCGCAGTACCCCGAGGTGCAGCCCGTGCTGCCCCCGCGCACCCGCGGGGTCATCGGGCTGTTCGAGGAGAACTGCACCGTGTGCATGCTCTGCGCGCGCGAGTGCCCGGACTGGTGCATCTACATCGACTCCCACAAGGAGACGGTCCCGGCCGCCACCCCCGGCGGGCGCGAGCGCAGCCGCAACGTCCTCGACCGGTTCGCGATCGACTTCTCCCTCTGCATGTACTGCGGCATCTGCATCGAGGTGTGCCCCTTCGACGCCCTCTTCTGGTCGCCGGAGTTCGAGTACGCCGAGACGGACATCCGCGAACTCACGCACGAGCGCGACAAGCTGCGCGACTGGATGTGGACCGTCCCGGCGCCGCCGGCGCTCGACGAACGTGCCGAGGAGCCCAAGGAGCTCGCCGCCGCCCGCAAGGCCGTGGAGAAGGCCGAGGCCGCGGCCCAGGCCGCCGCGGCCCCCCAGCCGCCCGCCACCCCGGAGGGAGACGCGTGACCCTCGCAGCCGCCGCTCTGGCCGCAGCCGGGGGCCACCCCGGATTCCTCTCGCCCTCCGGCGTCGAGATCGCCTTCCTGCTCGTCGGCATCGCCACCTTCGGCGCCGCCCTCGTCACCGTGACGACCAAGCAGCTCGTGCACGCCGCGCTCTGGCTCGTCGTCGCCCTGGGCGGGGTCGCCGTCGAGTACCTGCTGCTGACCGCCGAGTTCATCGCCTGGGTCCAGGTCCTGATCTACGTCGGCTCGGTCGTCGTCCTCCTCCTCTTCGGCCTGATGCTCACCAGGGCCCCCATCGGCCCCTCCCCGGACGCCGATTCGGGCAACCGCTGGGCCGCGCTCGCCGTCGCCGTCGCCGCCGCGGCCGCCCTCGTCTGGGTGGTCGTCGACGCCTTCCGCACCACGTGGATCGACCTCGACGGGCCGGTCCAGGGCTCGACGAAGGTGTCCGGCGAGATCCTCTTCCGCCACTGGGTGCTGCCCTTCGAAGCGCTGTCCGTGCTTCTGCTGGCCGCCCTGATCGGCGCCATCGTGCTGTCCCGCAGGGCGGCCCCCGGCGAGGAGGCCACCACCGCGGCCCCTGCCCCGACCGACGGTAAGGAGCAGGGCTGATGCACCTCGCCTACCCCGCCGTGCTCGCGGCGCTCCTCTTCTGCACGGGCCTGTACGGCGTACTGGCCCGCCGCAACGCCATCCTCGTGCTGATGTCCGTCGAGCTCATGCTCAACGCCGTCAACCTCAACCTGGTCGCCTTCGACGTGTGGCTGCGCGACCAGCTGCACGCGGGCCAGGCCCTGACCCTCTTCACCATCGCCATCGCCGCCGCCGAGATCGGCATCGGCATGGCCATCGTGCTGATGGTGTACCGCAACCGCGGCACCGCCGACATCGACCGGCTGCGCGACAACGCCGAGCACCCGACCGACGCCGACGGGCCCGCCCCGACCCCCGCCGCCAGCGCGGAGAGCGCGACCGGAGCCGCCGCGTGACCACCACGACCCTCGCCGCCCTCGTCCCGGCCCTCCCGTTCGCGGGCGCGGTCGGCGGACTGCTCCTCGGCCGCAAGGCCCCGGGATTCGTCCGCCCGCTCGCCGTGCTCCCCGCCCTCGCCGCGGCGGTCCTCGCCGTGGTCGTGGCGGTGCAGCAGGGCGGCGGCCCGCCCGTCGTCGCCGCGACCGAACTGACCCCGACCGGCTCGGTCCCCATCTACCTGGCCCTGTACCTGGACGGCTTCGCCGCCCTCGTCGCGGTCCTCGTCGGCGTCGTCGCCACCTGCGTCCAGCTGTACTCGACCGCGTACCTGCGCGAGGACCCGCGCTACCCGTCGTACGCCGCCCTGGTCTCCCTGTTCACCTCCGCCATGCTGCTCGTCGTCTACTCCGGCGACCTGATGGTGCTGCTGGTGGGCTGGGAAGTCATGGGCATCTGCTCGTACTTCCTGGTCGGCCACTACTGGGAGACCGAGGCCGCCCGGTCCGCCTCCCTCAAGGCCTTCCTCGTCACCAAGCTCGGCGACGTGCCCTTCCTCTTCGGCCTGTTCGCGCTCGCCGTCGACGCCGGGTCCTTCCAGATCCCCAAGATCCTCGGTGCCGTGGCCTCCGGCGGGCTGGACCACCCGACGCTGATCGCCCTCCTGCTCCTGGCGGGCGTCGCGGGCAAGTCGGCCCAGTTCCCGCTGCACACCTGGCTCCCCGACGCCATGGCCGGCCCGACGCCCGTCTCGGCCCTCATCCACGCCGCGACCATGGTCGCGGCCGGCGTCTACTTCATCGCCCGCCTGCTGCCGGTCTTCACGGCGTCCGCGGCGGCACTGGTCGTCATGGCGGTCATGGCGGCCGTCACCATGATCGGCTCGGGCCTCGCCGCCCTCGCCCAGGACGACATCAAGCGCGTCCTGGCGTACTCCACCATCGGCCAGCTCGGCTACATGGTCGGAGCCCTGGCCGTCGCCGACCGCGGTGCCGCCGTCTTCCACCTGATGTCCCACGGCGCCTTCAAGGCGCTCCTCTTCCTCGGCGCCGGCGTGATCATCCACGCTGCCGGCACGAACTCCCTGTCCGCCATGGCCGACATGAGCGGACTGGCCAAGCGGATCCCGGACGCCTTCTGGACGATGACGGTCGCGCTCCTCGCGCTGGCCGCCGTCCCGCCGTTCGCCGGCTTCTTCTCCAAGGAGGCCGTCCTGGTCGCCGCCGAGGAGGCCGCCGCCGGGCACTCCGAGCTCGCCCCGGCCGGCGCCGGCTGGACGGTCCTGGTCGCCGGCGTCCTCACCGCCCTCCTGACCGCCGCCTACGCCACCCGACTGTGGCTCATGGCCTTCCGGGGCCGCGGCGCCGCCGCCCCCGACCACGGCAAGGAGCCGCTCGCCATGACCGGCGTGCTGTGGCTCCTCGCGATCCCGTCGATCGCCTTCGGCGCCGTCGCCCCCTGGCTCGACGACTGGTTCGACTCCCACGAACTGACCCCGACCGTCCTGACGTCCGTGCTCGGCACGGGTGCCGCCGTCGTCGGCGGGGTGCTCTCCTACGCCCTGTGGCAGCGGGCCTCCGCCACCGCGGCCCGCCGCGCGGCCGCCGTCACCCCCGCCGCGGGCGGCGCCGAACCCGCCTCCGAGGCCGCGGCCGAGTCGGCCGCCCAGGCCCCCGAGGTCGCCGAGGTCACGCACGACCACCCGGTCGTCCCCGCCGCTCCCGCGCCCGACCCGGGCCGGGCGCTGCTGGGCCCGCTGCACCCGCACGCCGCGGCCGGCTTCCACCTCGACGCCGTCTACCGCGCCGTGTTCGTACGCCCCGTGCTGGCCGCCGCCGGTCTGGTCCGCTTCCTCGACCGCGAGGTCGTGGACACGTACGTGCGCGCCGCCGGCGCCGCGCCCCGGCTGCTCGGCACCCTCGTCCGCCGCGCCCAGACCGGCAACGTGCAGACCTACCTGAGCGCGCTGCTCGGCGGCTCCGTGGTGCTGGCGGTAGCCGTCGCCGTCCTTGCCAACGTCAACGCCGGATCGTGAGCCGTGAGTCAGTCGTGATCGATATCAGCGCATCCGTGATGCAGTTCCTCCTGGCGTTCGTCGTGGCCGTCCCCCTGATCGGCGCGGCCGCCGCCCTGCTGCCGGCCCCGCCCGGCCTGCGGGGCAGGAGCCCCGAACAGGCCGTCCTGCGGCACGGCGTCACCGTCACCGGCGCGGTCCTGGCCGCAGCCGTGGTCCTCGCCCTCGGGTTCGACCACGACGCCCCCTCGACCATGCAGGCCACCACCGACATCAGCTGGATCCCGGCGCTCGACGTCCGGATCCACCTCGGGGTCGACGGCATCTCCCTGCCCCTCGTGGTGATGACCGCGCTGCTGTTCTTCCTCAGCGCGCTCTACTCGTACTTCAAGATGCCCGCGGGCCCCTCCCCGAAGGCCTTCGTCGCGCTCCTGCTCGTCCTGGAGTTCGGCACCCTGGCGACCTTCGCCGTCCTCGACCTGCTGCTGTTCTTCCTGGCGTTCGAGACGGTGCTCATCCCGATGTACTTCCTCATCGCCCGCTGGGGCGGCGCCCAGCGGCAGGCCGCCGCCTGGAAGTTCATCCTCTACACGCTTCTCGGTTCAGTGGTCATGCTGCTGGGCCTCCTGCTCATCGGGCTGAACAGCGGCACGTTCGACATGGTGGCACTGGCCGCCGACAACGGCCGCGGACTGAGCCACACCGTCCAACTGCTGGCCGTCCTCAGCATCGGCATCGGACTCGCCGTCAAGACCCCGATGTGGCCGCTGCACAGCTGGCTGCCCGAGGCCCACACCGCCGCCCCGACCGTCGGCTCCGTGCTGCTGGCCGGCGTCCTGCTGAAGATGGGCACCTACGGGTTCGTACGGATCCTGCTGCCGATGGCCCCCGGCGGGATGCACACCTTCGCCCCGTACCTCGCCGGCTTCGCCGTCGTCGGCATCATCTACGGGTCCCTCGCCTGCCTCGCGCTGGCGAAGAACGGCGCCAAGGGCGACCTCAAGCGCCTCATCGCCTACTCGTCCGTCGGCCACATGGGCTTCGTCCTGCTGGGCATCGCCACCCTGACCCCCACCGGCGTCAACGGCGCACTGTTCGCGAACATCGCCCACGGCCTGATCACCGGCCTCCTCTTCTTCCTGGTCGGCGCCCTCAAGGACCGCTACGGCACCAGCGACCTCGACACCCTCGCCGGCGCCACCGGCGCCGCCCTCTACGGCCGCGCCCCGCGCCTGGGCGCCCTGCTCGCGTTCGGCGCCGTCGCGTCCCTCGGCCTGCCCGGCCTCGCCGGCTTCTGGGGCGAGATGCTCGCCCTGTTCGGCGCCTTCGACCCGGCCGAGGGGCTGAACCGGGCCGCGTACCTGACCTTCATGGTCATCGGCGGCCTCGGCACCCTGCTGACCGCCGCGTACCTGCTGGTCGTCGTCCGCCGCATCTGCATGGGCGACCCGAAGGCGCACGCCGAGCCCGCCGTGGTGCTCGCGGACGTCCAGTCGTACGAGTTCGCCGCCTGGACCCCGCTCGTCGCCCTCACCGTCCTCGCCGGGCTCTGGCCCGCCGTCCTCCTCGGCCTCACCGACCCGGCCGTCCAGAAGCTCCTCGCAGGAGGCAACGCATGACGAGCCTCGTCCAGAACGTCGACTGGGCCGCCATCGCCCCGCCGACCATCGCGGCCGCCGTCGGCCTCCTGGTGCTGGTCGCCGACCTGTTCGTGCCCGAGCGGAACAAGGCCGTCCTCGGCTGGACCTCCGTCGCCGGCCTCGCCGCCGCGACCCTGGCCCTGATCCCGCTGCGCTCGGCCGACCGCCACACCTTCTGCCTCGCCGGCGACCCCGGCGCGTGCAGCTACACGGTCGACGGGTTCACGCTGGTCATCCAGTTCCTGGTCCTCGCGGGCGCCCTGCTGACCGCCGTGCTGTCCCTGACCGCGGTCAAGGAGACGAGACTGCCCGCGGGCGAGTACTGGTTCCTGCTGCTCTCCTCCGCCGCCGGCGCCGCGCTGCTGCCCGCCGCCCGTGACCTGGCCACCCTGATCGTGGCCCTGGAAGTCGCCTCGCTCCCCGCGTTCGCCCTCGTCGGCATGCGGCGCGGCGACCGGCTCTCCTCGGAGGCCGCGCTCAAGTTCTTCCTGTCCTCCGTGGCCGCCACCGCCGTCTCCCTGATGGGCGTGAGCTTCGTGTACGCCGTCACCGGCTCCCTGCACCTGACGCAGGTGGCCGAGCGGCTGGAGCACGTGCCCGGACAGCTCGACACCCTCGCCGTCGCGGGCGTCGCGCTCACCCTCGTCGGCTTCGCCTTCAAGACGGCCGCCGTGCCCTTCCACTTCTGGGTGCCCGACACCTACATCGGCGCCCCCCTGCCCATCGCCGCGTACCTCTCGGTGATCGGCAAGGCCGTCGGCTTCACCGGCCTCATCCTCGTCACGGTGATCGCCTTCCCGGCGTACTCCGAGGTCTGGGGACCGGCCCTGGCGGTGCTCGCCGCCCTCACGATGACCATCGGCAACGTCGCCGCCCTGCGGCAGTCCCCGGACCGCGCCCACAGCGCCGTCCGCCTGCTCGCCTGGTCCTCCGTCGGCCAGGCCGGGTACCTGCTGGTCCCGATCGCCGCCGCCGCGTACACCGAGCGCGACGAGATCGGCTCCACGGTCGCGTACGCCCTGATGTACGCCGCCGTGAACCTCGGCGCCTTCGCCGTCGCCGCCCTCGTCGGCCGCACCAGCCCGCAGCACCGGATCAGCGACTACCGCGGCCTCTACCACCGCCGTCCCGCGGCCGCCCTCGCGATGGCCTTCTTCCTCCTCTGCCTGGCCGGCCTGCCGCCGGGCGTCATCGGCCTCTTCGCCAAGGTCACGGTCTTCCAGTCCGCCGTGGACGCCGGCCTGGGCTGGCTCGCCGTGGTCATGGCCGTGAACGTCGTGATCGCCCTCTACTACTACCTCCAGTGGACGGCGCTCCTGTTCCGCGCTCCGGAGCCCGCGCAGGACGGTGCCCCCGCGCCCGTACGGGCCGCCGTACCGGCCCCCGTCACGCTGGCCATCGCCGTGACCGGGATCCTCGCGGTGGTCCTGTCCGGAGCCCCCCAGCTGGTGCTGCGGTACGCCACGACCGGCCTGTTCCACTAGCGGCTCACCCGTACGGAGCAACGGCCCCGCCGGTCGCCCCCGGCGGCGGCCGGGAACCCGGTCTCCCCGCCTGGCGTTGACCAGGAAGGGAGGGTCCACTGGACCGTAGACCCCCGCCGGGTCTCCCTGCCGCACCACTTGGAGGGCGTACCGTGCACCGCCGGCACAACGGGCTGAAGACCGCCGTACTCCTCGGCGGACTGTCCGCAATCATCATCGTCATCGGCAGCTTCTTCGGACGGGTCGGCCTGATCGTCGCCCTCCTGGTCGCGCTGGGGACGAACGCCTACGCGTACTGGAACAGCGACAAGCTGGCCCTGCGCGCGATGCGCGCCCGCCCGGTGAGCGAGTTCGAAGCCCCCGCCCTCTACCGCATGGTCCGCGAGCTCTCCACGTCCGCCCGCCAGCCGATGCCCCGCCTGTACATCTCGCCCACCGAGGCGCCGAACGCCTTCGCCACCGGCCGCAACCCGCGCAACGCCGCGGTCTGCTGCACCGAGGGGATCCTGCGCATCCTCGACGAGCGCGAGCTGCGCGGGGTCATCGGCCACGAGCTCAGCCACGTCTACAACCGGGACATCCTCATCTCGTCGGTCGCGGGCGCCCTCGCCTCCGTGGTCATGTTCCTCGTCAACTTCGCCTGGCTGATCCCCATCGGCCGCTCCGACGACGACGAGGGCCCCGGCCTCATCGGCATGCTGCTGATCATGCTGCTGGGCCCGATCGCCGCCTCGATCATCCAGCTGGCCGTCAGCCGCTCCCGCGAGTACGAGGCCGACGCCTCCGGCGCCCAGCTCACCGGCGACCCGCTCGCCCTCGCCAGCGCCCTGCGCAAGCTGGACGCCGGCACCAAGCAGCTCCCGCTGCCGCCCGAGCCCCGCCTGGAGACCGCGAGCCACATGATGATCGCGAACCCCTTCCGGCCCGGCCAGGGCCTCTCGAAGCTCTTCTCCACCCACCCGCCCATGGCCGAGCGCATCGCCCGGCTCGAACAGATGGCAGGACGGACGCAGTGAAGACGATCCTCAACATCATCTGGCTTGTCCTGAGCGGCTTCTGGCTGTTCCTGGGCTACTGCCTCGCGGGCCTGATCCTCTGCATCACCATCATCGGCATCCCCTTCGGCGTCGCGGCCTTCCGCATCGCGCTCTACGCCCTGTGGCCCTTCGGGTACACGACGGTCGAACGGCACGACGCGGGCGCCGGGTCCGCCATCGGCAACGTGCTGTGGCTGGTGCTGGCGGGCTGGTGGCTGGCCATCGGCCACATCGTCACGGGCATCGCCCTGTGCATCACGATCATCGGCATCCCGTTCGGCATCGCGAACTTCAAGATGATCCCGATCTCCCTGCTCCCCCTGGGCCGGGAAATCGTCCGCACGGACGCCCCGTTCGCCTCCCGCTGACCCGCCGGGCGCTCGACGGGAGCCGATTCCGACCCGCCCGGCGTTTGAGGGCGAGCGGGCCGGGGCGAAGCCCGGGGAACCGGCGAAGGGTGGCCAGGGGACCAGCCCCGCAGGGCAACGCCCCGCACCCGCCCAGGAGCCGCACCGGCACGACCCCAACCAACCCTCACCCCCAACCAACCTCACCCCCGCCCGGCGAACCGCCTCCGCACCCCGAACACCCCCGCGCCCACCCCGAGCACCAGCCCCCCCACCAGCACGGAACCGCTCGGCAGCGCGAACGCCAGCAGCACGCACCCGGCCAGCCCCACCCCCGTCACGACCCGCCCCCGCAGCCCCGAACCGAGCGTCCACGCCGAAGCGTTCGCGATCGCGTAGTAGGCCAGCACTCCGAAGGACGAGAAACCGATCGCACCGCGCACGTCCACGGTCGCCGCCAACACCGCCACCACCGCGCCCACCGCGAGCTCCGCGTGGTGCGGAACGCCGAACCGCGGGTGCACCGCGGCCAGTCCCCGGGGCAGGTGCCCGTCGCGAGCCATCGCCAGCGTCGTCCGCGACACTCCCAGGATCAGGGCGAGCAGGGAGCCCGTGGCGGCCAGCGCCGCCCCCGCGCGCACCGCCGGAACCAGTCCCGGGTGCCCGGCCGCCCGCACCGCGTCCGCCAGCGGGGCCGTCGCCGCGGCCAGCCCGTCCGGGCCCAGGACGGACAGCGCCGCCACCGCCACCGCCGCGTACACCGCCAGCGCGATGCCCAGCGCCAGCATGACGGCCCGCGGGACGGTCCGCCGCGGGTCGCGCACCTCCTCGCCCAGGGTGGCGATGCGCGCGTACCCCGCGAAGGCGAAGAACAGCAGGCCCGCGGCCTGGAGGACGCCGCTCGGGCTCCAGTCGCCCTCGCTCAGCCGCGCGGCGTCCGCCCGCCCGGACGTCAGGCACGCCACTACGATCCCGGCCAGCACGGCCAGCACGGTCGCCACGATCACCCTCGTGACCAGCGCGGACTTCTGCACTCCGCCGTAGTTCACGGCGGTCAGCGCGACCACGGCGGCCACCGCCACCGCGTGCGCGTGCGCGGGCCAGACGTACGCCCCGACCGTCAGCGCCATCGCCGCGCAGGAGGCGGTCTTGCCGACCACGAAGGCCCATCCGGCCAGGTAGCCCCAGAACGGCCCCAGTCGTTCGCGTCCGTACACGTAGGTGCCTCCGGACGCCGGATAGCGCACGGCGAGCCGGGCCGAGGAGTCCGCGTTGCAGTACGCCACGACCGCCGCCAGCCCGAGTGCCGCCAGCAGCCCCGCGCCCGCCGCCCCGGCCGCCGGCCCGAGCGCCGCGAAGATGCCCGCGCCGACCATCGACCCGAGCCCGATCACGACCGCGTCGGACACGCCCAGGGTCCGTTTCAGTTCCGCCACGGGGCGCGACCCTATCGGCCCCGCGGCCGGCTTTCCCCGCACGTCACCAGCTCTTCGCCACCCGTTCCGCGAAGCCTTCGGGGGGATGGGGGTGCGGGGGGTGGGTCCCGTGGTGTGTGGGTCCCCTCGGCGCTTGACGGGGGCGGCCTGCAGGCCCTGCGGCAGGCCCACCCCGAGGGCTTCGGGGCTTCGCCCGGGCCTGCGGCCCCCCTCGGCCCGGGCCTGCCTCCGGTCCAGCCTGCCACCCCTGTCTAGCGCCTCCCCCACACACCACGGGACCCACCGGCAATGCCAAGGAGCCGGCGGCCGGGGGTGTGCGCGAGCTCGGGAGAGCGGGCCCATCCGCGTGGCCGCGACCCCGCCCACCAGCGCTCCGCGTCAGTAGGTGCGCGCTTCGGCCCCGGCTCCCGCCCCCGCCCAGAGGACCGAAGCTCCCGCCAGGCCGCCCCGTGGTGTGTGGGGGAGGTGCTTGAGGCGGTAGGGCCTGCAGGCCCTGCCGGGTCAAGCGCCGAGGGGACCCACGCACCACGGGGCGGCCACCGAAGCGAGCCCACCCGCCCACCCACTTGAGCCCGCCCACCCGACCCCCACCTACCCCAGCCCCTCAGCCCCCTCCCCGACCGGCTCCCGCGCCCCCCGCACGCCTCCCGCCGTCCCCTCCCGCTGTCGCTGCCACCCCTCCAACGCGGTCAGGCAGGCGTGGTCCAGGTGCCGCAGTCCGCCCAGGTCCAGGCGTACGGGCCGGTCGGCGGGCAGCGCCTCCAACGCGTCCAGCAGCTTCGGCAGCCGCAGGAAGGTCGCGTTGCCCAGCACCCGCACCCACAGCACCCCGCCCTCCGCACCCGCCGAGCTCCCCGCACCCACCGAGCTCCCCGCACCCGCCGAGCCCCCTGCACCCACCGAGCTCCCCGAACCCCCCGAACCCCCCGAACCCCCCGAGCCCTCCCACCGCGTCTCCACGTGCACGTGCGACGTCTCCCAGGCCGACTTGGCCACAGCCAGCCCCAGCCCCACCAGCACCCCCTCGAAGAGGTTCGTCGCCACGACCGCCCCCGCGGTGACCAGCAGGACCACCGCCTCCCCCCGGTGCTCGGCCCACAACGTCCGGACCGCCCGCCCCGGCAGGAGCTTCCACCCCGCGTAGAGCAGCACCCCGGCCAGTGACGCCAGCGGCACCACCGACAGCGACGCCGGCACCAGGACCGCGAACAGCAGCAGCCAGACCCCGTGCAGCACCCGGGAGGCGCGGGTACGGGCCCCCGCCTCCACGTTCGCCGCGCTGCGCACGATCACCGCCGTCATCGGCAGCGCCCCCAGGAGCCCGCACACCGTGTTGCCGGCCCCCTGGGCGATCAGCTCGCGGTCGTAGTCCGTCCGCGGGCCCTCGTGCAGGCGGTCCACGGCGGCCGCGCTGAAGAGGGTCTCGGCCGACGCGATCAGCGCCAGCGCGAGGACGGTCGCCAGCGCCCCCGGGGACCACAGGGCGGCCACCTCCCCGGCCCCGGGCGGGGACACGGCGGCGAGCACCCCCGTGACCTCGACCCTGGCCACCGGGAGCTCCAGCAGCCAGCTCGCGGCCGTGGCCAGGGCCACCCCCGCGAGCGCCGCGGGCACCGCGCGGGCCGGGCCGGGCAGCCGGCGCCACAGCACCATCACGGCGATCGTCCCGGCCCCGAGGGCCACTGCGGCCAGATCGGCCTCGACGCCCAGCCGGCCCAGTCCCGCCACCTTGGCGAGGGTGTGGCCCGGGGCCCGCGCGTCCCCCAGGGCGTACAGCTGGCTCGCGATCAGCACCAGCCCGATGCCGGCGAGCATCCCCTGCACGACGGCCACCGAGATCGCCCGGAACCACCGCCCCAGCCGGAGGACGCCCATCACGAGCTGCAGCAGCCCCGCGGCGCACACCAGGGCTCCGAGCGCCCCGACGCCGTACGTGCGCACGGCCTCGAAGACGAGCACCGTGAGGCCCGCGGCGGGCCCGCTGACCTGGAGCGAGCTGCCGGGCAGGAATCCGGTCACGAGGCCGCCCACCACGCCGGTGATCAGCCCGAGTTCGGCGGGCACGCCCGAGGCGACGGCGATCCCGACGCACAGCGGGAGCGCGACGAGCGCCACGACGACCGAGGCGCCGACGTCGGCCCGCAGCGTGGCGGGCACGGAAGGGACCCAGGAAGTGCCGGGCCAAGGCATGGGAAAGCCCCCTGTCCACGAGGGTGACGTGAGGTACGTCACTCAGCGTGGTGGGCGCACGGGCCCGGCCCCAAGGGGCCACAGGGGGCTGTCACGGAGCACACGCCGCACGCGCGCGGCGCACGGCTGCCCCGCGCCCTCCGCTCAGCGGTGGTTCACGGCGTCAGTGGTGGTCCACGGCGTCAGCGGTAGTTCACGAACTGGATGGCGAAGTCGAGGTCCTTGCCCTTGAGGAGCTGCTGGACCGCCTGCAGGTCGTCGCGGCTCTTGGAGCTGACGCGCAGCTCCTCGCCCTGGACCTGCGCCTTGACGCCCTTGGGGCCCTCGTCACGGATGATCTTGGCGACCTTCTTGGCGTTCTCCTGGGAGATGCCCTCCTGGATGGACGCGAAGATCTTGTACTCCTTGCCGGAGAGCTGCGGCTCGCCGGCGTCGAGCGCCTTGAGGGAGATCTGGCGCTTGACCAGCTTGGTCTCGAACACGTCGAGGACCGCCTTGACGCGCTCCTCGGAGTTCGCCTCCATGAGGATCTTGTCGCCGGACCAGGAGATCGAGGCGCCGGTGCCCTTGAAGTCGTAACGCTGTGAGAGTTCCTTGGCGGCCTGGTTGAGGGCGTTGTCGACCTCCTGCCGCTCGACCTTCGAGACGATGTCGAAACTGGAGTCGGCCATGCTCTGTGGCTCCTTGAAGTCGCTGGGGGGATGCTCGGGGGCGGGGACCGGTGCCCGGCCGGACCGCCCCGCAAAGCCTAGCCATCGGGCTCGCCGTACGCGCTGATCAATCCGGGTGGCGGAGCACCCCTGAGCATCGGGTATTGTTTACGTCGTTGCCAGGGAGCACCGCGGAAACGCGGCTCCGAGGCGACATCCCATGGCGGTGTGCCCGAGTGGCCAATGGGAACGGACTGTAAATCCGTCGGCTCTGCCTACCCAGGTTCGAATCCTGGCGCCGCCACACGAGTGAGGCCCCCGTCCTCTGCGGAAACGCAGCGGACGGGGGCCTTCTCGCATTCCGCGGGACGCCTCAGAAGTCCGGGTCGCCAGGGGTCGTTCCGCCGTTGCCCCGCCGGGGATCCGCCTCGTGCGGGGTGGTCGCTACGTGTCCCGCGCCCGTCCGCCGTCCTCGGGCCCCGGTCAGCGGCCGGCGGGGCGTCACCGGTTCCGGGCAATGCGCGGGCGGCGCGCATCCCCGGGGGCGGCCGCCTCGTTGGCCCCGCATGACGCGATTCAGCAAGGGCCGGGCCCTGGCCGTGGGCGGTGCGCTGGTGGGTGCGCTGGTGGCGGGCGGTCCCGCCGCGTACGGGGCGCTGGCGGGCGAGGACACCGGGCGCGGCCAGGCGTACGTCGAGACGCACCTGTACTTCGGCACCCAGCGCTCGGACGGCGGGCCCGCCGTGACGGACCCGCAGTTCATGGACTTCATGGACCGGCGGGTCACCCCGGCCTTCCCCGAGGGCCTCACCCTCCAGCAGGGCCGCGGCCAGTGGCGCAACGCCCACGGGGTCATCGAGCGCGAGCGCAGCTACGAGCTGCTCCTGCTGTACCCGGCCGCCGAGGCGAAGGTCCGGGACCAGCGCATCGAGGCCATCAGGGAGGCGTACCAGCGCGAGTACGCGCAGGAGTCGGTCGGTCGCGCCGACGACCGCACCCGCGTGGACTTCTGACGCCGCGTCCGCACGCTCGCGGGGGTGCGGACCGCCCCGCCGGCAGGCGTACGGACCGCCAGCAGGCGCACGGACCGCCGGCATGCCTACGGAGGGCCTGCGGGCGTACCGGAGACCTGCCGGCGCGCGGCGGGCCCGACAGGCCGTCAGTTCCCGGCCACGGCCTTCACCGCGACCCCCGCCGGGGTCGAGCCCGACACGAGCTCCAGGGTCAGTCCGGCCGTGGCCGGCGTCTCGACCAGCTCCGCCAGGACGGCCGCCACGTCGTCGCGGGGGACCGGCCCGCGGCCCGTACGCGCCTCCAGCCGGACCAGCCCGGTCCCCGCGTCGTCCGTCAGCTGCCCGGGCCGCAGCACGGTCCACTCCAGGCCGAGCCGGGTCCGTACGTGGTCGTCGGCCGCGCCCTTGGCCCGCAGGTACACGTCGAACACCCCGTCACCCTCGTGGTGGGCGTCCGCGCCCATCGAGGAGACGATGACGAAGCGCCGCACGCGGGCCCGCTCGGCCGCGTCGGCGAAGAGCACCGCCGCCCCGTAGTCCACGGTGTCCTTGCGCGCGGTGCCGCTGCCCGGCCCGGCGCCCGCCGCGAACACCGCCGCGTCCGCCCCCTGCAGGACCGCGGCGACCCGCTCCAGCGAGGCCGACTCCAGGTCGCACAGGACGGGTTCGGCCCCCGCCTCCCGCAGGTCGTCGCCCTGCGCCGGATCGCGGATGATGCCCGCGACCTCGTAACCGCGCACGGCGAGCAGGCGCTCCAGCCGCAGCGCGATCTGACCGTGTCCACCAGCAATGACGATGCGCATGTCCCGACCGTACGACGGCCCGCCCGGCACCGCTCAGGGACCGGGCTCCATCCGGCCCTGCCGGGGCAGGTCCAGCGCCACCGCGACGGCCGAGTCGCAGTACTCGCGCACCGCGCTCGTCCGGGCCACCACCCGCCCCCGGTGGATGACGATGCGGCTGTAGGCCAGCGACAGCACGCCCGAGATGCGGTCCCCGCGCACGGCCAGCAGCTCGGCCGGGAAACCGGCCTCGACGCGCACCTCCGGCAGCCCGAGCGCGGCCCGTGCGGCCCCGCTGACGGCCTCGTACGCCTCCTTCGGGCGCAGCCCGCCCTGCGAGGCGAGCAGGTACGCGGCCTCCAGGGGGTCGCCCCGCCCCACCGGGTTCGCCGCGTCCCGCAGCGCCCCGCTGCCGGCTGCGACCCGTACGCCGGCCGCGCGCAGCAGCCGCACCGGGGCGGCCCGCAGTCCGCGCCGCTCCAGTGCCGCGCAGTCGCCCTGCGGCAGACACACCACGGTCACCCCGGCGGCCGCCAACTGTTCGGCCGCGCGCGTCGCGACGTCCAGCGGCAGCCGTGAGAGGCCGCCGCAGGGCCCGACCGACACGCCGGAGCGCAGCCCGCCGGCCATGGCGGCGAGCCGGGCCAGCCGGGCCGGGTCGTCGCCGTCGGTGTGCAGGTCCACGGGGCAGCCGTGTTCGGCGGCGACCTCCAGAACCGCCTCGGTGTACCCGGCCGGGTCGGGATCCAGGTCGGGGCAGCCGCCGACGACGGAGGCGCCCATCTTGACCGCGTCGCGCAGCATCGACAGCCCGTCCGCCCCCGCCACCCCGGTCAGCAACCGGGGCACGGCCACGGCGGTCAGGTCGGTGAGACCGCGCAGCGACCGGCGGGCCTGGAGCACGGCCTCCATGGGTGCGAGGCCGTGCACGTCGCCGATGCGCACGTGGGAGCGCACCGCGGTGGCCCCGTGGCCGAGCTGGAGCAGCGCGGACTCGGTGGCCCGGCGCTGGACCTCCTCGGTGGTGTACGAGGCCGGGCCCTCGCCGTCGGCGGTCAGCGCGGTGTCGCCGTGGGCGTGCGGCTCGGCGGGGGCGGGCAGCAGCAGGTAGCCGCCGAGGTCCACCCGGGACGAGGCGAGCGGGGGCGGCAGGCTGCCGGCGGTCCCGACGGCCTCGATGCGGCCGCCGCCGAGTCGGACGTCCACGGTCCGCCCGTCGGTGAGGCGGGCGCCGGACAGCAGGAGGGTGCCGAAGTCGGCGGAGGCGCCGGCCCCGCCGTTGCCGCCCGCGCCGCTGCCGCTGCGGGGGGAGTGGGGTGGCTGCTGCGGCTGGCTGTCGGGCATCGCGCTCCTGCAGGGGGCTCGGGCGGCTCCTGGACCGGTCGGAACCCCGGGGGCCACGGCCCAAGATCACGCAGCGTGCTCCGAGCCTAGGGGCCCGTACGGTGCGCTTCGAGGAAGGGCCGAATAGTCATACCGGTGTGGTGCCCCGGCGCGGGGGAGGTGGACGTGGCCTCCGGGAGGACCCCGGAAGCGGGCCGAACGGGGGCCCCGGAGGCCCTGCGACAACGGATTTGGGCGATCGGCGGAAGGCCGTGTAATGTCTTCCCTGCTCGCCCCAATAGCTCAGTCGGTAGAGCGTCTCCATGGTAAGGAGAAGGTCTGCGGTTCGATTCCGCATTGGGGCTCTGGTGCGAAAGGTTCCCCACCCTCGGGTGGGGAGCTGATCACATCAAAGCGGTGTAGCTCAGTCGGTAGAGCAAGCGGCTCATAATCGCTGTGTCACCGGTTCAAGTCCGGTCACCGCTACACACAGTAGCCGATTGTGGGGTCGGTCTCCCGATCGGCTACTCTTTTATGCGTTCATCCGTCCATCCGTCCGTCAAGGAGCACTCACGTGGCTGCCACCGACGTCCGCCCGAAGATCACGCTGGCCTGCGTGGAGTGCAAGGAGCGGAACTACATCACCAAGAAGAACCGGCGTAACAACCCGGACCGCATGGAGATGAAGAAGCACTGCCCGCGCTGCAACTCGCACACCGCGCACCGCGAGACCCGCTGACACCAGCGAGTCTTCGGACAAAGGCTCTGTCACGAGGTCGTCCCCTTCACGGGGGACGGCCTCGTGTCGTTTCCGCAGTTTTCTACCAGGAGGTAGTGAGCCATGGCGCTCGACCAGTCCTTCGTGGGGCGCACCTATCCGCCCACCGATCCTTACGAGGTCGGCCGGGAGAAGATCCGCGAATTCGCGGTGGCGGTCGGGGACGCCAACCCCGCGTACACGGATCCGGAGGCCGCGAAGGCGCTCGGGCACCAGGACGTGATCGCCCCGCCGACGTTCGTGTTCGCCATCACCTTCGCGGCGGCCGGACTGGTCGTCGAGGACCCGCAGCTGGGCCTGGACTACAGCCGCGTCGTGCACGGCGACCAGAAGTTCGCCTACAGCCGGCCGGTGCGGGCGGGCGACCGGCTCTCCGTCACCTCCACCATCGAGGCGATCAAGTCGCTGGCGGGCAACGACATCCTGGACATCCGGGGCGAGGTGCACGACGAGACCGGCGAGCACGTCGTGACCGCGTGGACGAAGCTGGTCGCGCGCGCGGCCGAGGAGGCCTGAGATGACTGCGAAGATCGCGTACGCGGACGTCGAGGTCGGCACCGAGCTGCCCGCCCAGAGCTTCCCCGTGACCCGCGCCACGCTCGTGCGGTACGCGGGCGCCTCCGGCGACTTCAACCCGATCCACTGGAACGAGAAGTTCGCCAAGGAGGTCGGACTGCCGGACGTCATCGCGCACGGCATGTTCACGATGGCCGAGGCGATCCGCGTCGTGACCGACTGGGCCGGCGACCCGGCCGCGGTGGTCGAGTACGGCGTGCGCTTCACGAAGCCGGTCGTCGTCCCGAACGACGGCGAGGGCGCGTTGGTCGAGGTCAGCGCCAAGGTGGCGGCCCTGCTGGACGACAACCAGGTGCGGGTGGACCTCACGGCCACCAGCGCCGGGCAGAAGGTGCTCGGCATGTCCCGCGCGGTGGTCCGGCTCGCCTGACCTCCCGTCCGGCCCGCTGGACCCCGGTCCGGCTTCCCGGCTCCTCGGCCCGCTCCCGTTCCCCGGGCGCGGGCCGAAGTGCTGTCCGGGGTCGGGGAACGGGCGCGGCCGGGGGTTGTGAAGTTAGTGATTGAGTACTAACTTAGTCACATGGTCAGGATGAGTGCGGAGGAGCGGCGCGAAAGCGTCGTGCGGGCGGCGATGAGCGAGTTCGCCCGCGGCGGCTACCACGGGACGTCCACCGAGGCGATCGCCAAGCGCGTCGGGGTCTCGCAGCCGTACCTCTTCCGGCTGTTCCCCAACAAGCAGGCGATCTTCCTCGCCGCGGCCATCCGCTGCACCGAGGAGATCCGCGACCTCTTCGCCAGCGTCTCCGACGGCCTGTCCGGCGAGGCGGCCAAGGAGGCGATGGCCGACGCCTACTCCCGCCTGATCGCGGAGGAGCCCGAACGGCTCCAGATGCAGATGCAGGTCTCGCTGGCCGTGGCCGCCGCCGAGGCGGCCGGCGACCACGAGTTCGGCGTGCGGGTGCGCGCGACCTGGATGGACCTCTACGACACCCTGCGCATCCCGCTCGGAGGGGACGCCCGCGTCGTCGCGGACTTCCTGGCGCACGGCATGCTCATCAACACCCTCTCGGCCATGGGCTTCCCGATGAGCCACCGCATCTGGGAGGGGCTGGCGCCGTCCGCCGAGGCCGAGCGGCGGGCGCAGGGGTAAGGGGTGAGGTGGACCGGCCGCGGGCCCCGTCCCGCGGCCGCCTTGGCGGACGTGTGCCCACAAAAGTTAGTCATTGATAACTAATCACCTGGGGGAGTCATGAAGACGCAACACCAAGCGGGCCCCGACGGCACCACCGGCCCGGACGGCACCACCGGCCCCGCAGCCGCCCCGGCCCCCGACGCCGCCGGGCTCGGCCGGACCGCCGTATGGGCGCTGGTCATCACCAGCGTCGCCGGCTTCATGGCGGCGCTCGACAACCTCGTCGTCACCACCGCCCTGCCCGCCATCCGCGCCGACCTCGGCGGCCGGCTCGAGGACCTCGAGTGGACGGTCAACGCCTACACCCTCACCTTCGCCGTCCTCCTCATGATCGGCGCGTCCCTCGGCGACCGCTTCGGCCGCCGCCGGCTCTTCCTCGCCGGCCTCGCCGTCTTCACCGCCGCCTCCGCCGCGGCCGCCCTCTCGCCCGGCATCGACGAACTGATCGCCGCCCGCGCCGTCCAGGGCGTCGGCGCGGCCGTGATGATGCCGCTCACCCTCACGCTGCTCACCGCCGCCGTCCCGGCCGCCCGCCGGGGCATGGCCCTCGGCATCTACGGCGCCGTCTCCGGCCTCGCCGTCGCCAGCGGCCCGCTCATCGGCGGCACCCTCACCGAGCACGTCTCGTGGCAGTGGATCTTCTGGCTGAACGTGCCCGTCGGCATCGCCGTCCTCGTGCTGGCCCGGCTCCGCCTCGACGAGTCCAAGGCCCCGAACGCCCGCCTCGACATCCCCGGCACCCTGCTGGTCAGCGCCGGCCTCTTCGGCGTCGTCTACGGCCTGGTCAACGCCAACGCCCACGGCTGGACCAGCGGCCGCGTCCTCACCGCGCTCATCGCCGGCGGCGTCCTCGTGCTGGCCTTCGTGCGGCACGGCATGGTCGCCCGGAACCCCATGCTCCCCATGCGGCTCTTCCGCAACCGCGGCTTCTTCGGCATCAACATCGCCAGCCTGCTGATGTTCCTGGGCATGTTCGGGTCGATCTTCCTGCTCAGCCAGTTCCTCCAGGGCGTCGCCGGCTACTCGCCCACCTCCGCCGGGCTGCACATGCTCCCGTGGACCGCCATGCCCATGGTCGTCGCCCCGCTGGCCGGCTACCTCTCCGACCGCATCGGCGGCCGCCCCGTCGTGGTCGCCGGCCTCGCCTTCCAGGCACTGGGCCTGGGCTGGTTCGCCACGGTCCTCACCCCCGACGTCTCGTACGCCGCCCAGCTCCCGGGCCTCGTCCTCTCCGGCATCGGCATGGGCCTGTACTTCGCCCCGTCCACCAACATCCTGATGTCCTCCGTCCCCCCGGCCGAACGCGGCATCGCCTCCGGCGCCCTGAGCGCCCTGCGCGAGGTCGGCGGCGCCCTCGGCGTGGCGGTCCTGGCCTCGGTGTTCTCGGCGCAGGGCGGCTACCGCAGCCCGCAGACGTTCACCGACGGCACGGTGCCCGCGCTGTGGATCGGCGTCGCGGCGGTGGGTCTGGGCGCGCTGGCGGCCCTGACCCTCCCCGGCAAGGCCGGCACCACGGTGCCCGCCGCCCCCACGGCCGCCCCGGCGGAGACCGGCGCCCCCGCGGCCGCCCGCGTGTGACGCGTACGACACCGCGGCCCCGCAAACGGTCCGCGGCCACGCCGGTACGGCGGGCCGCGGACCGTACTCTTGTGCACGTGCAGGTACTCCACGACGCCCCCCTCGCCCCCCTGACCACCTTCCGCCTCGGCGGTCCGGCGGCCCGTCTGGTCACCGCCACCACCGACGCCGAGGTGGTCGCCGCCGTCCGCGCGGCCGACGAGAGCGGTACCCCGCTCCTGGTCATCGGCGGCGGCAGCAACCTGGTCATCGGCGACGAGGGCTTCGACGGCACCGCACTGCGCATCGCCACCACCGGCTTCGCCCTCGACGGCACCGACCTCGAACTCGCCGCCGGCGAGAACTGGAGCGACGCCGTCGCCCGCACCGTCGATGCCGGCCTCGCCGGCATCGAGTGCCTCGCCGGCATCCCCGGCTCCGCCGGCGCGACCCCGATCCAGAACGTCGGCGCGTACGGCCAGGAGGTCTCCACCACGATCACCGAGGTCGTCGCCTACGACCGCACCCTCGGCGAGACCGTGACCCTCACCAACGCCGAGTGCGCCTTCTCGTACCGGCACAGCCTCTTCAAGGACCGGCCCGAGCGGTACGTCGTCCTGCGCGTCCGGTTCCGGCTGGAGGACGCCGGCGGCCTGTCCGCGCCGATCAAGTACGCCGAGACCGCCCGCAGCCTCGGCGTCGAGGCCGGTGAGCGCGTCCCCGCCGCCACCGCCCGCGAGACCGTCCTGAAGCTGCGCGCGGGCAAGGGCATGGTCCTCGACCCGGCCGACCACGACACCTGGTCCGCCGGCTCGTTCTTCACCAACCCGATCCTCACGGACGCGGCCTACGAGGCGTTCCTCGGCCGGGTGCGCGACCGCCTGGGCGCCGAGGCCGTACCGCCCGCCTACCCCGCGGGCGAGGGGCGCACGAAGACCTCCGCGGCCTGGCTCATCGACAAGGCCGGCTTCACCAAGGGCTACGGCGCCGGCCCGGCCCGCATCTCGACCAAGCACACCCTCGCCCTGACCAACCGCGGCGAGGCCACCACCGAGGACCTGCTGGCCCTCGCCCGCGAGGTCGTGGCGGGCGTGCACGCGGCCTTCGGCGTGACCCTCGTCAACGAGCCGGTCACGGTCGGCGTCCGTATCTGACAGGTCCCCGCCACCGATGCGCTGTCCGCTGCACGGGTCCGGCGCGGACCCCACGCGCCTGGTCGGGCGCACGCTCCGGCGCGTCACGGCCTCGTGGCACAGCGCCGACGGAGAGCGCTCCGAGGCGCCGCTGGACGTCTGGCTGACCGACGGCGAGGGCGAGACGACCCGGATCACCACCGGATCGGACCACTGCCTCATCGTCGAGCACGCGGCACCCCACGAGCCCTACGACATGGGGGAGTGGGGGCGCATCGAGGTCGGCGAGGACCTCGGCGACCACCCCTTCCTGCGGCACCTGGGCCAGCCCGTGGTCTCGGTCGCGGAGTTCGCGGTGCCGGAGACCGGGCGCAGCCGGCTCGACGTGGTCTTCCCGGGCGGCCGGGTGATCTGCGACTGCCACGACGGGGACCTGCGGCTCACGTGGGCACCGGCCCCCGCCGAGGGCGCCGTCCCGGCTCAGGGGGCCGTCAGCCAGTCGTCGATCCCCGCCAGCAGCTTCGCCCGGACGTCCGCCGGCGCCGCCGAGCCGCGCACCGACTGACGGGCCAGCTCCGCCAGCTCCGCGTCGGTGAACCCGTGGTGCGTCCGGGCGATCTCGTACTGGGCCGCCAGCCGCGAGCCGAACAGCAGCGGGTCGTCCGCCCCCAGTGCCATCGGCACGCCCGCCTCGAACAGCGTGCGCAGCGGCACGTCCTCGGGCTTCTCGTACACGCCCAGGGCCACGTTCGACGCCGGACACACCTCGCAGGTCACCTGCCGGTCCGCGAGCCGCTTGAGCAGCCGCGGGTCCTCCGCGGCCCGTACGCCGTGCCCGATGCGCGCCGCGTGCAGGTCGTCCAGGCAGTCCCGGACGGACGCCGGGCCGGTCAGCTCGCCGCCGTGCGGGGCCGCCAGCAGGCCGCCCTCACGGGCGATCGCGAAGGCCCGGTCGAAGTCGCGGGCCATGCCGCGCCGCTCGTCGTTGGAGAGCCCGAAGCCGACGACGCCGCGGTCGGCGTACCGGACGGCCAGGCGGGCCAGGGTACGGGCGTCGAGGGGGTGCTTCATCCGGTTGGCGGCGATCAGCACCCGGATCCCGAGGCCGGTGTCGCGCGAAGCGGAATCCACCGCGTCGAGGATGACCTCCACGGCCGGGATCAGTCCGCCGAGGTGGGGGGCGTACGAGGTGGGGTCGACCTGGATCTCCAACCAGCCGCTGCCGTCGCGGACGTCCTCCTCGGCGGCCTCGCGGACGAGGCGCTGGATGTCCTCGGGACGGCGCAGGCACGAGCGGGCGGCGTCGTAGAGGCGCTGGAAGCGGAACCAGCCGCGCTCGTCCGTGGCGCGGAGCTTGGGCGGCTCGCCGGCGGTCAGCGCGTCGGGGAGCCGGACGCCGTACTTGTCGGCGAGCTCCAGCAGCGTCGAGGGGCGCATGGAACCGGTGAAGTGCAGGTGCAGGTGGGTCTTCGGCAGAAGCGTGAGATCGCGTGCGTGCTCCATTTGGTGATCCTGCCGTACCGCTGCGCCCGGCGGGAGGGGGTTTCCCGATTCGGGGACGTCCCCGAACGCGTTACCGGCTCCGGACGCGCCGAAGCGGCGGCGCCCCGGACCGGGGTGCCACCGCTTCGGAAGGGGGGAAGCCGGGGCTTACGCCTTGGCCTCGGCCAGGAGCTTCTGGATGCGGGAGACGCCCTCGACCAGGTCCTCGTCGCCGAGCGCGTACGACAGGCGCAGGTAGCCCGGGGTGCCGAAGGCCTCGCCCGGGACGACCGCGACCTCGGCCTCGTCCAGGATCAGGGCGGCGAGCTCGACGGAGCTCTGCGGGCGCTTGCCGCGGATCTCCTTGCCGAGCAGGCCCTTGACCGACGGGTACGCGTAGAACGCGCCCTCGGGGGTCGGGCAGTACACGCCCTCGATGTCGTTGAGCATCTTGACCATCAGCTGGCGGCGGCGGTCGAAGGCCTTGCGCATCTCCGCCACGGCGTCCAGGTCGCCCGAGACGGCGGCGATCGCGGCGACCTGCGCCACGTTGGAGACGTTGGACGTGGCGTGCGACTGCAGGTTGGTCGCGGCCTTGATGACGTCCTGCGGGCCGATGACCCACCCGACGCGCCAGCCCGTCATGGCGTACGTCTTGGCCACGCCGTTGACGACGATGCACTTGTCGCGCAGCGCCGGCACGACGACCGGCAGCGAGGTGAACTTCGCGTCGCCGTAGACGAGGTGCTCGTAGATCTCGTCCGTCATGACCCACAGGCCGTGCTCGGCGGCCCACTCGCCGATCGCGCGGGTGTCCTCCTCGCTGTACACGGCGCCGGTCGGGTTCGACGGCGACACGAACAGGACGACCTTGGTGCGCTCGGTGCGCGCGGCCTCCAGCTGCTCCACGCTGACGCGGTAGCCGGTGGTCTCGTCCGCGACGACCTCGACCGGGACGCCGCCCGCGAGCTTGATCGACTCGGGATACGTGGTCCAGTACGGGGCCGGGACGATGACCTCGTCACCCGGGTCCAGGATCGCCGCGAAGGCGTTGTAGATCGCCTGCTTGCCGCCGTTGGTGACGAGGACCTGGGACGCGTCGACCTCGTAGCCGGAGTCGCGCAGGGTCTTCTCGGCGATGGCCTTCTTCAGCTCGGGCAGGCCGCCGGCCGGCGTGTAGCGGTGGAACTTGGGGTCGCGGCAGGCCTCGACCGCGGCCTCGACGATGTAGTCGGGCGTCGGGAAGTCGGGCTCGCCGGCGCCGAAGCCGATGACCGGGCGTCCGGCGGCCTTGAGGGCCTTGGCCTTGGCGTCGACGGCGAGCGTGGCGGACTCGGAGATGGCGCCGATGCGGGCGGAGACGCGGCGCTCGGAAGAAGGCGTTGCAGAGGTCATGGGGCCAATCGTCCCAGACGCCACAAGGGTGCGCGGCATCGTTTCAAGCAGCGGACGAACCGCTTTCCGACGCTCCTGCGGACGGACTTTCGAAGGTGGGCCCGCCGGGGTCCCGAAAGTCCTGCGGGACCCCGGGCCGGCGGGCTCCGGCAGGGTCCGCGCGGCGGGTCCTGGCACCCGTCGGACCACGTCCGGCCCCTTTCTGTTCGACGCGGCGACCAAGACCACGTACACTCACCTCTCGTTGGCCCTCAGCGGGCCGCTCCGACGGCGGGCACTCCGTGCACCCGCTCGGATGCGGTAGGTTGGGGGACGCAACAAAGGGTCGTAGCTCAATTGGTAGAGCACTGGTCTCCAAAACCAGCGGTTGGGGGTTCGAGTCCCTCCGGCCCTGCTCCACACTCCTTCGCCGGATGTGTGCGCAGGTACGTACTTCGATGCACCGCCGTGCGGCTCAACCGGGCGCGGCACGGCCATGACCCGGATTCAGGTGAGAGACGTGACGGACGCCCTGGGCTCCATCGACATGCCTGACGCCGAGGACGAGACCCGCGAGAAGAAGGCCCGCAAGGGCGGCAAGCGCGGCAAGAAGGGCCCTCTGGGCCGCCTCGCGCTCTTCTACCGCCAGGTCGTGGCGGAACTCCGCAAGGTTGTCTGGCCGACTCGTAGCCAGCTGACGACGTACACCACCGTGGTGATTGTCTTCGTTGCCATCATGATCGGTCTGGTTACCGTGATTGACTATGGGTTCCAGGAAGCCATCAAGTACGTCTTCGGCTGATCCCCGCGGAGGGCGGCGCCTTGATGAGGCGACCGCCCGTTTTCGCATGTTCCACCCCTCTTTGTATCCAGGAAGAAGCAGCCACCGTGTCTGACCCGAACCTGAACGTGAGCCCCGACTCCGTCGAGTCCGTCGAGGACGAGCTCGACATCGTCGAGGCGGCGGACGCTGTGGACCCTGACGAGGCCGAGGCCGAGGCCGCCGACGCCGCAGAGGCCGGCGACGCCGCCGAGGAAGCCGCCCTGCACGTCGAGGACGAGGACGTCACCGAGGACGAGGCCGCGGACGAGGCCGAGCTCGAGGACGAGGACGTCGTCGCCGAGGACGAGGCTGAGGACGAGGACGAGACCGCCGAGGAGGAGGCCGCCCCGGCCGCCCCCGCCGAGCCGGTCGACCCCATCCAGGCGCTGCGCGAGGAGCTCCGTACGCTCCCCGGCGAGTGGTACGTGATCCACACCTACGCGGGCTACGAGAAGCGCGTGAAGGCCAACCTCGAGCAGCGTGCCGTCTCGCTGAACGTCGAGGAGTTCATCTACCAGGCCGAGGTGCCCGAGGAAGAGATCGTCCAGATCAAGAACGGCGAGCGCAAGAACGTCCGGCAGAACAAGCTGCCCGGCTACGTGCTCGTCCGCATGGACCTGACGAACGAGTCCTGGGGCGTCGTCCGCAACACGCCGGGCGTCACCGGCTTCGTCGGCAACGCGTACGACCCGTACCCGCTGACCCTGGACGAGATCGTCAAGATGCTCGCCCCGGAGGCCAAGGAGAAGGCCGAGCGCGCCGCCGCGGAGGAGGCCGGTCTGCCCGCCCCCGCCGTCAAGCGCACCATCGAGGTCCTGGACTTCGAGGTCGGCGACTCGGTCACCGTCACCGACGGCCCGTTCGCCACGCTGCAGGCGACCATCAACGAGATCAACCCCGACTCGAAGAAGGTCAAGGGCCTCGTCGAGATCTTCGGTCGCGAGACCCCGGTCGAGCTGAGCTTCGACCAGATCCAGAAGAACTGAGTCCCCCCGGGACGGATCTTCCGGACCATACGCTTCCGGTCAGGTCAGGCAGCCCCTCGCGGGCGGTCTGACCTGCTCGGTTTTAAGCCCCGCACCGGTACCCGTTATCGTGGTGCGGTATGCCTCCATCCGGATGACCGGTTGGCGGCTGGAAAACTCTCACTAGGACCCGGAGAGAGCAATGCCTCCCAAGAAGAAGAAGGTCACGGGGCTTATCAAGCTCCAGATCAACGCCGGTGCGGCCAACCCGGCCCCGCCGGTCGGCCCCGCGCTGGGTCAGCACGGCGTCAACATCATGGAGTTCTGCAAGGCCTACAACGCCGCGACCGAGTCGCAGCGTGGCATGGTCGTGCCGGTGGAGATCACGGTCTACGAGGACCGCTCCTTCACCTTCGTCACCAAGACCCCGCCGGCCGCGCGCCTGATCCTCAAGGCCGCCGGTGTGGAGAAGGGCTCCGGCGAGCCGCACAAGACCAAGGTCGCCAAGCTGACGCGCGACCAGGTCCGCGAGATCGCCACCACCAAGATGCCCGACCTGAACGCCAACGACCTGGACGCCGCCGAGAAGATCATCGCCGGCACCGCCCGTTCCATGGGCATCACGGTCGAGGGCTGATCAGCTCTTCGCACGCCCCCAGTGGTAGGGCCGGCGCTGGCCCGCACCACGACTCCACACCTGAAGCACACACAGGAGCAGAAGTGAAGCGCAGCAAGTCCCTCCGCGCTGCGGACGCCAAGGTCGAGGCGGGCAAGTTCTACGCCCCGCTCGAGGCCGTCCGTCTCGCCAAGGAGACCTCCACCACCAAGTTCGACGCGACCGTCGAGGTTGCCTTCCGCCTGGGTGTCGACCCGCGCAAGGCCGACCAGATGGTCCGCGGCACCGTGAACCTCCCGCACGGCACCGGTAAGACCGCCCGGGTCCTGGTCTTCGCGACCGGTGACCGTGCTGCGGCCGCGGAAGCCGCTGGCGCCGACATCGTCGGCTCCGACGAGCTGATCGACGAGGTGGCGAAGGGCCGTCTGGACTTCGACGCCGTCGTCGCCACCCCGGACCTCATGGGCAAGGTCGGCCGCCTCGGCCGCGTGCTCGGTCCGCGTGGTCTGATGCCGAACCCGAAGACCGGCACGGTCACGATGGACGTGGCGAAGGCCGTCACCGACATCAAGGGCGGCAAGATCGAGTTCCGCGTCGACAAGCACTCGAACCTGCACTTCATCATCGGCAAGGTCTCCTTCTCCGATGAGCAGCTGGTCGAGAACTACGGCGCGGCCCTGGAGGAGATCCTCCGTCTGAAGCCGTCCGCCGCCAAGGGCCGTTACCTGAAGAAGGCCGCCCTGGCCACCACGATGGGCCCCGGCATCCAGCTGGACCCGAACCGCACCCGCAACCTCCTCGTCGAGGAGGACCCGGCCGCGGTCTGAGCCTGACGGCTCGCTTTGTGGCGTGAAGAGGCCCCCCGCTCCCGAAAGGGAGTGGGGGGCCTCTTCGTACGTCCGTACCATCGGGTGCGCAGACCAAGATCACGCAGCGTCCGCTGCGGGAGGGGTGGGGGAACGATGAACGAGTACCGCAGGAAAACCGTGGGCGCCGTCCTGGCGGCCGTACTGCTGGCCGCCGGCGCCACGGCCTGCGACGACGGTGAGAAGGCCGCCACGGGGGCCGTACGGCCCTCGCAGGCCGCCGGCCGGGGCGGAGCGGGGGACATGGCTCCGGTCGCGTACCTGGAGCGCGTCCAGAAGAAGTCGGAGGAGATCACCTCCCTGCGCTACACCATGTCGGGCACCGCGGCCGGGCAGACGATCTCCGGCGAGGTGGCCATGCGGCTCAAGCCGCAGGTGGCGATGTCCATGGTGATGGCCAACCCGCGGAAGGCCGGCGAGAAGGTCGACATCCGCCTCCTCGACGGGGCGATGTACATGGGCGCCCAGGGCAAGTGGCTGAAGTTCGACCTCAAGGCCGCGAACCCGCAGGCCGCCGGGCAGCTGGATGCCCTGTCCAACGCCGGTCAGGGCGCCGAGAACCCCGGGGACCGGGCCGGCGCGCTCAGGACCTCCAAGGACCTGAAGAAGGTCGGCGAGGAGACCGTGGACGGGCAGCGGACCACCCACCTGGCCGGCACCGTCACCCTGGACCAGATGCGGGCCGCGGCGGCCGCCGCCACCACGCCCGAGGCCAAGGAGCGCCAGGAGGCGCAGGTCAAGCAGCTCGAGAAGCAGGGCGTGACCAGCCTGCAGATGGACATGTGGATCGACGGCGGCGACCACACCAAGCAGGTGCGCGTGCAGGGCCGGACCCAGCAGGGCCCGATGGACGTGACGATGAAGTTCACGGGCCTGAACGAGCCGGTCCGGATCACCGCTCCGCCGGCGGACCAGGTCGTGGACCTCTCCGAGGCCATGAAGAAGCGGGGCGCCACGGCCGGCGCGGCGTCCGCGGGCGCCGCGGGCTGATCCCGGCCCCGCCGGGCCCGCGGGCACGCGTACGGGACGTGCGCGCGGGGCCCGGCGGAGGCGATTTGCTTCGGCTCGGGCGCTTCACGTACAGTCTCCGGGAAGCCAAAGACCGCTGGTCGTCGCCGTGCCCCCGGGCATGGTGGCCGAAGGATCCGCTGAAATGCGGACGACCCGCGCAGGTGACACCGGAGAGAAGCTCCCGGATCCTCGTCGATCAGGTTGAGCCACGCCCTGTGCGCCCTGCGCCGGGGCGTTTCGTTTTACATGCCCCTTCCGCGCGGTCCCATCACCCGGAAGGAGGCCGACGCTTATGGCAAGGCCCGACAAGGCTGCCGCGGTAGCCGAGCTGGAGGACATGTTCCGCAGCTCGGGCGCCGTTGTGCTGACCGAGTACACGGGTCTCACCGTCGCGCAGCTCAAGACGCTGCGTCGTTCGCTCGGTGAGAACGCCCAGTACGCCGTGGTGAAGAACACGCTGACCAAGATTGCGGCCAACTCGGTCGGGATCTCCGCGCTGGACGAGCACCTTGCTGGTTCGACCGCGGTCGCCTTCGTCACCGGTGACCCGGTGGAGTCGGCGAAGGCTCTGCGTGACTTCGCCAAGGAGAACCCCAAGCTCGTCATCAAGGGCGGTGTCCTTGATGGCAAGGCGCTGTCCGCCGACGAGATCAAGAAGCTTGCGGACCTCGAGTCCCGCGAGGTTCTGCTCAGCAAGCTGGCCGGCGCGTTCAAGGGCAAGCAGTCTCAGGCTGCCTCGCTCTTCCAGGCGCTGCCGTCGAAGCTCGTCCGCACCGTGGACGCGCTGCGCGCCAAGCAGGCCGAGCAGGGCGGTGCCGAGTAATTCGGCTCGCGCATTGATCCGCGCCGCCTAGTGCGCGGGTCGTAGCGGGCCGACTACGCCCGCCTCTCGATACATCTCGGCACCAGCCGAATTAGTGGAAGGATCGCCCATCATGGCGAAGCTGTCTCAGGAAGACCTGCTCGCGCAGTTCGAGGAGATGACCCTCATCGAGCTCTCCGAGTTCGTGAAGGCGTTCGAGGAGAAGTTCGACGTCACCGCCGCCGCGGCCACCGTCGCCGTTGCCGCCGGTGTCCCGGGCGCCCCGGCCGAGGCCGTCGAGGAGAAGGACGAGTTCGACGTCATCCTCACCGGCGCCGGCGACAAGAAGATCCAGGTCATCAAGGTCGTGCGCGAGCTGACCTCCCTGGGCCTGAAGGAGGCCAAGGACCTCGTCGACGGCACCCCGAAGCCGGTCCTCGAGAAGGTCAACAAGGAGGCCGCTGAGAAGGCCGCCGAGTCCCTCAAGGCCGCTGGCGCCTCGGTCGAGGTCAAGTAAGACCTTCCGAGCGTCCACGCACCGCTGACCGCCCTCTGAGGGCGTCCGGCGGGGACTGCTTGTGACGAAGGGCGATCACCCGCACGGGTGGTCGCCCTTCGGCGTTCCCGTGACCGTCGGCTTGCCCTCTCGTTCCCGGGGAGTAAGGTGATCTTCGTCGTGCCCCCGCGCACGGCCCGGTGATGGCCCGCACGGGCCCGCTGACGGCCCGTACGGGGCGGGGGGCCTTGACGAACGGCACGCGGCGCGCAATTCTCAGGACGCGTCGCTACGCCGATCCAAGTCCGAGGCATGGATCGGTTACGAAGAGGGCAGTACTGATACGCGCTCTGCACACGAGGGCTGCAGCGTGGACGGTGTGAACAACGTGGGGAAGGGCCTGTTGCCGGACTCCGGAAACCTGGTCTGGACATCAGTGAGCCAAGTGGCTACACTGACCCTTTGCGCTGCCTGTTAGCTGCCCCCTGCCCGTCGCCAGGGGCATGCCCACGCTCGAGCACACCGGATGGATAGTCCCTGACCTGGCCTTTTCCGCCAGCTGAGGGGTACCTCGTCTTCTGTGTCGGCTGGGACCGGTACGCGCGTAGTGAGTCCGAGCCCTCGGAAGGACCCCCTCTTGGCCGCCTCGCGCAACGCCTCGACCAATACGAACAACGGCGCCAGCACTGCCCCGCTGCGCATCTCCTTTGCAAAGATCAAGGAGCCCCTCGAGGTTCCGAACCTCCTGGCGCTGCAGACCGAGAGCTTTGACTGGCTGCTCGGCAACGCCGCCTGGAAGGCTCGCGTCGAGGCCGCTCTCGAGAGTGGACAGGACGTCCCCACCAAGTCCGGTCTGGAAGAGATCTTCGAGGAGATCTCGCCGATCGAGGACTTCTCCGGGTCGATGTCGCTGACCTTCCGCGACCACCGCTTCGAGCCGGCGAAGAACTCCGTCGACGAGTGCAAGGACCGCGACTTCACCTACGCGGCCCCGCTCTTCGTCACGGCCGAGTTCACCAACAACGAGACCGGTGAGATCAAGTCCCAGACGGTCTTCATGGGCGACTTCCCGCTCATGACGAACAAGGGCACCTTCGTCATCAACGGCACCGAGCGTGTCGTGGTGTCGCAGCTCGTCCGTTCGCCCGGTGTCTACTTCGACTCCTCCATCGACAAGACGTCCGACAAGGACATCTTCTCCGCCAAGATCATCCCGTCCCGGGGTGCCTGGCTGGAGATGGAGGTCGACAAGCGCGACATGGTCGGTGTCCGCATCGACCGCAAGCGCAAGCAGTCCGTCACCGTCCTCCTGAAGGCGCTCGGCTACACCACCGAGCAGATCCTCGAGGAGTTCGGCGAGTACGAGTCCATGCGCGCCACCCTGGAGAAGGACCACACCCAGGGCCAGGACGACGCGCTGCTCGACATCTACCGCAAGCTGCGCCCGGGCGAGCCGCCGACCCGTGAGGCCGCGCAGACGCTGCTGGAGAACCTGTACTTCAACCCGAAGCGCTACGACCTGGCCAAGGTCGGCCGCTACAAGGTCAACAAGAAGCTCGGTGCCGACGAGCCGCTGGACGCCGGCGTGCTCACGGTCGACGACGTCATCGCGACGATCAAGTACCTGGTCAAGCTGCACGCGGGCGAGGCCGAGACGATCGGCGAGAACGGCACCAGCATCGTCGTCGAGGTCGATGACATCGACCACTTCGGCAACCGTCGTCTGCGCAACGTCGGCGAGCTCATCCAGAACCAGGTCCGCACGGGTCTGGCCCGTATGGAGCGCGTCGTGCGCGAGCGCATGACCACCCAGGACGTCGAGGCGATCACGCCGCAGACCCTGATCAACATCCGGCCGGTCGTCGCCTCCATCAAGGAGTTCTTCGGCACCAGCCAGCTGTCGCAGTTCATGGACCAGAACAACCCGCTGTCGGGTCTGACGCACAAGCGTCGTCTCTCGGCACTGGGCCCCGGTGGTCTGAGCCGCGAGCGGGCCGGCTTCGAGGTCCGTGACGTGCACCCGTCCCACTACGGACGCATGTGCCCGATCGAGACCCCCGAAGGCCCGAACATCGGTCTGATCGGTTCGCTCGCCTCGTACGGCCGCGTCAACGCGTTCGGCTTCATCGAGACGCCGTACCGCAAGGTCGTCGACGGCCAGGTCACCGACGAGGTCGACTACGTCACCGCCGACGAGGAGGACCGCTTCGTCATCGCCCAGGCGAACGCCCGCCTGGACGAGAGCCTGCGCTTCACCGAGAACCGCGTCCTGGTCCGCAAGCGTGGCGGCGAGGTCGACTACGTCGAGCCGTCCGACGTGGACTACATGGACGTCTCGCCGCGCCAGATGGTGTCCGTCGCGACCGCGATGATCCCCTTCCTCGAGCACGACGACGCCAACCGTGCCCTCATGGGCGCGAACATGATGCGCCAGGCCGTTCCGCTCATCAAGGCGGAGGCCCCGCTGGTCGGTACCGGCATGGAGTACCGCTGTGCGGTCGACGCCGGCGACAGCATCAAGGCGGAGAAGGACGGTGTCGTCCAGGAGGTCTCGGCCGACTACGTCACCGTCGCCAACGACGACGGCACGTACACCACGTACCGCGTCGCCAAGTTCTCCCGCTCGAACCAGGGCACCTCGGTCAACCAGAAGGTCATCGTCAACGAGGGCGACCGCATCATCGCGGCCCAGGTCCTCGCCGACGGCCCGGCGACCGAAGAGGGCGAGATGGCCCTCGGCAAGAACCTGCTCGTGGCGTTCATGCCGTGGGAGGGCCACAACTACGAGGACGCGATCATCCTGTCGCAGCGCCTCGTGCAGGACGACGTCCTCTCCTCGATCCACATCGAGGAGCACGAGGTCGACGCCCGTGACACCAAGCTGGGCCCCGAGGAGATCACCCGGGACATCCCGAACGTCTCCGAGGAGGTCCTCGCCGACCTCGACGAGCGCGGCATCATCCGCATCGGTGCGGACGTCGTCGCCGGCGACATCCTGGTCGGCAAGGTCACGCCCAAGGGTGAGACCGAGCTGACCCCCGAGGAGCGCCTGCTCCGCGCGATCTTCGGTGAGAAGGCCCGCGAGGTGCGCGACACCTCGCTCAAGGTCCCGCACGGTGAGATCGGCAAGGTCATCGGCGTCCGCGTCTTCGACCGCGAGGAGGGCGACGAGCTTCCTCCGGGCGTGAACCAGCTGGTCCGCGTCTACGTCGCCCAGAAGCGCAAGATCACCGACGGTGACAAGCTCGCCGGCCGCCACGGCAACAAGGGTGTCATCTCCAAGATCCTCCCGATCGAGGACATGCCCTTCCTCGAGGACGGCACCCCGGTCGACATCATCCTCAACCCGCTCGGTGTCCCGTCCCGAATGAACCCGGGACAGGTCCTCGAGATCCACCTCGGCTGGCTCGCCAGCCGCGGCTGGGACGTCTCCGGCCTGGCCGACGACTGGGCCCAGCGCCTGCAGGCCATCGGTGCCGACCAGGTCGCCCCCGGCACCAACGTCGCGACCCCGGTCTTCGACGGTGCCCGCGAGGACGAGCTGGCCGGTCTGCTGCAGCACACCATCCCGAACCGCGACGGCGAGCGCATGGTGCTCCCGTCCGGCAAGGCGCGCCTGTTCGACGGCCGCTCCGGCGAGCCGTTCCCGGACCCGATCTCGGTCGGGTACATGTACATCCTCAAGCTCCACCACCTGGTCGACGACAAGCTCCACGCCCGCTCGACCGGTCCGTACTCGATGATCACGCAGCAGCCGCTGGGTGGTAAGGCGCAGTTCGGTGGCCAGCGCTTCGGTGAGATGGAGGTGTGGGCGCTCGAGGCTTACGGCGCCGCGTACGCCCTCCAGGAGCTGCTGACCATCAAGTCCGACGACGTCACCGGCCGCGTGAAGGTCTACGAGGCCATCGTCAAGGGCGAGAACATCCCCGAGCCGGGCATTCCCGAGTCCTTCAAGGTGCTCATCAAGGAAATGCAGTCGCTCTGCCTCAACGTGGAGGTGCTGTCCTCGGACGGCATGTCCATCGAGATGCGCGACACCGACGAGGACGTCTTCCGCGCGGCGGAGGAGCTCGGTATCGACCTGTCCCGGCGCGAGCCGAGCAGCGTCGAAGAGGTCTGACGGGCCCGGCGGGGGCTCCCACGAGGAGCCCCCGCCGCCCGGGACCGTTTCAGACCACTGATCAAGAGACACGACCCCGAAAGAGGGATTGACGCACAGTGCTCGACGTCAACTTCTTCGACGAGCTGCGGATCGGCCTTGCCACCGCGGACGACATCCGTACCTGGTCGCACGGCGAGGTAAAGAAGCCGGAGACCATCAACTACCGCACCCTGAAGCCCGAGAAGGACGGACTCTTCTGCGAGAAGATCTTCGGTCCGACCCGGGACTGGGAGTGCTACTGCGGCAAGTACAAGCGTGTCCGCTTCAAGGGCATCATCTGTGAGCGGTGTGGCGTCGAGGTCACCCGTGCCAAGGTGCGCCGTGAGCGGATGGGCCACATCGAGCTCGCCGCCCCCGTCACCCACATCTGGTACTTCAAGGGCGTCCCGTCGCGCCTGGGCTACCTGCTGGACCTCGCGCCGAAGGACCTCGAGAAGGTCATCTACTTCGCCGCGTACATGATCACGTTCGTGGACGACGAGCGTCGTACCCGCGACCTGCCGTCCCTGGAGGCCCACGTCTCCGTCGAGCGCCAGCAGATCGAGAACCGTCGCGACTCCGACCTCGAGGCCCGCGCCAAGAAGCTCGAGACCGACCTGGCCGAGCTCGAGGCCGAGGGCGCCAAGGCCGACGTGCGCCGCAAGGTGCGCGAGGGTGCCGAGCGCGAGATGAAGCAGCTGCGCGACCGCGCGCAGCGCGAGATCGACCGTCTGGACGAGGTCTGGTCGCGCTTCAAGAACCTCAAGGTCCAGGACCTCGAGGGCGACGAGCTGCTCTACCGCGAGCTGCGTGACCGCTTCGGCACGTACTTCGACGGCTCGATGGGTGCCGCGGCGCTGCAGAAGCGCCTGGAGTCCTTCGACCTCGAGGAGGAGGCCGAGCGCCTCCGCGAGATCATCCGCACCGGCAAGGGCCAGAAGAAGACCCGTGCGCTCAAGCGCCTCAAGGTCGTCTCCGCGTTCCTGCAGACCAGCAACAGCCCCAAGGGCATGGTCCTGGACTGCGTCCCGGTCATCCCGCCGGACCTGCGTCCGATGGTGCAGCTGGACGGTGGCCGCTTCGCGACCTCCGACCTGAACGACCTGTACCGCCGCGTCATCAACCGCAACAACCGTCTGAAGCGCCTGCTCGACCTCGGTGCCCCCGAGATCATCGTGAACAACGAGAAGCGGATGCTCCAGGAGGCGGTCGACGCCCTCTTCGACAACGGCCGTCGCGGTCGCCCGGTCACGGGCCCCGGCAACCGTCCGCTGAAGTCCCTCAGCGACATGCTGAAGGGCAAGCAGGGTCGATTCCGTCAGAACCTGCTCGGCAAGCGAGTCGACTACTCGGCGCGTTCCGTCATCGTCGTCGGCCCGCAGCTCAAGCTGCACCAGTGCGGTCTGCCCAAGGCCATGGCGCTGGAGCTCTTCAAGCCGTTCGTGATGAAGCGCCTGGTCGACCTGAACCACGCGCAGAACATCAAGTCGGCCAAGCGCATGGTCGAGCGCGGCCGCACCGTCGTGTACGACGTCCTCGAAGAGGTCATCGCCGAGCACCCGGTGCTGCTGAACCGTGCGCCCACGCTGCACCGCCTCGGCATCCAGGCCTTCGAGCCGCAGCTGGTCGAGGGCAAGGCCATCCAGATCCACCCGCTCGTCTGCACCGCGTTCAACGCGGACTTCGACGGTGACCAGATGGCCGTCCACCTGCCGCTCTCCGCGGAGGCGCAGGCCGAGGCCCGCATCCTGATGCTGTCCTCGAACAACATCCTCAAGCCCGCCGACGGCCGTCCGGTGACGATGCCGACCCAGGACATGGTCCTCGGTCTGTTCTTCCTCACCACCGACGGCGAGCTCCGCGACGTCAAGGGCGAGGGCCGTGCCTTCGGCTCCACCGCCGAGGCGATCATGGCCTTCGACGCCGGCGAGCTGTCGCTGCAGTCGCAGGTCGACATCCGCTTCCCGGTGGGCACCATCCCGCCGCGCGGCTGGGTCGCCCCGGTCGCCGAGGAGGGCGAGCAGGAGTTCCAGCCGGGTGACAGCTTCCGTCTGAAGACCACGCTGGGTCGTGCGCTCTTCAACGAGCTGCTGCCGGAGGACTACCCGTTCGTCGACTACTCGGTGGGCAAGAAGCAGCTCTCCGAGATCGTCAACGACCTGGCCGAGCGCTACCCCAAGGTCATCGTGGCGGCGACGCTCGACAACCTGAAGGCGTCCGGCTTCTACTGGGCGACCCGTTCCGGCGTCACCGTGGCCATCTCCGACGTCGTGGTCCCCGAGGCCAAGCGCGAGATCGTCGCGGGCTACGAGGCCCAGGACGAGAAGGTCCAGAAGCAGTACGAGCGCGGTCTGATCACCAAGGACGAGCGCACGCAGGAGCTCATCGCGATCTGGACCAAGGCGACCAACGAGGTCGCCGAGGCGATGAACGCGAACTTCCCCAAGACCAACCCCATCTTCATGATGGTTGACTCGGGTGCCCGAGGAAACATGATGCAGATGCGACAGATCGCCGGTATGCGTGGTCTGGTGTCGAACGCGAAGAACGAGACCATCCCGCGTCCGATCAAGGCCTCGTTCCGCGAGGGCCTCTCCGTGCTGGAGTACTTCATCTCCACCCACGGTGCCCGTAAGGGTCTCGCCGACACCGCCCTGCGTACCGCCGACTCGGGTTACCTGACCCGTCGTCTGGTGGACGTCTCGCAGGACGTGATCATCCGCGAGGAGGACTGCGGCACCGAGCGCGGTCTGAAGCTGAAGATCGCGTCCCGCGACGAGACCGGTGTGCTGCGCAAGGCCGACGACGTCGAGACGTCGGTGTACGCGCGCATGCTCGCCGAGGACGTCGTCGTCGACGGCAAGGTCCTGGCCCCCGCCAACGTCGACCTGGGCGATGTCCTCATCGACCAGCTCGTCATCGCGGGCGTCGAGGAGGTCAAGACCCGCTCCGTGCTGACCTGTGAGTCCGCCGTCGGTACCTGTGCGTACTGCTACGGCCGCTCGCTGGCCACCGGCAAGCTGGTCGACATCGGTGAGGCGGTCGGCATCATCGCCGCCCAGTCCATCGGTGAGCCCGGTACCCAGCTGACGATGCGTACCTTCCACACCGGTGGTGTGGCCGGTGACGACATCACCCAGGGTCTGCCGCGTGTCGTCGAGCTCTTCGAGGCCCGTACCCCGAAGGGTGTCGCCCCGATCTCCGAGGCCGCCGGCCGCGTGCGGATCGAGGAGACCGAGAAGACCAAGAAGATCGTCATCACGCCGGACGACGGCTCCGACGAGACCGCCTTCCCGATCTCGAAGCGTGCGCGCGTCGAGGTCGCCGAGGGCGACCACGTCGAGGTCGGCCAGAAGCTCACCGCCGGTGCGACCAACCCGCACGACGTGCTGCGCATCCTCGGCCAGCGTGCGGTCCAGGTCCACCTGGTGGGCGAGGTCCAGAAGGTCTACAACTCGCAGGGCGTGTCGATCCACGACAAGCACATCGAGATCATCATCCGGCAGATGCTGCGCCGCGTGACGATCATCGAGTCCGGCGACGCCGAGCTGCTCCCGGGCGAGCTCGTCGAGCGTTCGAAGTTCGAGACCGAGAACCGTCGCGTGGTCACCGAGGGCGGTCACCCCGCCTCCGGCCGTCCGCAGCTGATGGGTATCACCAAGGCCTCGCTCGCGACGGAGTCCTGGCTGTCGGCCGCCTCCTTCCAGGAGACGACCCGAGTCCTGACGGATGCGGCGATCAACGCCAAGTCCGACAGCCTCATCGGCCTCAAGGAGAACGTCATCATCGGTAAGCTCATCCCGGCCGGTACGGGTCTGTCCCGCTACCGCAACATCCGGGTCGAGCCCACCGAGGAGGCGAAGGCCGCGATGTACTCGGCCGTCGGCTACGACGACATCGACTACTCGCCCTTCGGCACCGGCTCCGGCCAGGCGGTCCCGCTGGAGGACTACGACTACGGCCCGTACAACGGCTAAGAGTCACCGAGAAGCCCCCCGTCGCTCCGTGGAGCGGCGGGGGGCTTCCGCGTACCCGGAGGTCCCGGGCCGCGGCGGTCAGGGCAGTCGGGCCGCGCGTCGGCGGCGCAGCAGCGGGGCCGCGGCCACGGCGGTGAGGGCCAGCAGGCCGAGGGCGGCGCCGGCGAGGGCGGGGGCGAGGCCGGGCGGGGTGAAGGAGCAGGAGACCCGGTCGGTGCCGGGGGCGAGGCGCACGGCGAGGAGGCCGTGGAAGGGGGTGGCCGGGCCGGAGCAGTGCCAGCCCGGTACGGCCGTGGTGGCGACGACCGCGACGGCCGGGGCGGACGCGGGGCGGGCCGCGGTGACGGCGGTACGGGCGGGCACGGCCGTGCTGCCGGCGGTCCGCGGCGGCAGCGTCGCGGTGAGGGAGTGGCCGGCGACGGCGACGCGGGTGGCGCCGGTGGCGGTCAGGTGCCGGACGGCCCGCCCGAGCGCGGCCGGGTCCAGGCAGGCCAGCGGGTGCGCGGGGGTCCCGCCGCGGGCCCGTACGGAGACCACCACGCGGCCCGAGGCCGGCACCGTGCCCAGCCGCAGGACGCCCGTCTGCCGGGCGGCGAGCGGGTGGGAGGCGCCGGCCGCGGTCAGGGTGCCGGTCAGGCCGGGGGAGTACCAGAAGGCCTCGGTGCCGGGGGCGCAGCGGGCGGTGTACGCCGGCAGGTGCGCGGGGCCCGCCGGGACCTCGTAGACCGTGGCGCCCAGGACGTCCTCCCGGCGGGACCAGACGCCCGCCGGGTGGGGGGAGGCGTACGGGGCGGCGCGCACGGTCACCAGCGGGGGAGCGGGGAAGACCGAGCCGGTCCAGGCCTCCGGGGCGCCGGCCGCGGGACGGACCCGGGCGCCGATCGAGAAGACCGCGTCCAGGACGGGGTCGTCGGCGCCGAAGAAGGTGCGCCCGTCGTTCTTGAAGCCGTAGCCCAGCGGCTCCAGCGCCCGGTACGTGGCCGAGGAGAGGTAGCTGCTGTAGTACTGCGGCCCCTCCGCCCGGAAGGCGAGGGCGTCGTTGTACGCGCTCTGCGGCAGGCCCGAGTCGGTCCGGTAGCGCGGCCAGCCGTCGACCCGGTCCACGGCGGCCAGCCGGTGGTCGAAGGAGGCCCCGGCGGTGGCGGCCGGCTGCGCCCACCGCTCCCGCGCCCGGCGGGTGTCCGCCTCGGTGGCCGCGAGGGCGGACTCGGCCAGCACGACCGCGGCCATGAGGACGGCGGCGACCGGCAGCAGCCGCCGCCCCCCGCGCAGGTACAGGAGCAGTGCGGCCAGCGAGAGCGCGCCGCCGCCGAGCACCGCGACCCAGGTGGCGGACCCGAAGTCGTCCGTGCGGCGGAGCAGGACGGTCGCGCCGACGAGGACGCCCAGGCCGGCCGCGAGCTGCGCGGGGCGCGGCCGGCCGGCCAGGGCCAGCCAGGCCACGATCACGACCAGGGCGCTGAAGACGAAGGCCTCGCGGTACGGGTTGCCGTTCGGCACCGCCAGTCCGTGCCACACGAACTGGGTGGGCGGGAACTGGAAGGAGGCGGCGACCAGCACCAGCGCCGCTCCCCAGACCAGCCGGGTGCGGCCGGCCGTGCGCCGGTCGAAGAAGAACGAGAGGGCCAGGACCAGCGCGAGCGAGGCGACGTACAGCCGGGGCCGGCCGCCCCACAGGTGGGTGGCCGGCAGCATCCCGGTGAGGAAGACGTCCAGGGGCTGCGGGTCGAAGCTGCCGACCCGGGTCGGCTGGGAGGCCTTGCTGGCGAGGTAGGAGGGCAGCAGCAGCGGCAGGACCAGCAGGATGCCGGTGCCGGCCGCGGTGTACGCGCGGACGAGCGCCCGGCCCCGCTCGCGCCCGGTCAGCGGCAGCGTCAGCAGGCGGACGGCCAGCAGCACGGTGGCGGCGATCGTGGCCATCATCCCGGTGTAGAAGTTGCCGGCCCAGGCGAGCGCCACCAGCAGTGCGGCGGCCGGCCAGCGCCGGCCCTCCACGCACCACTCGACGGCGATGCCCAGCAGCGGGAGCGCGGCCAGGCCCCAGAGCCACATGGGGATGTACGAGGCGTCGCTGAGCGCCCAGCCGCACAGGCCGTAGCAGGCGCCGAGGACGCCGCGCTGCCACCAGGAGCCGGGAGCGAGGCGGCCCAGGTAGACGGCCATCAGGGCGGCGGCCAGGCCCATGGTCAGGGGGCTCAGGGCGAAGACGGCGACGTCGACGTGGCGGCGGGGGACCAGGACGGTCAGCCACGAGAAGGGGTTGCCCAGGTAGGTGGCGTAGTCGGCCAGGTACTGCTGGCCGAAGCCGCCGCGCCAGTTGAGGAACAGGTCTCCGGCGCCGTGGCCGTGGACGAGGTCCCACAGCCCCTTGTGGAACGGGACGTACTGGTTCGCCTGGTCGTTGACGGCGCGCGGCCGGGAGCCGAAGGGGGTCTGGCCGCGCAGCGCCCAGGAGGTGCAGAAGGCGGCCGTGGTGAGCACGAAGGCGAGGGCGGGGGCGTACAGCGGCTCCGCCGCCGGGGGTGACCAGCGGCGGCGGGGATCGTTGGGTCTTGTCGGGAGGGCCGGATCCAGCGGTGCGGACCCGGCCCGACGGGCCCCTGACGTCGTGATCCCCACGATGTTCCCCTCCGTAGCCCTTTATGGCATGCGATAGGGGAGTCTAGGGTGTTATGTCCGGCGGACGCTGTGGCTCCTGTGGGGCGTGGGCATTTGTTTTGACCGGAGTGGATGGGATAGGTACGCTCAGACCTTGTGCCTGGGGTGTGCCTGGGCTCCTGTGCGTGTCCATCACCGCACACGAGGAGCCGCAGCCACCGCGATCTGTACGTCCCCGCCACCTGCGGAGACCTACAGCATTCGACACGCCCGACCGCGTGGGTCGGAGATGTTCCAGGTTAGTTTTACGACGGCACACAGAAACCGGAGAAGTAGTGCCTACGATCCAGCAGCTGGTCCGAAAGGGCCGGCAGGACAAGGTCGAGAAGACGAAGACGCCCGCGCTGAACGCCTCGCCGCAGCGCCGTGGCGTCTGCACGCGTGTCTTCACCACCACCCCGAAGAAGCCGAACTCGGCCCTCCGTAAGGTCGCGCGTGTGCGTCTGACCTCGGGCATCGAGGTCACGGCCTACATCCCGGGTGAGGGTCACAACCTGCAGGAGCACTCGATCGTGCTCGTGCGTGGTGGCCGTGTGAAGGACCTGCCGGGTGTTCGTTACAAGATCATCCGCGGTGCGCTTGACACGCAGGCTGTCAAGAACCGCAAGCAGGCCCGCAGCCGCTACGGCGCCAAGAAGGAGAAGTAAGAATGCCTCGTAAGGGCCCCGCCCCGAAGCGCCCGGTCATCATCGACCCGGTCTACGGCTCTCCTCTGGTGACGTCGCTGATCAACAAGATCCTGCTGGACGGCAAGCGCTCCACCGCCGAGCGCATCGTCTACGGCGCCATGGAAGGCCTCCGTGACAAGACCGGCAACGACCCGGTCATCACGCTGAAGCGCGCGCTGGAGAACGTCAAGCCGTCCCTCGAGGTCAAGTCCCGCCGTGTCGGTGGCGCGACCTACCAGGTCCCGGTCGAGGTCAAGCCGGGTCGCCAGTCGACCCTGGCCCTCCGCTGGCTCGTGGGTTACTCCCGCGCCCGCCGCGAGAAGACCATGACCGAGCGCCTCATGAACGAGCTGCTGGACGCCTCGAACGGCCTCGGCGCTGCGGTCAAGAAGCGCGAGGACACGCACAAGATGGCCGAGTCCAACAAGGCCTTCGCGCACTACCGCTGGTAGTCGCAACCCACATCGAGAGACCGAGAGAAGACTGAAGCCTTATGGCTACCACTTCGCTTGACCTGGCCAAGGTGCGCAACATCGGCATCATGGCCCACATCGACGCGGGCAAGACGACCACCACCGAGCGCATCCTGTTCTACACCGGTGTGTCTTACAAGATCGGTGAGGTCCACGACGGCGCCGCCACGATGGACTGGATGGAGCAGGAGCAGGAGCGCGGCATCACCATCACGTCCGCCGCGACGACCTGCCACTGGCCGCTCGAGGACGTCGATCACACGATCAACATCATCGACACCCCGGGCCACGTGGACTTCACGGTCGAGGTGGAGCGTTCGCTCCGCGTCCTCGACGGTGCCGTCACGGTGTTCGACGGTGTTGCCGGTGTCGAGCCGCAGTCCGAGACGGTGTGGCGCCAGGCCGACCGTTACGGCGTCCCGCGCATCTGCTTCGTCAACAAGCTCGACCGCACCGGTGCCGAGTTCCACCGCTGCGTCGACATGATCAAGGACCGCCTGGGCGCGGTTCCGATCGTGATGCAGCTTCCCATCGGTGCCGAGGCCGACTTCCAGGGTGTCGTCGACCTCGTCACGATGAAGGCGTTCGTCTGGTCCGCCGAGGCGACCAAGGGCGAGATGTACGACATCGTCGACATCCCGGCCACGCACGCCGAGGCCGCCGAGGAGTGGCGCGGCAAGCTGGTCGAGACCGTCGCCGAGAACGACGACGAGATCATGGAGCTGTACCTGGGCGGCGAGGAGCCGTCCGTGGAGCAGCTGCACGCCGCCGTCCGTCGCATCATCCTCAGCTCGGGCAAGGGTGGCGGCACGACCGTCACCGCGGTGTTCTGTGGCACGGCGTTCAAGAACAAGGGTGTTCAGCCCCTGCTCGACGCCGTCGTCCGCTACCTGCCGTCGCCCCTGGACATCGAGGCCATCGAGGGCCACGACGTCAAGGACGCCGAGGTCGTCGTGAAGCGCAAGCCGTCCGACGAGGAGCCCCTCGCGGCGCTGGCGTTCAAGATCATGAGCGACCCGCACCTCGGCAAGCTCACCTTCGTCCGGGTTTACTCGGGCCGCCTGGAGGCCGGCACCTCGGTGCTGAACTCCGTCAAGGGCAAGAAGGAGCGCATCGGCAAGATCTACCGCATGCACGCGAACAAGCGTGAGGAGATCGACTCGGTGGGCGCCGGCGACATCGTCGCCGTCATGGGCCTGAAGCAGACCACCACCGGTGAGACGCTGTGCGACGAGAAGCAGCCGGTCATCCTGGAGTCCATGGACTTCCCGGCGCCGGTCATCCAGGTCGCCATCGAGCCCAAGTCCAAGGGTGACCAGGAGAAGCTGGGTGTCGCCATCCAGCGTCTCGCGGAGGAGGACCCCTCCTTCCACGTTCACTCGGACGAGGAGACGGGCCAGACCATCCTCGGCGGTATGGGCGAGCTGCACCTCGAGGTGCTGGTCGACCGTATGAAGCGCGAGTTCAAGGTCGAGGCCAACGTCGGCAAGCCGCAGGTCGCGTACCGCGAGACGATCCGCAAGGCCGTCGAGCGCATCGACTTCACCCACAAGAAGCAGACCGGTGGTACCGGTCAGTTCGCCAAGGTGCAGATCGCGATCGAGCCGATCACGGACGCCGATGGTCCGGCGTACGAGTTCGTGAACAAGGTCACCGGTGGCCGCATCCCGAAGGAGTACATCCCTTCGGTCGACGCCGGTGCGCAGGAGGCCATGCAGTTCGGCATCCTGGCCGGCTACGAGATGACCGGCGTCCGCGTCATCCTCCTCGACGGTGGCTACCACGAGGTCGACTCCTCCGAGCTCGCCTTCAAGATCGCCGGTTCGCAGGCGTTCAAGGAGGGTGCGCGCAAGGCCAGCCCCGTGCTGCTCGAGCCGATGATGGCCGTCGAGGTCACCACGCCCGAGGACTACATGGGTGAGGTCATCGGCGACATCAACTCCCGCCGTGGCCAGATCCAGGCCATGGAGGAGCGTCACGGCGCCCGTGTCGTGAAGGGCCTCGTGCCGCTTTCGGAGATGTTCGGCTACGTCGGCGACCTCCGCAGCAAGACCTCGGGTCGCGCAAGCTACTCGATGCAGTTCGACTCCTACGCCGAGGTTCCGAGGAACGTCGCCGAGGAGATCATCGCGAAGGCCAAGGGCGAGTAACTCTTCCGAGTACACGCTTTAGGCTTGTCACCGGAGTCCCTGGGGCAACAACGGCAACCGTCGACGTTGCCCCGGGGGAGCCGGCATCCCAGCAAAGATCACCTGGCGCCGATGAGTAAGGCGTACAGAACCACTCCACAGGAGGACCCCAGTGGCGAAGGCGAAGTTCGAGCGGACTAAGCCGCACGTCAACATCGGCACCATCGGTCACATCGACCACGGTAAGACGACCCTCACGGCCGCCATTACCAAGGTGCTGCACGACGCGTACCCCGACCTGAACGAGGCCTCGGCCTTTGACCAGATCGACAAGGCTCCTGAGGAGCGCCAGCGCGGTATCACCATCTCCATCGCGCACGTCGAGTACCAGACCGAGGCGCGTCACTACGCCCACGTCGACTGCCCGGGTCACGCGGACTACATCAAGAACATGATCACCGGTGCCGCGCAGATGGACGGCGCCATCCTCGTGGTCGCCGCCACCGACGGCCCGATGCCGCAGACCAAGGAGCACGTGCTCCTGGCCCGCCAGGTCGGCGTTCCGTACATCGTCGTCGCCCTGAACAAGGCCGACATGGTGGACGACGAGGAGATCCTGGAGCTCGTCGAGCTCGAGGTCCGTGAGCTGCTCTCCGAGTACGACTTCCCGGGCGACGACCTTCCGGTCGTCCAGGTCTCCGCGCTCAAGGCCCTCGAGGGCGACAAGGAGTGGGGCGAGAAGCTCCTCGGCCTCATGGCGGCCGTGGACGAGTCCATCCCCACCCCGGCGCGCGCGACCGAGCTGCCCTTCCTGATGCCGGTCGAGGACGTCTTCACCATCACCGGTCGCGGTACGGTCGTCACCGGCCGCATCGAGCGTGGTGTCCTGAAGGTCAACGAGACCGTTGACATCATCGGCATCAAGCAGGAGAAGACCACCACCACGGTCACCGGCATCGAGATGTTCCGCAAGCTGCTCGACGAGGGCCAGGCCGGTGAGAACGTCGGTCTGCTGCTCCGCGGCATCAAGCGCGAGGACGTCGAGCGCGGCCAGGTCATCATCAAGCCCGGTTCGGTCACGCCGCACACCGAGTTCGAGGCCCAGGCCTACATCCTGTCCAAGGACGAGGGTGGCCGCCACACGCCGTTCTTCAACAACTACCGTCCGCAGTTCTACTTCCGTACCACGGACGTGACGGGCGTTGTGACCCTCCCCGAGGGCACCGAGATGGTCATGCCGGGCGACAACACCGAGATGTCCGTCCAGCTGATCCAGCCCATCGCCATGGAGGAGGGCCTGAAGTTCGCCATCCGTGAGGGTGGCCGGACCGTCGGCGCCGGCCAGGTCACCAAGATCACGAAGTAATTCGTGCTCTGACCTGGTAGCTCCCCGGAGCATCCACCGAGGGCCCCGGCCCACCGCGCGAGCGGTGGACCGGGGCCCTTCGGCATGTCGCATGCGCCTGCGAAATGTGACTTGGAGTACCCTTCCCGCTTGCGATTGGCGCCCTCTGCGTCATGTATGGCAGACTGTTCAAGTTGCTCGGTTGAGTACCGATGCTGCGCGCCTCCCGCCGGGAGGACCGGAAGCGAGTCCCACAGTACTCGTCGCCTTTATCTGCCCCAGGGCAGCAATGGGGCGGACGTACGGGAATCTTCCGGGAAGCGTGGGCGGGGTGCACACCAGGCACTCGGTGGGTGTTTCTCCCCCGAAGCGTGATCCGGGAAAGGATCGCAAACCCTCAAGCAGGGAATTTCCGTATGGGAATTTTCGAAGAGGGGGCGCGACACGCCCGACCGCGTGGGTCGGAGAGAAGCCGCGGAAACGCAAGCGCACCGAGTACCAGAGCGTTCCATTGAGACAAAGGACTACGAAGTAGCCATGGCGGGACAGAAGATCCGCATCCGGCTCAAGGCCTACGACCACGAGGTCATCGACTCCTCGGCGAAGAAGATCGTCGAGACGGTGACCCGCACTGGTGCGTCGGTCGCGGGCCCGGTGCCGCTGCCCACTGAGAAGAACGTGTACTGCGTCATCAAGTCGCCGCACAAGTACAAGGACTCGCGCGAGCACTTCGAGATGCGCACGCACAAGCGCCTGATCGACATCCTCGACCCGACCCCCAAGACCGTTGACTCGCTGATGCGCCTGGACCTTCCGGCCGGCGTTGACATCGAGATCAAGCTCTGAGAGGCGTCGAGAAGATGGCTAAGCAGATCAAGGGCGTCCTGGGCGAGAAGCTCGGCATGACCCAGGTCTGGGACGAGAACAACCGTGTCGTCCCGGTGACCGTCGTCAAGGCCGGACCCTGCGTTGTCACCCAGGTCCGTACGAACGACATCGACGGCTACGAGTCGGTCCAGATCGCCTTCGGCGAGATCGACCCGCGCAAGGTGAACAAGCCCCTCAAGGGCCACTTCGCCAAGGCCGACGTGACCCCGCGCCGCCACCTGGTGGAGATCCGCACCTCCGACGCCAGCGAGTACACGCTGGGCCAGGAGGTCACTGCCGAGGTGTTCGAGTCCGGCGTCAAGGTTGACGTCACGGGCACGAGCAAGGGCAAGGGCTTCGCCGGTGTCATGAAGCGCCACAACTTCCGTGGTGGCAAGGCTTCGCACGGTGCCCACCGCGTGCACCGCAAGCCCGGTTCGATCGGTGGCTGCGCCACCCCGGGCCGTGTCTTCAAGGGCATGAAGATGGCCGGCCGCATGGGTAACGACCGAGTCACCACCCAGAACCTGACCGTTCACGCCGTTGACGCGGAGAAGGGCCTGCTGCTCATCAAGGGCGCGGTTCCTGGTCCGAACGGCGGCCTCGTCCTGGTCCGCACTGCGGCCAAGGGGGCCTGAGGACTATGAGCACCATTGACATTCTGTCGCCTGCCGGCGACAAGACCGGGACCGTTGAGCTCCCGGCCGAGATCTTCGACGCCAAGGTCAGCGTTCCGCTGATCCACCAGGTCGTCGTCGCGCAGCTGGCCGCCGCCCGTCAGGGTACGCACAAGGTCAAGTCGCGTGGCGAGGTCCGCGGTGGTGGTAAGAAGCCGTACCGCCAGAAGGGCACCGGCCGCGCCCGTCAGGGTTCGACCCGTGCGCCGCAGTTCGCCGGCGGTGGCGTCGTGCACGGCCCCGTGCCGCGTGACTACTCGCAGCGGACCCCGAAGAAGATGAAGGCCGCCGCCCTCCGCGGTGCCCTCACCGACCGGGCCCGTCACTCCCGCATCCACGTCGTCTCCGGCGTGGTCGAGGGTGCCGCTTCCACCAAGGCCGCCAAGACGCTGTTCGGCAAGATCTCGGAGCGCAAGAACCTGCTCCTGGTCGTCGACCGTGCCGACGAGGCCGCGTGGCTGTCCGCCCGCAACCTGCCCCAGGTGCACATCCTGGAGCCGGGCCAGCTGAACACGTACGACGTGCTCGTCTCGGACGACGTGGTCTTCACCCAGGCCGCCTTCGAGTCCTTCGTGTCTGGCCCCAAGGCCGCTGAGACCGAAGGGAACGAGGGCTGATGTCTGAGGCCACGATCACCAGCAAGACCTTCACGGACCCGCGCGACATCCTTGTCCGCCCGGTCGTCTCCGAGAAGAGCTACGCGCTGCTGGACGAGAACAAGTACACGTTCATCGTCGACCCCCGTGCCAACAAGACCCAGATCAAGCAGGCCGTCGAGGCGGTCTTCTCGGTCAAGGTCACCGGGGTGAACACGATCAACCGCCAGGGCAAGCGCAAGCGCACCCGCACCGGTTTCGGTAAGCGCGCCAACACCAAGCGCGCCATCGTCACCCTTGCCGAGGGCGCCCGTATCGACATCTTCGGCGGCCCGGTCTCCTAACGGAGTCCGAGTCGTCCGGAATCGGACGAGGACTGAGAAATGGGTATCCGCAAGTACAAGCCGACGACCCCGGGCCGTCGTGGCTCCAGCGTCGCCGACTTTGTCGAGATCACGCGGTCCACGCCGGAGAAGTCGCTGGTCCGCCCCCTGCACAGCAAGGGCGGCCGTAACAACGCCGGTCGTGTGACCGTTCGCCACCAGGGTGGTGGCCACAAGCGCGCCTACCGCGTGATCGACTTCCGTCGTCACGACAAGGACGGCGTGCCGGCCAAGGTCGCTCACATCGAGTACGACCCCAACCGCACCGCCCGCATCGCCCTCCTGCACTACGCGGACGGCGAGAAGCGCTACATCATCGCTCCGCGCGGCCTGAACCAGGGCGACCGGATCGAGAACGGCCCGACGGCCGACATCAAGCCCGGTAACAACCTGGCGCTCCGCAACATCCCGGTCGGTACCACGATCCACGCGATCGAGCTCCGTCCCGGTGGCGGTGCCAAGTTCGCCCGTTCTGCGGGCGCCTCCGTGCAGCTGCTGGCGAAGGAGGGCACGCACGCCCACCTTCGTATGCCGTCCGGTGAGATCCGCCTGGTCGACGTGCGCTGCCGCGCCACCGTCGGCGAGGTCGGCAACGCCGAGCAGTCGAACATCAACTGGGGCAAGGCCGGCCGCATGCGCTGGAAGGGCGTTCGCCCGACCGTCCGCGGTGTCGCGATGAACCCGGTTGACCACCCGCACGGTGGTGGTGAGGGCAAGACCTCCGGTGGTCGCCACCCGGTCTCCCCGTGGGGTCAGAAGGAGGGTCGTACTCGTTCGCCGAAGAAGGCTTCGAACAAGTACATCGTCCGCCGCCGCAAGACGAACAAGAAGCGCTAGGAGCGGGTTTAGATGCCGCGCAGTCTCAAGAAGGGGCCCTTCGTCGACGACCACCTCGTAAAGAAGGTGGACGCCCAGAACGAAGCCGGCACCAAGAACGTCATCAAGACCTGGTCCCGTCGCTCGATGATCATCCCCAGCATGCTGGGTCACACCATCGCGGTGCACAACGGCAAGACCCATGTCCCGGTGTTCGTCACCGAGTCCATGGTCGGCCACAAGCTCGGCGAGTTCTCGCCGACTCGCACCTTCCGCGGCCACGTCAAGGACGACCGGAAGTCGAAGCGCCGCTAATCGCGGGGTGGGAACGACTATGACTTACACCGAAGGGACAACCATGGAAGCCAGGGCCCAGGCGCGGTACATCCGCGTCACGCCCATGAAGGCCCGCCGTGTGGTGGACCTCATCCGTGGCATGGACGCCACGGAGGCCCAGGCGGTCCTGCGTTTCGCCCCGCAGGCCGCATCTGTGCCGGTCGGCAAGGTGCTCGACAGCGCCATTGCCAACGCCGCGCACAACTACAACCACACGGACGCCTCCTCGCTCTTCATCAGCGAGGCGTTTGTTGACGAGGGCCCGACCCTGAAGCGGTTCCGTCCGCGTGCCCAGGGCCGTGCCTACCGGATCCGCAAGCGGACCTCCCACATCACCGTGGTCGTCAGCAGCAAGGAAGGAACCCGGTAATGGGCCAGAAGGTAAACCCGCACGGGTTCCGGCTCGGCATCACCACCGACTTCAAGTCGCGCTGGTACGCCGACAAGCTGTACAAGGACTACGTCAAGGAAGACGTCGCCATCCGTCGGATGATGACGTCCGGCATGGAGCGCGCCGGCATCTCGAAGGTTGAGATCGAGCGCACCCGTGACCGTGTCCGCGTGGACATCCACACCGCCCGTCCGGGCATCGTCATCGGCCGTCGTGGCGCCGAGGCCGACCGCATCCGCGGCGACCTCGAGAAGCTCACGGGCAAGCAGGTCCAGCTGAACATCCTCGAGGTCAAGAACCCCGAGGTCGACGCTCAGCTCGTGGCCCAGGCCGTTGCCGAGCAGCTCTCCTCCCGCGTCTCCTTCCGTCGGGCCATGCGCAAGAGCATGCAGTCCGCCATGAAGGCCGGCGCCAAGGGCATCAAGATCCAGTGTGGTGGCCGTCTCGGCGGCGCCGAGATGTCCCGCTCGGAGTTCTACCGCGAGGGTCGTGTGCCGCTGCACACGCTGCGCGCGAACGTCGAGTACGGCTTCTTCGAGGCCAAGACCACCTTCGGCCGCATCGGCGTGAAGGTCTGGATCTACAAGGGCGACGTCAAGAACATCGCCGAGGTCCGCGCCGAGAACGCTGCCGCCCGTGCCGGCAACCGTCCGGCCCGTGGCGGCGCTGACCGCCCGGCCGGCCGCGGTGGCCGTGGTGGCGAGCGTGGCGGTCGCGGCCGCAAGCCGCAGCAGAACGCCGCTGCCGAGGCCCCCAAGGCCGAGGCCGCTGCCGCTGCTCCGGCCGAGAGCACCGGAACGGAGGCCTGACCGACATGCTGATCCCCCGTAGGGTCAAGCACCGCAAGCAGCACCACCCGAAGCGCAACGGTATGGCCAAGGGCGGTACTGAGGTCGCATTCGGCGAGTACGGCATCCAGGCCCTCACCCCGGCCTACGTGACGAACCGTCAGATCGAGTCCGCTCGTATCGCGATGACCCGTCACATCAAGCGTGGCGGCAAGGTCTGGATCAACATCTACCCGGACCGTCCGCTGACGAAGAAGCCCGCCGAGACCCGCATGGGTTCCGGTAAGGGTTCCCCGGAGTGGTGGATCGCGAACGTCAAGCCCGGCCGGGTGATGTTCGAGCTGTCCTACCCGAACGAGAAGATTGCGCGTGAGGCTCTGACTCGTGCGGCCCACAAGCTGCCGATGAAGTGCCGGATCGTCAAGCGCGAGGCAGGTGAGTCGTGATGGCGGCCGGTACCAAGGCGTCGGAGCTGCGCGAGCTGGGCAACGAGGAGCTCGTTGCCAAGCTTCGTGAGGCCAAGGAAGAGCTGTTCAAGCTCCGTTTCCAGGCGGCCACGGGTCAGCTGGAGAACAACGGTCGGCTCAAGTCCGTCCGTAAGGACATCGCCCGGATCTACACCCTGATGCACGAGCGCGAGCTCGGCATCGAGACGGTGGAGAGCGCCTGATGAGCGAGAACAACGTGACTGAGAACAAGACCGAGCGCGGCTTCCGCAAGACCCGCGAGGGTCTGGTCGTCAGCGACAAGATGGACAAGACCGTCGTCGTCGCCGTCGAGGACCGCGTGAAGCACGCCCTGTACGGCAAGGTCATCCGCCGTACGAACAAGCTCAAGGCGCACGACGAGCAGAACGCTGCGGGCGTCGGCGACCGCGTCCTCCTCATGGAGACCCGGCCGCTGTCCGCGACGAAGCGCTGGCGCGTCGTCGAGATCCTCGAGAAGGCCAAGTAATTACCTGAGGGGTTTCCCTCAGGTCAGTTCCGCCAGGCTCGGCAGGGGCTTCGCTGAAGCCCCTGCCGGGAACCGGCAGACAAACAGGAGATAGACGTGATCCAGCAGGAGTCGCGGCTTCGTGTCGCCGACAACACTGGTGCCAAGGAGATCCTTTGCATCCGTGTTCTCGGTGGCTCCGGCCGCCGCTACGCGGGCATCGGTGACGTCATCGTCGCCACCGTCAAGGACGCGATCCCCGGTGGCAACGTGAAGAAGGGTGACGTCGTCAAGGCGGTCATCGTTCGCACCGTCAAGGAGCGCCGCCGCCAGGACGGCTCGTACATCCGCTTCGACGAGAACGCCGCCGTCATTCTGAAGAACGACGGCGACCCTCGCGGCACCCGCATCTTCGGCCCGGTCGGCCGTGAGCTGCGCGAGAAGAAGTTCATGAAGATCATCTCGCTCGCGCCGGAGGTGCTGTAAGCATGAAGATCAAGAAGGGCGACCTGGTCCAGGTCATCACCGGTAAGGACAAGGGCAAGCAGGGCAAGGTCATCCAGGCCCTGCCGACTGAGAACCGCGTCCTGGTCGAGGGTGTCAACCGGGTCAAGAAGCACACCAAGGCTGGTCCGAACCAGGCCGGCGGCATCGTGATCACCGAGGCCCCCGTCCACGTTTCGAACGTCCAGCTGGTCGTGGAGAAGGACGGCAAGAAGGTCGTCACCCGCGTCGGTTTCCGCTTCGACGACGAGGGCAACAAGATCCGCGTTGCCAAGCGCACGGGTGAGGACATCTGATGGCTACCACTCCGCGTCTGAAGACGAAGTACCGCGAGGAGATCGCGGGCAAGCTGCGTGACGAGTTCAAGTACGAGAACGTCATGCAGACGCCCGGCCTCGTGAAGATCGTGGTCAACATGGGTGTCGGCGACGCCGCCCGTGACTCGAAGCTGATCGAGGGCGCTGTCCGCGACCTCACCACGATCACCGGTCAGAAGCCGGCCGTGACCAAGGCCCGCAAGTCCATCGCGCAGTTCAAGCTGCGTGAGGGTCAGCCGATCGGCTGCCACGTCACCCTCCGCGGTGACCGCATGTGGGAGTTCCTGGACCGTACGCTGTCGCTCGCGCTGCCGCGCATCCGCGACTTCCGTGGTCTGTCGCCGAAGCAGTTCGACGGCCGTGGCAACTACACCTTCGGTCTCACGGAGCAGGTCATGTTCCACGAGATCGACCAGGACAAGATCGACCGTACCCGGGGTATGGACATCACCGTGGTCACCACGGCGACCAACGACGCTGAGGGCCGCGCGCTCCTTCGTCACCTCGGCTTCCCCTTCAAGGAGGCGTGAGCGAGATGGCGAAGAAGGCTCTCATCGCGAAGGCTGCCCGCAAGCCCAAGTTCGGCGTGCGCGCGTACACCCGCTGCCAGCGCTGCGGTCGTCCGCACTCCGTGTACCGCAAGTTCGGCCTGTGCCGCGTGTGCCTCCGTGAGATGGCTCACCGTGGCGAGCTGCCGGGCGTGACCAAGAGCTCCTGGTAAATCCCTTCACCCACTGGGTGTTGAGGGTTTCCGAGCGCTCTCGGTAAGCAACTGGTCGGCGGACCGCCCGTCCCGCATGCCGTAGGCTTGTGGGGTTGGGCGTCCGCCGCCCTACCGACTTACTACGCCGTAGGTCCCCGCGCCGCACCCGTCCCGCCTCTGAGTGGGGAGAGGGATGGCGCATACAGGAAACCCCGGCGAGAGAGGCCGAAGGCCAATTCATGACCATGACTGACCCCATCGCAGACATGCTCACGCGTCTGCGTAACGCTAACTCGGCGTACCACGACACCGTCGTGATGCCGCACAGCAAGATCAAGTCGCACATCGCGGAAATCCTCAAGCAGGAGGGTTTCATCACCGGCTGGAAGGTCGAGGACGCCGAGGTCGGTAAGAACCTCGTTCTCGAGCTGAAGTTCGGTCCGAACCGCGAGCGCTCGATCGCCGGCATCAAGCGCATCTCGAAGCCGGGTCTGCGCGTGTACGCGAAGTCCACCAACCTGCCGAAGGTCCTCGGCGGCCTGGGCGTGGCGATCATCTCCACGTCCCACGGTCTCCTGACCGGCCAGCAGGCGCAGAAGAAGGGCGTGGGTGGGGAAGTCCTCGCCTACGTCTGGTAGTCGGGAACGGAGGAAAAGCTATGTCTCGTATTGGCAAGCTCCCCATCCCGGTTCCCGCCGGCGTGGACGTCACCATCGAGGGCCGCACGGTCACCGTCAAGGGCTCCAAGGGCTCCCTGACCCACACCGTTGCCGCTCCGATCGAGATCGTTAAGGGCGAGGACGGCGTTCTCAACGTCACCCGCCCGAACGACGAGCGTCAGAACAAGGCCCTTCACGGCCTGTCCCGCACGCTGGTGGCCAACATGATCACCGGTGTGACCCAGGGATACACCAAGGCGCTCGAGATCAGCGGTGTCGGTTACCGCGTGGCCGCGAAGGGCTCCGACCTGGAGTTCCAGCTCGGCTACAGCCACCCGATCCTGGTGGAGGCCCCCGAGGGGATCTCCTTCAAGGTCGAGTCGCCGACCAAGTTCTCGGTCGAGGGCATCGACAAGCAGAAGGTCGGCGAGGTCGCCGCCAACATCCGCAAGCTGCGGAAGCCCGACCCGTACAAGGCCAAGGGTGTCAAGTACGCGGGCGAGGTCATCCGCCGCAAGGTCGGAAAGGCTGGTAAGTAAAGCCATGGCATACGGTGTGAAGATCGCCAAGGGCGACGCTTACAAGCGGACCGCTAAGCAGCGCCGCCACATCCGCATCCGCAAGACCATCTCCGGTACGGCCGAGCGTCCGCGCCTGGTCGTCAACCGGAGCAACCGCGGCATCACCGCCCAGGTGATCGACGACATCCAGGGCCACACCCTGGCGTCGGCGTCCCACCTGGACGCGTCGATCCGCGGTGGCGAGGGTGACAAGTCCGCGCAGGCCAAGCAGGTCGGTGCCCTGGTCGCTGAGCGCGCCAAGGCCGCCGGCGTCGAGGCCGTCGTGTTCGACCGTGGTGGCAACAGGTACGCCGGGCGCATTGCCGCTCTGGCTGACGCCGCCCGCGAAGCCGGGCTGAAGTTCTAAGCCCCGGTTCCGGGACTAACGGACGTAACAGAGAGAGGTAATCCAATGGCTGGACCCCAGCGCCGCGGAAGCGGTGCCGGTGGCGGCGAGCGGCGGGACCGGAAGGGTCGCGACGGTGGCGCTGCTGCCGCCGAGAAGACCGCGTACGTTGAGCGCGTAGTCGCGATCAACCGCGTCGCCAAGGTTGTCAAGGGTGGTCGTCGTTTCTCCTTCACCGCGCTGGTCGTGGTGGGTGACGGTGACGGCACCGTGGGTGTCGGTTACGGCAAGGCCAAGGAGGTGCCGGCCGCCATCGCCAAGGGTGTTGAGGAGGCCAAGAAGCACTTCTTCAAGGTCCCCCGCATCCAGGGCACCATCCCCCACCCGATCCAGGGTGAGAAGGCTGCGGGCGTCGTCCTGCTGAAGCCTGCTTCCCCCGGTACCGGTGTTATCGCCGGTGGCCCGGTGCGCGCCGTCCTGGAGTGCGCCGGCGTTCACGACATCCTGTCGAAGTCGCTCGGCTCCGACAACGCGATCAACATCGTGCACGCGACCGTGGAGGCCCTGAAGGGCCTGCAGCGTCCCGAGGAGATCGCGGCCCGCCGCGGTCTGCCGCTCGAGGACGTCGCCCCCGCGGCCCTGCTTCGTGCGCGTGCGGGAGCGGGTGCGTAATGGCTCGCCTCAAGATCACGCAGACGAAGTCGTACATCGGTAGCAAGCAAAACCACCGCGACACCCTGCGTTCGCTCGGGCTCAAGCGCCTGAACGACGTGGTCGTCAAGGAGGACCGCCCCGAGTTCCGCGGCATGGTGCACACCGTCCGCCACCTCGTGACGGTTGAGGAGGTCGACTGATCATGGCGGAGAACAACCCGCTCAAGATCCACAACCTCCGTCCCGCCCCGGGCGCCAAGACCGCCAAGACCCGTGTGGGTCGTGGTGAGGCGTCGAAGGGTAAGACGGCCGGTCGTGGTACCAAGGGCACGAAGGCCCGTTACCAGGTTCCGGAGCGCTTCGAGGGTGGCCAGATGCCGCTCCACATGCGCCTCCCGAAGCTGAAGGGCTTCAAGAACCCGTTCCGCACCGAGTTCCAGGTCGTGAACCTGGACAAGCTCGCGGCCCTGTACCCGCAGGGTGGCGAGGTCACCGTGGCCGACCTGGTCGCCAAGGGTGCCGTGCGCAAGAACCAGCTCGTCAAGGTCCTGGGCCAGGGCGAGATCTCCGTGGCGCTGCAGGTTTCGGTTGACGCCGTTTCCGCCTCCGCCAAGGAGAAGATTGCCGCCGCCGGCGGCACCGTCACCGAGCTCGTCTGAGACGAGTTCCGTGGCTAGAAGCTAGAAACTCCGACCGGGGATGCCTCACATATGGGGCATCCCCGGTTGGTCGTTCCTAGGGGGGCGCTGTCGCCGGTAAGGTGGCCTGCACCTTTGCTTGTACACATACGTCGATCCTCAGACCGTCACCTCTGACGCAGTAGCGCGGGGGTCGCAGGAGGCACCGTGCTCACCGCGTTCGCCCGGGCGTTCAAGACGCCCGACCTGCGCAAGAAGCTGCTCTTCACGCTCGGCATCATCATGCTGTTCCGGCTCGGGTCGCACGTACCCGTCCCGGGCGTGGACTACAAGGCCGTCCAGTTCTGCGTGAACCAGGCGGGTTCGAGCAACAGCCTGTTCGGGCTGGTCAACATGTTCAGCGGCGGCGCGCTGCTGCAGATCACGATCTTCGCGCTCGGCATCATGCCGTACATCACGGCGAGCATCATCCTGCAGCTGCTGACCGTGGTCATTCCCCGGCTGGAGAACCTCAAGAAGGAGGGTCAGGCCGGCACTGCCAAGATCACGCAGTACACCCGGTACCTGACCGTCGCGCTCGCGATCCTGCAGGGCACCGGCCTCGTCGCCACCGCCCGCAGCGGCGCGCTCTTCTCCGGCTGCGCCCAGGCGGGCCAGATCGTTCCTGACCAGTCGATCTTCAGCACCGCCGTCATGGTCATCACGATGACCGCCGGTACCTGTGTCGTCATGTGGCTCGGCGAGCTCATCACCGACCGCGGCGTCGGCAACGGCATGTCGATCCTGATGTTCATCTCGATCGCGGCCGGCTTCGTCGGCGCCCTCTGGCAGATCAAGCTCCAGGGCAAGATCGCCGACGGCTGGGTCGAGTTCGGCGTGGTGATCCTCGTCGGCCTCGCGATGGTGGCCCTCGTGGTCTTCGTCGAGCAGGCCCAGCGCCGCATCCCGGTCCAGTACGCGAAGCGCATGATCGGTCGCCGCGCGTACGGCGGCACCTCGACCTACATCCCGCTGAAGGTCAACCAGGCGGGTGTGATCCCGGTCATCTTCGCTTCGTCGCTGCTCTACATCCCGGCACTGATCGTCCAGTTCTCCGGCTCGACCGCGGGCTGGGCCACCTGGATCCAGAAGCACTTCGTCAAGGGCGACCACCCGTACTACATCGCCGCCTACTTCCTCCTGATCGTTTTCTTCGCGTTCTTCTACGTGGCGATTTCTTTCAACCCCGAGGAAGTAGCCGACAACATGAAGAAGTATGGTGGCTTCATCCCGGGCATCCGGGCTGGCCGACCTACTGCCGAGTACCTGAGCTACGTGCTCAACCGGATCACCTGGCCGGGGTCGCTGTACCTGGGTCTCATCGCTCTTGTGCCGACGATGGCGTTGGCGGGCTTCGGCGCGAACCAGAACTTCCCGTTCGGCGGGACGAGCATCCTCATCATCGTGGGTGTGGGCCTGGAGACCGTGAAGCAGATCGAGAGCCAGCTCCAGCAGCGCAATTACGAAGGGTTCCTCCGCTGATGCGTATCGTCCTCGTCGGGCCGCCTGGTGCGGGCAAGGGAACGCAGGCCGCGTTCCTCGCGAAGAATCTGTCGATCCCGCACATCTCCACGGGCGACCTCTTCCGCGCCAACATCAGCCAGGGCACCGAGCTCGGCAAGAAGGCGAAGGCGTACATGGACGCCGGCGACCTGGTGCCGGACGAGGTCACCATCGGCATGGCCAAGGACCGCATGGAGCAGGCGGACGCCGTGAACGGCTTCCTGCTCGACGGCTTCCCGCGCAACGTGTCGCAGGCCGAGGCCCTCGACTCGATGCTGCAGGGCGCCGACATGAAGCTGGACGCCGTGCTCGACCTGGAGGTCCCCGAGGACGAGGTCGTCAAGCGCATCGCCGGCCGCCGGATCTGCCGCAACGACTCGGCGCACGTCTTCCACGTGTCGTACAAGGCGCCGAAGACCGAGGGCGTCTGCGACGCCTGCGGCGGCGAGCTGTACCAGCGTCCGGACGACACCGAGGACACCGTGCGCAACCGGCTGGACGTGTACCACACCCAGACCGAGCCGATCATCGACTACTACAAGGCCCAGGGCCTCGTCGTCACGATCTCGGCGCTGGGCGAGGTCCAGGACGTCACGCGGCGCGCGATGGGCGCCCTGAACAAGTCCGAGGGCTGATCTCGCGATCGCCCGACCGGGTGAGCTCCCGGTGGTGCGGTCCGCGACCGGAGTACCCGCTCGCCTCCGATCGCCCGTAGTACCCCGTACGGCCGCGGTGTCCGCTGGACGCCGCGGCCGTACTGTTGAGCAGAGCAGCCGAGACACCCGTCACACCCGGAAGGCAAGGGCATGGTCCAGATCAAGACCCCGGAGCAGATCGCGAAGATGCGCGAGGCGGGGCTGGTCGTCGCCGCCATCCACGCGGCCACCCGTGAGGCGGCCGTGCCCGGCGCCACCACGAAGGACCTGGACGAGGTCGCCCGCAAGGTGATCGCCGATCACGGCGCGAAGTCGAACTTCCTGGGGTACGGCGGCTTCCCCGCGACCATCTGCACCTCCGTGAACGAGGTCGTGGTCCACGGCATCCCCGACGAGAAGACCGTCCTCAAGGACGGCGACATCATCTCGATCGACTGCGGCGCGATCGTGGACGGCTGGCACGGCGACGCGGCGTACACCGCCTTCGTGGGCACGGGCCACGCGCCGGAGCTGATCGAGCTGTCCCGGGTGACCGAGGAGTCCATGTGGGCCGGCATCGCGGCCATGAAGCTGGGCAACCGGCTGGTGGACATCTCCAAGGCCATCGAGTCGTTCATCAAGCGCCAGCCGCGGCCGGCCACCGGTGACCACAGCCTCGGCCGGTACGGGATCATCGAGGACTACGGCGGCCACGGCATCGGTTCCGAGATGCACATGGACCCGCACCTGTTGAACTACGTCTCGCGCAAGCGGGGCAAGGGCATCAAGCTGGTCCCGGGCGTGTGCCTGGCCATCGAGCCGATGGTCTCGCTGGGCACCGCGCAGACCGAGGTGCTCGCGGACGACTGGACCGTCATCACCACGGACGGCACCTGGTCCTCGCACTGGGAGCACTCGATCGCCCTGACCGAGGCCGGCCCGATCGTCCTGACCTCGCCCGACTGCGGCAAGGCGAAGCTGGCGGAGTACGGCGTGACGACCGCGCCCGATCCGCTGGGCTGAAGCCCGCCCCGCCGGGCCGAGCAGGCCGCTTAGTGATCTATGTTGGTGGGCAAACTCTCCGGATTCGTCTTTCTGGGTGCCCTGACGTAGACTGACTCGTCGGCTCCTTTGCACCCGCATGTCCGCATGCGTCGCGAGGAGCTGATCAAGGTAGCCGATTCGAAAGGCGAAGCGTGGCCAAGAAGCAAGGTGCCATCGAGATCGAGGGCACCGTGATCGAGTCTCTCCCGAACGCCATGTTCAAGGTGGAGCTCCAGAACGGTCACAAGGTCCTCGCGCACATCTCCGGAAAGATGCGGATGCACTACATCCGAATCCTCCCGGACGACCGGGTCGTGGTGGAGCTCTCTCCCTACGACCTGACGCGTGGCCGGATCGTCTACCGGTACAAGTAGATCTTGTCGCACTCCCGTGCGGGCATTCGCCCCTGCGGGGTGGTGGCACTGACCCGGAGAACCTCACATCCCATGAAGGTCAAGCCGAGCGTCAAGAAGATCTGCGACAAGTGCAAGGTGATCCGCCGTCACGGCCGGGTCATGGTCATCTGCGACAACCTGCGCCACAAGCAGCGCCAGGGCTGACGCACGCCGACCTGCACTTCGCAGTTCTTCGCGCGACGTAAGTAACAACGTAAAAACGCAGAGCCCGCCCAGCCCGCAAGGGTCGGCGGCACCTCCGGCGGGGGCCGGGGACCCGATACGTACCTCATACGGCGGTCGGGAGCGGCTCTGTGGCAGACCCCCGAACACACAGGAGCCATTGAATGGCACGCGTTTCCGGTGTTGACATCCCGCGCGAAAAGCGTGTGGAGATCGCACTCACCTACGTCTTCGGTATCGGGCGCACCCGGTCCAAGGAGATCCTCGCCTCCACCGGCGTGGACCCGAACACCCGCGTTCGCGACCTGGCCGAAGAGGACCTCGTCAAGATCCGCGAGTACGTGGACGCCAACCTCCAGACCGAGGGTGACCTCCGCCGCGAGATCCAGGGCGACATCCGCCGCAAGATCGAGATCCAGTGCTACCAGGGCATTCGGCACCGCCGTGGCCTGCCGGTCCACGGTCAGCGCACCAGCACGAACGCCCGTACCCGCAAGGGCCCGCGTCGCGCCATCGCCGGTAAGAAGAAGCCGGGCAAGAAGTAGTCCTCAGCGGACTCGCTTTCCAGCGGTCTTGCTATAGGACCGACCACCTCCCTGTAGGAGTAAGAGATGCCCCCCAAGGGTCGTCAGGGCGCTGCCAAGAAGGTGCGCCGCAAGGAAAAGAAGAACGTCGCTCACGGCCACGCCCACATCAAGAGCACGTTCAACAACACGATCGTGTCCATCACGGACCCGACCGGCAACGTGATCTCCTGGGCCTCCGCCGGCCACGTCGGCTTCAAGGGCTCGCGCAAGTCCACCCCGTTCGCCGCGCAGATGGCCGCCGAGTCGGCCGCCCGTCGCGCGCAGGAGCACGGCATGCGCAAGGTCGACGTCTTCGTCAAGGGTCCCGGCTCCGGCCGTGAGACCGCGATCCGCTCCCTCCAGGCCACCGGCCTCGAGGTGGGTTCGATCCAGGACGTCACCCCCACCCCGCACAACGGCTGCCGCCCGCCGAAGCGCCGCCGCGTCTGACCCCGTTCTGCGGGTTCGACCAGCGCGTTTCGACGCACTGAGCTGAGTGTTCGGGCGGTACGGCCCCTCCGGGGGGTGTACCGCCCGTACGCTTGCAGTACCGCTGTCGCGCCGTACGGCGCGCAGCGACCCGTCGGACGTCAAATAGTGGGCGTCCACGACTGAAGGAAACAGACATGCTTATCGCTCAGCGTCCTTCGCTGACCGAAGAGGTCGTCGACGAGTACCGCTCGCGGTTCGTGATCGAGCCGCTGGAGCCGGGCTTCGGCTACACCCTCGGCAACTCCCTGCGCCGTACCCTCCTGTCCTCCATCCCGGGTGCCGCCGTCACCAGCATCCGCGTGGACGGCGTCCTGCACGAGTTCACCACCGTGCCGGGTGTCAAGGAGGACGTCACCGACATCATCCTGAACATCAAGCAGCTGGTCGTCTCCTCGGAGCACGACGAGCCCGTCGTGATGTACCTGCGCAAGCAGGGCCCCGGTCTGGTGACCGCCGCCGACATCGCGCCCCCGGCCGGTGTCGAGGTGCACAACCCGGACCTGGTCCTCGCCACGCTGAACGGCAAGGGCAAGCTGGAGATGGAGCTGACCGTCGAGCGCGGTCGCGGCTACGTCTCCGCCGTCCAGAACAAGCAGGTGGGCCAGGAGATCGGCCGCATCCCGGTCGACTCCATCTACAGCCCCGTGCTCAAGGTCACCTACAAGGTCGAGGCGACCCGTGTCGAGCAGCGCACCGACTTCGACAAGCTGATCGTCGACGTCGAGACCAAGCAGGCCATGCGCCCGCGCGACGCCATGGCGTCCGCCGGTAAGACCCTGGTCGAGCTGTTCGGTCTGGCCCGCGAGCTCAACATCGACGCCGAGGGCATCGACATGGGCCCGTCCCCGACGGACGCCGCCCTGGCCGCCGACCTGGCGCTGCCGATCGAGGAGCTCGAGCTCACGGTCCGCTCGTACAACTGCCTCAAGCGCGAGGGCATCCACTCCGTGGGTGAGCTCGTCGCCCGCTCCGAGGCCGACCTGCTCGACATCCGCAACTTCGGTGCGAAGTCGATCGACGAGGTCAAGGCGAAGCTGGCCGGCATGGGCCTGGCCCTGAAGGACAGCCCGCCCGGGTTCGACCCGACGGCCGCCGCCGACGCGTTCGGCGCGGACGACGACGCCGACGCCGGCTTCGTCGAGACCGAGCAGTACTGATTCACGCTTGCGGGAGGCCCGGGCGCTGTCCGGGCCCTCCGTACACCCGCCGGCAAAAGTCGGTAGGGACTGCCACCGGTACCTGATACGGCCGGTGCAGCACAGAGGAGAAACACCATGCCGCGTCCCGCTAAGGGCGCCCGCCTCGGCGGCTCCGCCGCGCACGAGAAGCTGCTGCTCGCCAACCTGGCGAAGTCGCTCTTCGAGCACGGCCGCATCACCACGACCGAGGCCAAGGCCCGCCGCCTGCGTCCGGTCGCCGAGCGCCTGATCACCAAGGCGAAGAAGGGCGACATCCACAACCGTCGCCTGGTGCTGCAGACGATCACCGACAAGGGCATCGTCCACACGCTCTTCACCGAGATCGCGCCGCGCTACTCGGAGCGTCCGGGTGGTTACACCCGCATCACGAAGATCGGCAACCGTCGTGGCGACAACGCCCCGATGGCCGTGATCGAGCTGGTCGAGGGCGAGATCGCCAAGAAGGCGACCGTCGCCGAGGCCGAGGCCGCCACCAAGCGCGCCGTCAAGGAGGCCGACGAGGCCACCGAGACCGCCGCTGAGGAGACCACGGAGGCCTGAGCCCCCTAGGTCGCCGCGAGGCTGGTGAACGGGCCCGTCCCCCTTCCGGGGGCGGGCCCGTTCCGCTGTTCTGAGAGGATTCAGGGGTGAGTGACGAGGTGGAGCCCGGTTTCGTCCGGGTGCGGCTGGACCTGTCGTACGACGGCAAGGACTTCTCCGGCTGGGCGAAGCAGGCGACGCGCCGGACGGTGCAGGGCGAGCTGGAGTCCGCCCTGCAGACCGTGATGCGGCTGGCCGAGCCGGTGGGCCTGACGGTGGCCGGCCGTACGGACGCGGGCGTGCACGCGCGCGGGCAGGTGGCGCACTTCGACCTGCCGGAGGCGGTGTGGGCCGAGCACGCCGACAAGCTGCTGCGGCGGCTCGCCGGACGCCTCCCGCACGACGTGCGGGTGTGGAAGGTGGCCGAGGCCCCGGCCGGCTTCAACGCCCGGTTCTCGGCGATCTGGCGCCGCTACGCCTACCGCGTGGGCGACCAGAAGGGCGGGGTGGACCCGCTGCGCCGCGGGCACGTGCTGTGGCACGACTGGACGCTGGACGTGGACGCCATGAACGAGGCCTCGAAGGCGCTGCTCGGCGAGCACGACTTCGCGGCGTACTGCAAGAAGCGCGAGGGCGCGACGACCATCCGCACGCTGCAGCGGCTGAGCTGGGAGCGGGCCGAGGACGGGATCGTCACCGCCACCGTGCGCGCCGACGCCTTCTGCCACAACATGGTGCGCTCGCTGGTGGGCGCGCTGCTGCACGTCGGTGACGGGCACCGGCCGGTGGAGTGGCCCGGGAAGGTGCTGGCCGCGGGCGTTCGGGACTCCTCCGTCCACGTCGTACGGCCGCACGGGCTGACCCTGGAGGAGGTCGGCTACCCGGCCGACGACCAGCTGGCCGAGCGCAGCCGGCAGGCGCGCAACGTGCGGACGCTGCCGGGGGCGGCGGGCTGCTGCTGAGGGGCTTACTGCCGAGGTGGGCTCGCCCCGTGGGAGGTCCGTCTTCGATCGCTTGAGGCGTGGCCTGTGGGTTCTGTGGGGGCCGGTGTCGGGGTGGTCCCCGCGCTTCGGGGGTGGGTCCCGTGATGTGTGGGTCCCCTCGGCGCTTGACAGCCCGTGGCCTGCAGGCCCTGCGGCAGGCCCACCCCGGAGGCTTTGGGGCTTCGCCCTGGCCTTCGGCCACCTCCGGCCCGGGCCTGCCTCCGGTCCAGCCTGCCACGGGCTGTCAAGCGCCTCCCCCACACACCACGGGACCCACCGGGCACCGCCAAGGAGACGTGCGGCCGTCGCACGCTCCGGGCAAGTCACCAGGCCAAAGTCACCAGGACCGCGTCACCAAGTCCGGGTAGCCGACGCTGAGCCGCCACGGCCGGGTCGCGCGCAGCCGGGCCGCCATCACCCGGGTCGTCGTCTCGCGAGGGAGTGGGCCGTCCCGTGGTGTGTGGGGGAGCCTCTTGAGGCGTCATGGCAGGCTGGTCCGGAGGCAGGCCCGGGCCTGGGGTGGCCGAAGGCCAGGGGCGGAGCCCCCTTGCCCCAGGGGTGGGCCTGCCGCAGGGCCTGCAGGCCATGGCGGGTCAAGAGGCGAGGGGACCCACACACCACGGGACGGCCCCACGAAGCGAGAGCAAGCCCCGACACCGATCCACCCAACGCAGCCCAGGCCCAGCCCCGCCCCGCCCGCCGCCCGCCCCACCCCGGACGGAGCGCCCCGGTCAGCCCTGGTGGCCGTCCGCCTCCGCGGCGGCGTAGCCGCGGCGGAGGATGCGCTGGAAGGTGCGTTCGGCCAGGTCGTTGCCGGCTCGGCGCACCTGCTCGTCCTTCTTGGTGGCGTTCTTGTTGCCGGTGAAGCCGGTGAGCGTGACGTACAGGTAGCGGCCGTAGGCGTTGGCCGTGCGTCGGCAGACGACCTTCGGGGCGCAGAACGGCTTGCTCTTGGACGCGGGCAGGGCCTCGACCCCGCCGTGCGCGTCGGCCTTGGCCGCGGCGGCCTGGGCGGCCGTGTCGAAGACGGCCACGCCCACGGTGACCTGGACGTCGGAGCGGGTGTAGTTCGCCCGCATGAAGAGCGTGCAGTGGTGCGCCGCGAGCACCTTGCCGAGGCCGGCGTCGGTGTTGCGGGTGCAGTCCTTGGTCGTGTCGCCGTCGCTCAGGGCGTACGTGCGGTCGGCGACCTTCGCGGCGCTGGTGCCGAAGAGCAGCCCGCCCCGCAGCGGGGCGGTGTCCTTGCGGGCGTCGGACAGGTACACCAGCGGATCGGGCATCTGCGAGGGGTCTCCGAAGGACGGCATGGCGTCCGCCGCCGCGGACCGGTCGTCGGTCCCGTCCTTCGCCCCGGGCTCCTCCGCGCCGCCGGTGGCGAGCAGGACGGCCACCACGGCGGCCACGGCGGTGGCGCCCGCGGCCCCGCCGCCCCACAGCAGCCGCTTCCTGCGCCGGTGCTGGGCCGCGTTCGCCTCGGCCAGCGCCTCCCAGTCCGGATGCGGCGGCAGCGGCTCCGGAACCTGTCCCTCCCCATAGGTCATGCGGCGCATACTAGGCGGCCGTCCGCGGGCGCCGGTACGGGCGGTGGGGGCCGGGACGGATATCGGGTTGGGCGGGAGCGGGGCGGCCCGTCACAATGCCGGGCATGGGACATCTGGAAGCCGGCCACCTCGAGTACTACCTCCCGGACGGACGCGTGCTGCTGCCGGACGCCTCCTTCCGCGTGGGGGAGGGCTCCGTGGTCGCCCTCGTCGGCGCGAACGGCGCGGGCAAGACGACGCTGCTCAAGCTGCTCTCGGGCGAGCTGCAGCCGCACGGCGGTTCGGTGACGGTGAGCGGCGGGCTCGGCGTGATGTCGCAGTTCGTGGGCTCGGTGCGGGACGAGACGACCGTGCGGGACCTGCTCGTGTCGGTGGCGCAGCCGCGGATCCGGGCGGCGGCGAAGGCCGTGGACGAGGCCGAGCACCTGATCATGACGGTCGACGACGAGGCCGCGCAGATGAAGTACGCGCAGGCCCTGTCCGACTGGGCGGACGTGCAGGGGTACGAGGCCGAGACGCTGTGGGACGTGTGCACGACGGCCGCGCTGGGGGTGCCGTACGACCGGGCCCAGTTCCGCGAGGTGCGCACGCTCTCCGGCGGTGAGCAGAAGCGGCTGGTGCTGGAGGCGCTGCTGCGCGGCCCGGACGAGGTGCTGCTGCTCGACGAGCCGGACAACTACCTCGACGTGCCGGGCAAGCGGTGGCTGGAGGACCAGCTGCGGGCGACCCGCAAGACGGTCCTGTTCATCTCGCACGACCGGGAGCTGCTCTCCCGGGCCGCCCAGAAGATCATCGCGGTCGAGCCGGGCGTCGACGGGTCGGACGTGTGGGTGCACGGCGGCGGCTTCGACACCTTCCACGACGCCCGCAAGGAGCGCTTCGCCCGCTTCGAGGAGCTCAAGCGGCGCTGGGAGGAGAAGCACGCCCAGCTGAAGAAGCTGGTGGTCACGCTGCGTCAGGCGGCCGCGGTAAGCCACGAGATGGCCTCGCGGTACGCGGCCGCCCAGACGCGGCTGCGGAAGTTCGAGGAGGCGGGTCCGCCGCCGGAGCCGCCGCGGGAGCAGGAGATCACGATGCGGCTGCGCGGCGGCCGTACCGGGGTGCGGGCGCTGACCTGCGAGAAGCTGGAGCTCACCGGTCTGATGAAGCCCTTCGACCTGGAGGTCTTCTACGGCGAGCGGGTGGCGGTGCTGGGCTCGAACGGCTCGGGCAAGTCGCACTTCCTGCGGCTGCTGGCCGGGGACGTCGAGCGGCCGGTGGCGCACGAGGGCCTGTGGAAGCTGGGTGCGCGCGTCGTGCCGGGGCACTTCGCGCAGACCCACGCGCACCCGGAGCTGTTCGGCCGCACGCTCGTCGACATCCTGTGGACGGAGCACTCCAAGGACCGGGGCGGGGCCATGTCGGCGCTGCGCCGGTACGAGCTGGACCGGCAGGGCGACCAGCCCTTCGACCGGCTCTCCGGCGGCCAGCAGGCGCGTTTCCAGATCCTGCTGCTGGAGTTGGCGGGCACCACGGCGCTGCTGCTGGACGAGCCGACGGACAACCTGGACCTGGAGTCGGCCGAGGCCCTCCAGGACGGGCTGGAGGCGTACGAGGGCACGGTGCTGTGCGTGACGCACGACCGCTGGTTCGCGAAGTCCTTCGACCGGTACCTGGTCTTCGGTTCGGACGGGGTGGTCCGGGAGACCACGGAGCCCGTCTGGGACGAGCGCCGTGTCGAGCGCAAGAGGTGATTCCGGGGCGCCCTAGTCTCTGCGCATGCGCTGGGAGAAGAGGGGCGAGGGCGCCTTCGGGGCGTGGCTGCTGAGGCCCGCCCCGCCGATCTGGCAGCTGGCCGCGGCGGGCGTGCTGGTGGCGGTGGCCGTGTCGGTCTCAGTGCGCACCGCCGACGGGGGGATGGACAACGCCATCGTGGTCCGGGCGGCGGACGCGCTGCTGGACGGCAGGTCCCCGTACGCCGACAAGCGCTTCCTGTACTTCCCGAGCGCGGTGCTCATGGCCGTGCCGGAGGCGCTGGTGCCGGTGGGCGTCCAGCGGGTCCTGGTTCCGCCGGGGACGTCGGCGCTGCTCGCGGTCGGCTGGTGGGCGGCGCTGCGGATCTTCTCGGTGCCGCTGCGCAGCCGGTTCGGGGTGCTGGGCCTCGCCGTTCTGGCGGCGGCCTACCAGCCGTACGCCAACCTGGTGCTGCTGGGGAACTGGACGTGCCTCTCCGCCGCCGCCCTGCCGCTGGCCCTGCTGGCCGCGCACCGGGGCCGCTGGGTGCGGGCCGGGCTGATCGTCGGCGCGGCCGTCGCGGCGAAGCCGATGCTGGTGCCGGTGGGGCTGCTCTTCGTCTTCGCCCGGCGGTGGCGCGGGCTGGCCGCCGTGGTGCTGGTGCCGCTGGGGGCCTCGCTGCTGGGCGCGGCCCTGATGCCGCGGCCCTCGCTGTTCTTCACCGGGACGCTGCCCTTCCTGCTCCGGGGCCAGGACTCCTTCGCGCTGCCCTGGGACGCCTCGCCGGTCGCGGTCCTGCCACGGCTCGGCGTACCCCAGCCGGCGGCGGTGGCCGTCGCCGGGCTGCTGGCGGCCGCGGGGCTCGGGTGCGCGTGGCGGCGCTGGCGGCGTGCGGACGAGGGGCCCCAGCGGCTGGTGGAGACGGCCTGCATGGTGATGCTCGCCGCATTCCTGGTCTCGCGGCCGTCCTTCGACCACTACCTCCTGGTGGTGCTCCCGCTGCTGCTGGCCTCGGGGGTCCGGGACGGCTCGATGCCGCGCTCCCCTTGGTTCTGGCTGGCGTTGGTGCCCCAGACCGCGGGCATTCCGTGGCCCTCGGAGTTCGAGAACAAGAAACGGGCGTTCCGGGACATGGCGACCCTCTGCTCGCTCGCCGGTCTGCTGGCCGGTCGTGCGCTGCGCGGGCGTCGGGTTACTCTGGAGCCCGTAACAACTGCGGGGTCCCCACCCAGGACCGAACCGGAGTGCGCCGCGACGCCAGTTCCATCGGCATCGCGGACCGCGTTTTGACCCGTATGGGTCCTCTTGGGTATCCTGCTGGTTTGTTATGCGTATGGGCTTTTTCATTCTCACGTGACAGGTCCCTACGCCGGTCCACCGGACCGATGACCAGCAGTTCAAGCCGTTCGTACGGGTTGCGTCCCCGATGCGAACGAGGGCTGTCGTGATCGTCCGTGGTGACCCTGTCAGGACCCGTCTCGCGGGGCTAGCGCCCCAGGGGACGACCCACCACTGAAGAAGCGAAGGCATACGCGTGCGTACGTTCAGCCCCAAGCCCGGCGACATCTCGCGCCAGTGGCTCGTCATCGACGCCCAGGACGTCGTCCTCGGCCGTCTGGCGACCCAGGCCGCCACCCTCCTGCGCGGCAAGCACAAGCCGACCTATGCCCCTCACATGGACATGGGCGACTTCGTGATCATCGTCAACGCCGACAAGGTTCACCTGTCCGGCAACAAGGCCTCGCAGAAGATGGCCTACCGCCACTCCGGCTACCCGGGCGGTCTGCGCAGCGTCCGCTACGACGACCTGCTCCAGAACAACCCGGAGAAGGCCGTCGAGAAGGCCATCAAGGGCATGCTCCCGAAGAACTCGCTGGGCCGCCAGATGCTCTCGAAGCTGAAGGTCTACCGTGGCGCCGAGCACCCCCACGCTGCGCAGCAGCCGGTGGCGTTCGAGATCACCCAGGTCGCGCAGTAATCCCGGCCACCACCTAAGACCGCAAAGAATTCTGAGGAGCATCGTGGCCGAGACCACCCCTGAGACCCCCGTCGAAGAGTTCGAGGGCGTCGAGGAGTACACCACCGAGACCGTCGTCGAGTCGGAGTACACCTCCGAGTCGCTCGCTTCCCGCTTCGGCGACCCGCAGCCGGCCGCCGGCCTGGGCCGTCGCAAGAACGCCATCGCCCGCGTCCGGATCGTCCCGGGCACCGGCAAGTGGAAGATCAACGGTCGCACCCTCGAGGACTACTTCCCGAACAAGGTGCACCAGCAGGAAGTCAACGAGCCCTTCAAGGTGCTCGAGCTCGACAACCGCTACGACGTCATCGCCCGCATCGCGGGTGGCGGCGTGTCCGGCCAGGCCGGCGCCCTGCGCCTCGGCGTGGCCCGTGCGCTGAACGAGGCGGACGTCGAGAACAACCGCCCGGCGCTGAAGAAGGCCGGCTTCCTCTCCCGCGACGACCGTGCGGTCGAGCGCAAGAAGGCCGGTCTCAAGAAGGCCCGTAAGGCCCCGCAGTACAGCAAGCGCTAATCTCCGCCTGCTGCTCTGTACGTATCCGCCCCGGCGGCACGCTCTGTGCTGCCGGGGCGGTTCGTTTAGCGCCACAAGCGTCGTATATCTGTTCCAAAGCTCCACAGCGCGAACTCGGAGGACAAAAGTGGGACGACTCTTCGGCACCGACGGTGTACGCGGCGTCGCCAACGCGGACCTGACGGCTGAGCTTGCGCTCGGCCTGTCCGTGGCGGCCGCACACGTGCTCGGCGAGGCGGGCACGTTCGAGGGCCACCGCCCGACCGCCGTGGTCGGCCGCGACCCGCGGGCCTCCGGCGAGTTCCTGGAAGCCGCCGTCGTCGCGGGCCTGGCCAGTGCCGGCGTGGACGTCCTGCGCGTCGGTGTGCTGCCCACCCCCGCGGTGGCGTATCTCACCGGTGCGCTGGGTGCCGACCTCGGCGTCATGCTCTCCGCCAGCCACAACGCCATGCCCGACAACGGCATCAAGTTCTTCGCCCGCGGCGGCCACAAGCTGGCCGACGAGCTGGAGGACAAGATCGAGACCGTCTACGAGCAGCACCGCACCGGTGCTCCCTGGGAGCGCCCCACCGGCGCCGGCGTCGGCCGCGTCCGCTCGTACGACGAGGGCTTCGACCGGTACGTCGCCCACCTGATCGGCGTGCTGCCCAACCGCCTCGACGGCCTGAAGATCGTCCTGGACGAGGCGCACGGCGCCGCCGCCCACGTGTCCCCCGAGGCCTTCGCCCGGGCCGGGGCCGAGATCGTCACCATCGGTGCCGAGCCCGACGGCCTGAACATCAACGACGGCTGCGGCTCCACCCACCTCGACCTGCTCAAGCGCGCGGTCGTCGAGCACGGGGCGGACCTGGGCATCGCCCACGACGGCGACGCGGACCGCTGCCTCGCGGTGGACGCCGACGGCAACGAGATCGACGGCGACCAGATCCTCGCGGTGCTCGCCCTCGCCATGCGCGAGGCCGGCCACCTGCGCGGGAACACGGTCGTGGCCACCGTCATGTCGAACCTGGGCTTCAAGCTGGCCATGGAGTCCGAGGGCGTCGAGCTCGTCCAGACGGCGGTCGGCGACCGGTACGTCCTGGAGTCGATGAAGGAGCACGGCTACGCGCTCGGCGGCGAGCAGTCCGGCCACGTGATCATCCTCGACCACGCCACCACCGGCGACGGCACCCTGACCGGCCTGATGCTGGCCGCCCGGGTCGCGGCCACCGGCAAGTCGCTGGCCGAGCTGGCCGGGGTCATGACGCGGCTGCCGCAGGTGCTGGTGAACGTCAAGGACGTCGACAAGTCCCGCGTCGCCACCTCCGGCGAGCTGGCCGCGGCCGTCACCGAGGCCGAGCGCGAGCTGGGCTCCACCGGGCGGGTGCTGCTGCGTCCCTCCGGCACCGAGCCGCTCGTCCGGGTGATGGTGGAGGCCGCCGACATCGAGCAGGCCCGCGCCGTCGCCGGGCGGCTGGCGGACGTGGTGAAGTCCGCGCTGGGTTAGTCCGTGCCGGGTCAGCCCGCGCCGGCGTGATCCGGGCCGGGCCGGGCCCGGATCACGCCTTGTTCTGGCGCACCCAGCGGCCCCGCTGGGTGCGCCAGAGCAGTTTCTGGGCGTAGAGCGTCAGCACGCCGGCCAGCATGATGCCGCCCAGGTTGAGCGCGAGCTGGATACCCGAGCCCCACATCTGCCCGTATTCGCCGTAGCTGAGCGCGACGGCGGCGTTGGCGGCGGCGGGCACGGTGGTGACCGAGATCGCCACGCCGACGAGGGCACCGGATTTCGCCGAGGTCAGGGACAGCACACCGGCGACGCCGGCCAACAGGGCCACGACGAACGAGAACGGGTCGGGCTGCCAGATGAAGCTGGTGTTCGGCCGCGGATTGTCGAGCATCGCCCGGCTGAAGAGGCCGAGCGCGTCCATGACCAGGCTGAACACGGTCGTGGCCACGATCCCCACGGTGAAACCCACGACCAGCGCCAGCAGCGAGCGTGCGGCCATCTTCGGTACCCGCTGCACCAGCGCCGTGCAGATGCCCGCGAGCGGACCGAACTCCGGGCCGACGGCCATGGCACCGACGATGAGGACGGCGTTGTCGAGGACCACGCCGCAGGCCGCGATCATCGTCGCGAGGATCATGAAGGCGGCGTAGGTGATGGTGAGGGTCGACTCCTCGTGGGTCGCCCCGGTCAGCTCCTCCCACAGCACCGCGTCGGCGGCCTCGCCCGGGGCCTCCTCCTCCGCGGCCTCGGCCCGGGAGGACAACGAGATGTCGATGTTCTCGACGGCGATCGAGCCGTCCTGGTCGATGCCCAGCCCGCGCAGCGCGTGCAGCAGCTCGTCGCCGGCTTCGCGGGCGACGTCGCACAGCACCAGGTCGCCCTGCGGATCGCGGGCGGCGCCGGGTAGGACCACCACGTGGGTCGTCCCGACCGTCTTCTCGATCACGGCGATCGCGCTGTCGGTCCGGTCGGACGGAGTGATGATCCGCAAGTGCAGCATGGCCGCACCCTAATGGCTCCCCAGCACCCCCGGGCCTCCTCGGGGCGTCTCCCTAGAGCTTGCGCAGGCTCAGTCGTTGCACCTTGTGGTCGGGGCCCTTGCGGATGATCAGGTTGGCGCGGCCGCGGGTCGGGGCGACGTTCTCCAGCAGGTTGGGGCGGTTGATGGTGCGCCACATCGTGCGGGCGTAGTCCAGCGCCTCCTCCTCCGAGACCTGGGTGTACTTCCGGAAGTAGGAGAAAGGATTCTGGAAGGCGGTCTCGCGCAACTTGCGGAAGCGGTTGAGGTACCAGCGCTCGATGTCCTCCGGACGGGCGTCCACGTACACGCTGAAGTCGAAGAAGTCCGCGAGCCCGACCCGGGTGCGGCCGTCCTTGCCGGGCAGGGCCGGCTGCAGGACGTTCAGTCCCTCCACGATCAGGATGTCGGGGCGGCGCACCACCAGGCGCTCGCCCGGCACGATGTCGTAGATCAGGTGCGAGTAGACGGGCGCCGTGACCTCGTCCTTGCCCGCCTTGATGTCGGCGACGAAGCGGGTCAGGGCGCGCCGGTCGTACGACTCGGGGAAGCCCTTGCGGGAGAGCAGTCCGCGCTCCGCCAGCTCCTTCATCGGGTAGAGGAAGCCGTCGGTGGTGACCAGCTCCACGCGCGGGTGCTCCGGCCAGCGGGCCAGCAGCGCCTGGAGCAGGCGGGCGACGGTGGACTTGCCGACGGCGACGGAGCCGGCCACCCCTATGACGAAGGGGGTGCCCTGTTGGGCGCCATGGCCGTTGCCGGCGTCACCGAGGAAGGTGTTCAGCGCCCCGCGCAGGTTGCTCGTGGCGCCGACGTAGAGGTTGAGCAGGCGGGACAGGGGGAGGTAGACGTCCCGGACCTCGTCGAGGTCGATGACGTCGCCCAGGCCACGCAGCCGCTCGACCTCCTCGGCGGTGAGGGGGAGGGGGGTGCGTTCGCGCAGGGCGCTCCACTCGGCGCGGGTGAGGTCGACGTAGGGGGAACCCTCTGCCCGGCGCGCGGTGCTTCGTGGCGGCGAAGTGATCACACTCCATTGTCGGCGCTGCGGGGCCCGCGTGGGTGGTGGGCTCGGTCACGTGGAGCGGCTCCCGTGGCCGCCCGGGAGCGGGTTTCGCGGGGCTGGTGGGGGTTCGTGTCACTGCGGGGGCCGGAGGGTTGTACGGGAACGTGTTGCGATCGGGCGCAGGTGCTGTGTCACGGTGGTCACGATTGGCCGTGGCGGCCGGAATTCGCGGGCGGACCGGGCGCCGATTGGTGATCATTACGGGGTCCGCGTGTGGGGGCTCCACTACTCCGAAGCGTCGCGCGGGGGGGATTTTTTCAGCACTTCGGGAGAGATGCAGCCATGCGCACCGCCGTTCGCCGTACCACCGCGCGCCGTACCGCCGTTCGCCGTACCGCCGTCGCCGCCACCGTGGCCTCGCTGGCCCTGGTCGTCACGGCCTGCGGTTCCTCCGACAAGTCGGCCGACGAGAAGGCCGACGCCGGCACCGGCAAGGCGGCGGCGAGCAGCGCGCCGGCCGAGCCGGCGGCCCGTCCGCTGTCCGCCTCCGAGCTGGAGCAGCTCGCCGTCGCGCAGGCCGACCTCCCGGGCTACAAGGTCGAGGACAAGGTGAAGAACCCGCCGGCGGAGGCGGGCAAGGCCGTCTCGGACAAGCCGGCCTGCCAGCCGTACGCGGACGCGATCGCGGGCGTCATCGGGAAGCCCGCCGCCAAGGCGCTGCGCTCGGCCGTGGCGCTGCCCAAGGACGCCGGCAAGGCGCAGACCCCGGAGCAGAAGGCCCTGGCGGGCCTGAACGCCCTCAAGTCGCCCGCGACCCGCGTCATCCTCGCCTCGTACGAGGGGGAGAAGGCGGCCGAGCACGTACTGACCCTGAAGAAGTCGGGCGCCGACTGCACGCAGGGCTTCACCGTGACCCAGGACGGCGAGAAGACCAAGATCAAGTCGATGGCGCCGATGGCGCTGGACGCCGGTGACGAGGCCTCGTCCTGGTCCTTCGTCATGGACATGGACGGCCAGCCCGCCGAGTTCAACATCGCCCTGATGAGCAAGGGCACCACGCTGGCCAGCTTCTACACCTTCAGCCTCGGCGGCTCGGTCAAGGAGCTGCCGAAGCCGATCATCGACGCGCAGGAGAAGAAGCTCGCCTGAGTGGGGCGTCGGATGTGATGCGCGCTGCGCGCTGCGCGCCGCGGGCCCACGGGGGTGGCTCGCGGCGTGCTTTGCGTGCTGTGCGTGCTGTGCGTGCTCTGCGTGCTCTGCGCGCTTTGCGCATGAGGGGGATCCTGCTCCGGGTGCCCGGTCGGCGGGTGCGTCCTGCGGGGCCCGTGCGGAGTGAGGGGCGCGCAACGGCGCACGGCGCGGGTTCGCGCGCTCCCCGGTGACGGCCCGAGCGCGGCGTAGGCTGCGGCCCATGTGCGGAATCGTCGGTTACGTAGGAGCGCAGTCCGCGCTCGAAGTCGTCATCGCAGGACTCAAGCGGCTCGAATACCGGGGCTACGACTCGGCCGGGGTCGCCGTGCTCGCCGACGGCGGACTGGCCGCCGCCAAGAAGGCGGGCAAGCTCGTCAACCTGGAGAAGGAGCTGGTCAGCCGTCCGCTGCCGAGCGGCTCCACCGGTCTCGGGCACACCCGTTGGGCCACGCACGGCGCGCCCAACGACGTCAACGCCCACCCCCACCTCGACAACTCCGGCCGGGTCGCGGTGGTCCACAACGGCATCATCGAGAACTTCGCCGCCCTGCGCGCCGAACTCGCCGAGCGCGGCCACAAGCTCTCCTCCGAGACCGACACCGAGGTGGTCTCCCACCTGCTGGCCGAGGCCTTCTCCTCCGTGGGCGACCTGGCCGAGGCCATGCGCCAGGTCTGCCGCCGGCTGGAGGGCGCGTTCACCCTGGTCGCCGTGCACGCCGACGAGCCCGACGTGGTCGTCGGGGCCCGCCGCAACTCCCCGCTGGTGGTCGGCGTCGGCGAGGGCGAGGCCTTCCTCGCCTCCGACGTGGCGGCCTTCATCGCGCACACCCGGTCCGCGATCGAGCTGGGCCAGGACCAGGTCGTCGAACTGCGCCGCGACGGCGTGACGGTGACGGACTTCCACGGCGCGCCGGCCGACGTGCGCGCGTACCACGTGGACTGGGACGCCTCCGCCGCCGAGAAGGGCGGCTACGACTACTTCATGCTCAAGGAGATCGCCGAGCAGCCGAAGGCGGTGGCCGACACCCTGCTGGGCCGCATCGACGCCGACGGCGTGCTCTCCCTCGACGAGCTGCGGATCCCCGACTCGGTGCTCCGCGAGGTCGACAAGGTGGTCATCGTCGCGTGCGGCACGGCGTACCACGCCGGCATGATCGCGAAGCTGGCCATCGAGCACTGGACCCGCATCCCCTGCGAGACCGAGCTGGCGAGCGAGTTCCGCTACCGCGACCCGATCCTCGACCAGCGCACCCTGGTCATCGCCATCTCGCAGTCCGGCGAGACGATGGACACCCTGATGGCGCTGCGGCACGCCCGCGAGCAGGGCGCGAAGGTGCTCGCCGTCTGCAACACCAACGGCTCGACCATCCCGCGCGAGTCGGACGCCGTGCTCTACACCCACGCCGGTCCGGAGGTCGCGGTCGCGTCGACCAAGGCGTTCCTGACGCAGCTGGTGGCCTGCTACCTGGTCGCGCTGTACCTGGGACAGGTGCGGGGCACCAAGTGGGGTGACGAGATCCAGGCCGTGATCCGGGAGCTGTCGGCCGCCGAGGGCGCGGTGGAACGGGTCCTGGAGACCATGGAGCCGGTACGGGAACTGGCCCGGTCGCTCGCGGACAAGGACACGGTGCTGTTCCTGGGGCGGCACGTGGGCTACCCGGTGGCCCTGGAGGGCGCGCTCAAGCTCAAGGAGCTCGCGTACATGCACGCCGAGGGGTTCGCGGCGGGCGAGCTCAAGCACGGGCCGATCGCGCTGATCGAGGACGACCTGCCGGTGGTCGTGGTCGTGCCGTCGCCGCGGGGGCGCTCGGTGCTGCACGACAAGATCGTCTCGAACATCCAGGAGATCCGGGCCCGCGGCGCCCGCACGATCGTGATCGCGGAGGAGGGTGACGAGGCGGTGGTCCCGTACGCCGACCACCTCGTCCGGGTCCCGGCGACGCCGACCCTGCTCCAGCCGCTGGTGGCCACGGTGCCGCTGCAGGTGTTCGCGTGCGAACTGGCGACGGCCCGGGGCAACGAGGTGGACCAGCCGCGCAACTTGGCCAAGTCGGTGACGGTGGAGTGATTTTGTGGGTGGCTTGATGTTGGTGGGTGGTCGGGCTTTGTCGGGTGGCGGGGCTTTGTCGGGTGGCGCGGCCTTGTCGGGTGGCGCGGCTTTGCTGGGTGGGGCGGCTTTGCCGGGTGGGGCTTGCGTGGGTGGCGTGTGCTCTGGTGGGGCGTGCTCGGGTGGGGCGTGCGTCGACGCGGCGCGGGGGTGCCACGCGTGATCATCGGCGTGGGTATCGACGTCGCGGAGATCGACCGTTTCCAGGAGGCGCTGAACCGCCATCCCGGGATGGCCACCCGGCTCTTCCTTGACCGGGAGCTCATGCTGCCCAGCGGTGAGCGGCGCGGGATCGCGTCGCTCGCCGCCCGGTTCGCGGCGAAGGAGGCGCTGGCGAAGGCCCTGGGCGCGCCGCCCGGGCTGCTGTGGACCGATGCGGAGGTGTTCGTGGAGGAGACCGGGCAGCCGCGGCTGCGCGTCTCGGGGACGGTGGCGGCTCGGGCGGAGGTGCTGGGGGTGAAGTCCTGGCACATCTCGCTCAGCCATGACGCGGGTGTCGCGTCGGCGGTGGTCATTGCTGAGGGGTGAGGTTCGGGGTGGGGTGAGGTGGGGGGTGGGTTGAGGTTGGGGGTGGGTTGAGGTTCGGGGCCCGTTGAGGCTCGGGGTGGTGCGGTGCGCCCCGCCGCTGCGGGCCGTGCGTGGCAGGCTGGCTGGCATGCGTACCGCTTACAGCGTGGAGACCGTACGGGCCGCCGAGCGCGTGCTGATGGACCGGTTGCCGGAGGGGGCCCTGATGCAGCGGGCGGCCGCGGGCCTGGCTGCCGCCTGCGCCGGGTTGCTGGGACGGGTGTATGGGGCCCGGGTGGCCCTGTTGGTGGGCACGGGCGACAACGGCGGGGACGCGCTGTACGCGGGCGCCCGCCTGGCCCGGCGCGGTGCCGGGGTGACGGCCGTTCTCATGGACCCGGAGCGCGTGCACGCGGGTGGGCTCGCGGCGCTGCGCGCGGCCGGTGGGCGGGTCGCGGAACGGGTGCCCGCGCGGGCGGACCTCGTCGTGGACGGCCTGTTGGGCATCGGCGGCCGCGGCGGACTGCGGCCCGCGGCCGCGGAGTTGGCCGGTCAGGCCGCCGCGGCCCGGGCGGCCGGGGCGACCGTGGTCGCGGTGGACCTGCCGAGCGGGGTGGACGCGGACACCGGCGAGGTGGCCGGGGCTGCGGTGACGGCCGACGCCACGGTCACCTTCGGGGCGTACAAGCCCGGCCTGTTGGTGGACCCGGGGGCCGGGCACGCGGGCGCGGTGCGGCTGGTGGACATCGGTCTCGTGCTGCCGGCCGCGGCGGACCTGGAGGCCCTGCAGTACGCGGACGTGGCGGCCCGGCTGCCGGTGCCGGGGGCGGCCAGCGACAAGTACCGGCGGGGGGTCGTGGGCGTGGTCGCCGGTTCGGCCCGCTATCCGGGCGCGGCCGTCCTGGCCGTCGCGGGCGCGCTGCGCGGGGGTGCCGGGGCCGTGCGGTACGTCGGCCCGGCCGCGGACGCGGTGCTGGCGCGCTATCCCGAGACGCTCGTGCACGACGGCCCCCCGTCCAGGGCCGGCCGGGTGCAGGCCTGGGTCGTCGGTCCGGGGCTCGGCGAGGACCGCTCGGCGGTCGTGGACGTGCTGGGCGCCGCGGACGTGCCGGTGCTGGTGGACGCCGACGGGCTGCGCGGGCTCGACCCGGCCCTGTTGCGGGCCCGGCGGGCCCCGACCCTGCTGACTCCGCACGCGGGCGAGGCGGCGGCGCTGCTCGGCGTGGCGCGCGAGGACGTGGAGGCGGGGAGGGTCCGGGCGGTCCGCGAACTGGCCTCCCGCTTCGGGGTGGTGGCCCTGCTCAAGGGGTCCACGACGCTTGTTTGTGGGGGTGTGGCGGGTGGCGTGGGTGGCGTGGGTGGCGTGGGTGGGGTGCGTGGTTTGGGTGGCGCGGATGGTGCGGGTGCTGATGAGGTGCGGCTGCGCGTGAATCCGACGGGGACGGCTTGGCTCGCCACCGCGGGCAGTGGGGACGTCCTGTCGGGGCTGGCCGGATCGCTGCTGGCCGCGGGGTTGTCCGCGCTGGACGCGGGGTCGGTCGCGGCTCATCTCCACGGGCTCGCGGCGCGGCTGGCCGCGGTGGGGCGGGGGGTTCCGGGTGCTCGGGGTGCGGCGGGTGCCGGGGGTTCTGCGGGTGCCGTCGGTTCGGTGCCCGGGGGCGGTCCGGTTCTGGCGCATCAGGTGGCGGAGGCGCTTCCGGACGCGTGGCGGGAGGTTTCGCGGGGCTGAGCCCTGGTGCGGCGGTGCCCGGTGTCGGGGGTGGGCTCGCTCTGCGGGCCGCCCGTGGTGTGTGGGCCGGTGTCGGGGCGCCGTGGGTGGCGGCCGGCCCGTGGTGTGTGGGTCCCCTCGGCGCTTGACAGGGGCGGCCTGCAGGCCCTGCGGCAGGCCCACCCCAGGGGCAAGGGGCTTCGCCCTGGCCTT
>NZ_JBIVNX010000032.1:0-93743 GCF_044753805.1 Streptomyces sp. NPDC093225
ACCCCATAACGGGGTGTCTGGACGGAGGAGCCAACCCAGCAGCCAGTTGGGCACTACCTCCAAGCCCGGTCCTTTAGGGCCGGGTCAAGTTGACCCGCCCTTGCGTGCACGGCGGTCGAGCGGTTCCATGAGTCCTGGGCGAGGCCACGCGCAAGGAGGCGTGCGATGGGCGGGCGCGCATTCGAGGACTTCCCGGACGACGTCCGGCGGCGGGCACTGCAGTTCCTCGGGGAACGGGGCGCGGGGGCGTTGCCCGAGGCGTCGAACACCGGATCCGAGGGCAGCGAGGGGAGCGAGGGCAGCGAGCGCAGCGAATCCTCCGAGAACAGCGAGAACAGCGAGTCCACCGAACGCAGCGAGTACAAGGAACACGAGCACGGCTGGGGCGCGGACCGGCTGCCGGGCGGGCCGGGCACCGGGCTGACGTGGGAACCCCGCTAGACGGGCCGCCGTGCGACGAGGAGGCGCTGTTCATCCCGCCCGGGGCGCGGCCCGACGTGGTGAGCGAGGTCGGGGTGCGCGCCTGGCTGGTCGCCGAGGCCCTTCGCGCCTTCGAGGAGGGCGATGACGCTGCTGGTGCTGGCGGAGAGCAGTGACGAGACCGCCGTACGCTTCGCCCGCTCCGCTTCCGAAAGGGGCGTCGAGGCCGTCGTGGCGGCCGACTTCGACCGTCTCGCGGTCTCCGTCACCGTGTCCCGCGAGCTGCACTCCCGCAGCACCGTCCTCGTCGACGGCCGCCCCCCGACCGGCATCCTCTGCCGGGGCCGGCCGGACGCGTCGACCCCGCCGACACCGGCCGCCCGCTTCGCCGCCAGCGAGCGGCAGGCCGCCGTCTGGTCCGCCGTGGCGCTGTGGCCCGGCCCGGTGGTCAACCGGCCCACCGTGCACGGGTACCCGCCGCGGCTGGACCCACTGGAACTCGCCTCGTCGGTGCCCGGCATCCGGCCGGCCGGCACCCTGACCGACGGCCGGGACGCCACCGGCGCGAACCACGCCTACCGCATCAGCGACCACGCGCAACTGGACCCCGCCGCACGCACCCCGTACGACGTCGTCCACCTCACGCGGCTCGACGCGGGGCGGACCCACCGGCTCCTCGTCGCCGGGACCAGCACCTTCCACCTCGGCGACCCCGCCCGCCGGGCCGACCTCGCCCGCCACGCCCCGCAGGTCACCCGGATTCGCAACTGGCTGCACGCCAAGCAGACGGACTTCGCCATCGTCACCCTGGAGACCGCCGACGCGGACGACGGCGCCCTCCGGCTCCTCGAGGCCTCACCGTGGCCGAACCACCACCAGTTCGCGTCCGTGGCGGACGCCGCCTACGCCGCACTGCTGACCCGGCTGACCCGGCTGACCCGGCAGACACGGCCGCCCCGGCACCCGCGGCCGGTCGGGTGATCCTCTGCGTCGGCGTGGCCGCCGACCCCACCTTCCTGGCCGGTCTCCACGCCGTCCGTGCCGCGGGCCTGGACCACGAGGCGGTCGACCTGCCCTCCCTGGCCCTGCGCGGATCGGTACGCATCCCCCTCGACGACCTGGCGAGCGCGACCATCGACACCGGCCGCCGCGTCATCCGGCTCGGCGGGGCCGGTGCCGTCTGGTGCCGGCTGCTGGACGTGTCCGCCCACGCCCCCGACCCCCGCCACCGGCACGCCGCCGCCGGGCACTACCAGGCGTTCCTGCGGCTGTTCGAGCACCTCCCCGTCCGGGTCATGAACCGTCCGCTGCGCGAGGCCACCGGCTTCACCAAGGTCCTGCACGCGGTGACGATGGCCGCCGTCGGCGGCTGGCAGGTGCCGAGGACCTGCCTGACCTCAGACCCCGACGAGGCGCGCGCGTTCGTCGCCGACTGCCCGCGGGGCGCGGTCTTCAAGGGCGCGTCCGCGGCCAAGACCTTCGCCCGGGCCTACGAGGCGGGCGACGCGGCACGGTTGGACCGGCTGGGTCGGGTACCGGTGCTCTTCCAGGAGAGGATCGCCGGCCCGGACGTACGCGTCCACACCGTCGGCGACCAGGCGTTCGGGGAGGCCGTCCACTCACCCGAGATCGACTACCGCACCGTCGTGGGCGTCAACGACTACCGCCCCCTCACGCTCCCGGAGTCCGTGGTCCGCGGCTGCGCGCGCCTGACCGCCCACACGGGGACACCCCTCCTGGGTGTGGACTTCAAGATCGACGCGGCCACGGGGGAGTGGTACTTCCTCGAGGCCAACGCGATGCCCTGTTTCGAGGGCGACGACCGCCGGGCAGGAGGTGCGATCAGCCGGGCGATGGCCCACTGGCTGGCCGGCCCGTCCGACCCGCCGGCCACCCCCTAGCCGAACCCGGCCCCGCCCCTGCCCCCGCCGGCCGCACCCGCCCCCGCGGGCCGGACCGCCTCCGGACCCGCCCCGGCCGGCCCCCGTCACAGCAACGGCCGCGCGAAGGAGAGCTCTGTGGGTTCCTCGCCCGGCCAGCTCAGCTGCGTCGGGGTGGCCGGGGTCCGGGCGAGGAGGGAGCCGCGGGCGATCACGTGGGTCGGACGCACCTGGCGGCGCAGGGCGTCGTACGGGGTGCGGGCCGGCAGCAGGACGAAGGAGGCCGGGGCGCCCGGGGCGATCGCGTGGTCCTCCAGGCCCAGCACGGCAGCCGCCCGGTCCGTCACCATCGAGAACGCCGTCGCGATCTCGTCCGCGCCGGTCAGCTGGGCGGCGTACAGGCCCGTCAGCGCGGTCTGCAGCGGGTTGCCGGTGCCCAGCGGGTTCCACGGGTCCATCACGTCGTCGTGGCCGAAGGCCACGTTCACTCCCGCGCCCAGCATCTCCTTGACCTGGGTCAGGCCGCGCCGCTTGGGGTAGCCGTCGAAGCGGCCCTGGAGCGCGAGGTTGGCGAACGGGTTGCAGACCAGGTGCACGCCCGAGCGGCGCAGCAGCCGCTGGAGCTTGTAGCTGTAGGCGCCGTTGTACGAGCCCATGGCCGTGGTGTGCGAGGCGGTGACCCGGTCGCGCAGTCCGGTGCGCAGGGCGAGCGCGGCCAGGACCTCGACGAAGCGGGACTGCTCGTCGTCGATCTCGTCGCAGTGCGCGTCCACCCGCAGTCCGTACCGCTCGGCCAGCGAGAACGCCAGGTGCAGGGAGGCCACACCGTCCTCGCGGGTGTCCTCGAAGTGCGGGATCGCACCGACCACGTCCGCGCCGCGGGCGACGGCGGCGCGCATCAGCTCCTCGCCCCCGGGGAAGGAGACGATCCCCTCCTGCGGGAACGCGACGACCTGCAGCGTCATCACCTCCCGGACCCGGTCCCGCACTTCCAGCAGCGCGTCCAGCGCCGTCAGGTCCGGGTCGGTCACGTCACAGTGCGTCCGCACGTGCAGGACGCCCTGTGCGGCCTGCCAGCGCAGCACCTCGGTGGCGCGGGCCACCACGTCCTCGCGGGTCAGGCTCCGCTTGCGCTCGCTCCAGCAGGCGATGCCCTCCCAGAGCGTGCCGGAGGCGTTCCACCGCGGTTCGCCCGCGGTCAGCGCGGTGTCGAGGTGGATGTGCGGCTCGACGAAGGGCGGGCTGAGCAGGTCGCCGTGCGCCTCGATGAGCACCCCCGTGGTCGGGGGTTCCTTCTGGTCGTCGTACGGCACGACGCGCGCGACGCGGCCGTCCTCACCCACCTCCACGTCCATCAGGGAGGGCGAGAGCTCGCCGCCGCCGGTGTACAGCCGGGCACCGCGCACGATCATCCGCATGAGCCCACCCTAGGGGGTGCGTGCGGTCACGGAGGGTGAGTTTCGGGGGTGGGGGCGGTGAGGCGGCCCACAGGACCCAGGTCACATCCGAGGGGCGGTAGTAGTCCTGCGGCTCTCCGTGCGTCCGTCCCTCATGCGTGCCCCACCTGCGGTTCTTTCGCCTCGGCCGGAGCGGGTCGGACGGCTCGTGTTCCGGTGCGGGGTAGTAGGTGGGGTCGTTGCCTTGGGGTCGGGGGCCTGGCTAACTGGTGTTGTCGCAGGGCGGCCGGGGTTCGGCCCCGCCTCGCCGACGATCCCCTCTCCCTCGTGTGAGTGGCTCTCGCACGCCTTCTGGGTGTGTCTGTGACGGTCCTTGTTGTCTTCGGAAGGTTCTACGTGTCCTACGCCGTCATCCGCCGCATCGCCACCTCCAAGAAGACCCTCGCGGGCACCGTGGTCGGCCTTGCCGCCGCCGGTTCCCTGCTCGCCACGGTGCCGGCGCAGGCCGCCGCTCCGGCGGGCGCCAAGGCGATCGCGCAGCAGATGATCAAGGACCCGGCGCAGTTCGCGGCGTTCAGCAAGATCGTGGAGCACGAGAGCGGCTGGAACCCTTCGGCGACCAACGCTTCCTCGGGTGCGTACGGTCTGGTGCAGGCGCTGCCGGGTTCGAAGATGGCCTCGGCGGGCGCGGACTGGAAGACCAACCCGGCCACGCAGATCAAGTGGGGTCTGGACTACATGAACTCCCGCTACGGCTCCCCGGTCGGCGCCTGGAACTTCTGGCAGGCCAACCACTGGTACTAAGCCACCAGCGGGCAAGACCCACGAAGGCCCCGGTGGCCGGCCTCCCCAGGCCGGCCACCGGGGCCCTTCCGCGTTCCCGGCAGGGTGCCCGGCGCCGCCGGGCCCCGGCCGCCGGTGCCGGTGGCGCTCAGAGCGCGGCTGCGGGGACGAGCGGGAACAGGGCGGCCGTCTCCGTCAGCTCCAGCATCCTGACCATCTGGTGGCTCGGGGCGGCGAGCACGAGGTGGTGGCCGGCCTGCTGGGCCCGCTGCCGGGACGCCAGCAACATGTTCAGCCCTGCCGAGTCGCAGAAGGACGAGTTGCGCAGGTCGACGACGATGTCCGAGCCGTCGGGGGCCTCGTCCGAAGCTGCTGCCAGCATCGCGCTGAGCTGCTCGGCGTGGTCGAAGTCCATCTCGCCGCTCACGTGAACGACGTGCGGTTCGGCGTTGCGGGGCGCGGCGAGCTGACTGGTGCGATCCCTTCCGCTGGTCATGGCGACCTCCTCTGCCCCAGGCGCCTGCCCGGGGCGCGGGTGCTCATGCCTGCTCGCCCGATCCGGTCCGCACGACCCCGAGCGGCCCGGCCCCCGGTCCCTCCTTCTCGCGGGCGGTCACCAGGGCGAAGGAGGGGAATGCGCCACCGCGGCATCCGTGACGGAGGGCGCCGCCGCCCGAATGGTCCCCCACCCCTGCGGAAGCGCAGGTGTGGGGCCGGGCGGCCGCCGGATCGGCCGGGTCAGGTGTGAACGCGGCTGTTGGTGCCGTCGTGGTGGTCGGCGCCGTCCTCGTCGAACCAGTGGTCGCCGGCGGCCAGGTAGCGGAAGGAGTGCGCGGTGCGGGCGGGGAGGGTGACGGTCGCGGCGCGGGTGCCGTCGCCCCGGGGGGTCAGCGGGTGGGCGTAGGGGTCCCACTGGTTGAAGTCCCCCACGACGCTGACGGGTCCGTCGGGGGCGTGGTCGGGCAGGACGAAGGTGATCTGGGTACGGCCCTTGAGCTTCTTGCGTTCGAGCACGTCGGTACTCCTGTCGGTCGAGGAGGGGGCTGCCGGATGCATCCTGGGCCATGCCGGTTCCGGGACGCGTCGTACGCGCCCTGAGTGCGGGCCCGGTCACCCGGTCCGGTGCGCGGGCTGTCGGCCGGCTGGGCGGCTCAGCCGGGGGACGGGGACGTTGATCACACGTCGTCCGGGCCGCCGCACCCGTCCCCGGGCCGGCCGCCGCACCCGTCTCCGGGCCGGCCCGTCGGTCCCTCCGCCCGACGGCGCCCCGCGCGTCCGGCCCGTCGGCGGGCCGGGCACGGGGGGAGGCGGCAGGATGGGGGGATGCTGTCGCACCGGATGGGACAAGGCGGCGTTCCGATCGTCCGCGTGCTGCCGGGACTCGTGCCGCCGCACCGGGCCGCGGCGCCCCCGGCGGCGGAAGGGCCCGTGGCCGCGCGCCGTCGCCCCGTACGGTCGCCGGGCCACCAGGGCGGTCGATCCGCGGCCGCCGCGGCCGGGGGCGGCCCGGGTCCGTCCCGGCAGCCACCCCCGATGGGTGCGGGCCCGGGCGCGGTCGCGGCTGCGGGTCCGGTCCGTCGCGGCGGCCGCCGATGACGGGTGTGCGTCGGGTCGGGGTGGAGGAGGAGCTGCTGCTCGTGGACGCCCGGACCGGGGAGCCGCTGGCGCTGTCCTCCGCAGTCCTGTCCGCGGCCCGCGAGGCCGGTGCGGCCTCCGCGGGCCCGGGGGAGGGGGTCCTGGAGGGGGAGCTCAAGCGTGAGCAGGTCGAGTTCTCCACGCGTCCCGTGTTGCGGATGGGGGAGCTGGCCGAGGAGATCGTCCGCTGGCGCGCGCAGGCCGCACGGCACGCCGCCGAAGCCGGCGCGGCCGTCGCCGCGCTGGCCACGTCCCCCCTGCCCGTGACCCCCTCCACGAGCCCCGGCGCACGCTACCGCTGGATGGCCGGCGCGTTCGGCCTGACCGCACGGGAACAGCTCACCTGTGGCTGCCACGTCCACGTCTCGGTCGCGTCGGACGAGGAGGGCGTGGCGGCCCTGGACCGCATGCGCCCCTGGCTGGCGGTCCTGACCGCGATCAGCGCCAACTCCCCCTTCTGGCAGGGCCACGACAGCGGCTACGCCAGCTACCGCAGCCGGGTGTGGAACCGCTGGCCCTCCGCCGGTCCCACCGAGGTCTTCGGCAGCGCGGAGCGCTACCACCAGCACGTACGCGACATGCTGACCACCGGTGTGCTGCGCGACGAGGGCATGGTCTACTTCGACGCCCGGCTGTCCGCCACCTACCCCACCGTCGAGATCCGCGTCGCCGACGTCTGCCTCGACCCCGACACCCCCGTCCTGCTCGCCGCCCTGGCCCGGGCCCTGGTGGACACCGCGGTGCGCGCCTGGCGGGCGGGGGACCCACCGGCCCGGATCGGCGTCGGCCTGCTGCGGCTCGCCTCCTGGCGGGCGGCGAAATCCGGTCTGGAGGGCCCCCTGCTCGACCCCCGCTCGATGGCCCCGGCCCCGCCCGAGGCGGTCCTCGACGTGCTGCTGGACCACGTACGGGACGCGCTGGAGGACAACGGCGACCACGAGCTCGTACGCCAGGGCGTCGCCCGCCTCCTCGGCCGTGGCAACGGCGCCCGCCGCCAACGCGACCTCCTGCACACCACCGGTGCGCTGCGTGCGGTGGTGACCGAGTGCACGCGCCTGACCGCCCCGGCCTCCACCGGCTGACCCGTCCGCGGGTCGGACCCCGGCCCGCTCCCGTGGGAGCCGAACGCGGTGCACCGCCGCCGCTCTCAGCACAGGCGCGCCGGGGGCCTCTCAGGGCAGGCACGCCAGGGGCTCGGTGCCGACCTCAGGCGGGCCAGGTGCCCGTCAGCCTGCGCACTCCGGCGGCCCCCGCCCGGTCCACGCCCGCCTTCACCACGGCGAACACCGCGCCCTGCACTCCGGCGGCCAGCAGCACCTCCGGCCAGGAGCGGCCCTCGTCCAGCGCGTCAGGGGCGTCATCGCCCCGACCGAACACGGGCCACAGCTGCTTGAACAACGCCGCCGCCACCATTCCGCTCGCCGCGCCGAGTCCCAGCCCGACGGGTCGGTACACGAGCTTCGCCTTGTTCACGATCCCTCCCGAGATGCGGGTCCTACCGGGCACACGCCCTACCGGGCGCCTGCCCAGCCCGGCCGCGACGATGCCGGCCGGAGCGGACGCACCCTGACGGGACCGGTGTCACGAACCGGGCCGGCACGGCGGAGCCGGCAGGACGCCGGAACCCGGCCGGAGCCCTCTTCGGGCCCGGCCGGGTTCCGGACCGGCGGACCGGACCGGCGGACCGGGGCGGTGCCGTCGTCACATCTCGTCGTCGCCCGTCCGGTCCGTGTCCTCGCCGCGGTCGGCGCGCGTCTGGTCCGTGTCCTCGCGGCGGCGCAGCTCGTCCGGGGTCTTGCCCTCCTGGCGGGAGCGGGACTCGCCCGGCCCCGGCTTGTGGGGGCGTTCCTGCTCCTCGCGACCCTTGCCCGGCTGCTGCCTCTTGTCCTGCATACCGCCCATGACGGTGACTCCTCTGGGATCCGATGGTGGCTTGCCCGACCAAAGTGGCACGGGGCGGGACGGCCTGCACCCGGTGCGGCAGCCGGGACCCCTGCCACGGGAGGCGGAGCGCTCGCCGGGTGATCCTGCGTCAGCCCACCGCCGGCACACCCAGGTGCCGGCGCCCACGACCGCGGCCCGCGGCCACGCCCTCCGCCGGGAACGCGCGGGCGGCCGCGGCCAGGCGCATCTCCTCCAGCGCACGCGCCTGACGTTCGGCCCGGGCCGACAGCCGATCCAGGATCGCCCGGTCCAGTCGCGGGTCGGAGTCGGCCACGCTCCGCAGGGCGCGCCAGCCGGCCGCCTTGCCTTCCACGCCCAGGCGCATGGCTTCGAGTTCCAGGACGTCACTCAGAGGGGAGCGGGACAGCAGACGACCGTTGAGCTTCAGGCGGGCCGCCCGCTCCGCCACTGTGCCGATGGCCGCTCGGGCGTGCAGGGCCGGTGTGTCGAGGGCCTGCATGATCTCGCGCAGGCTGTCGCGGTCTTCGGCGACCTCCTGCGCGATCCGCGTCAGGGGGGCCCGCAGCGGGGTGCGCCGATGGTGTCGGACGATCCGCCGGATCAGCGACAGGCCGGCGTTCGAACCCGCCAGATGGTCGTTGAGGTAGATGGCCAGCAGCCGCTCCGCATCGGGGGCCGCGAGGAGACGCCCTGCCATGATCATCGCACCTTTCGCTCGCGGACGGCCCGCGGCCGCCCTCGAGGGTCTTCGGTCACGCGCCTGCCCCGGCCGCCCCCGGCGAAACCCGGAGGGCGGGGCTCAGGTGGGCATGGGGGCGGCTACCCGGGGTAGCAGCGCAGGTCCAAGCAGGTGGTCCAAGGGTTCGAGGAGGGGCTGATGGCCCATCCCGTACGGCGACGATGTGACTGCGGCACCGTGGGGGCCGCGGCCCGGGCGCGCGCCGAGGTCCGAGGCTTCGTCGACGACGCGCGCGCCATCGGCCACCGGCTCCCGGCGGATGCGCAGGACACCGTACTGCTGGTGGTCTCCGAGCTGGTGACGAACGCCGTCCGCCACACCCCGGGGCCGTGCAGCCTGGAGATGGCCTGGGAGGGGGACGGGATCGACATCGACGTCACCGACACCAGCCCCGAACCGCCCCGACTGCGCCGGCAGGATCCGGCCGGCAGCGCTGACGGGTACGGATGGTGGCTGGTGAACCGTCTGGCCTCCGACGTCGACGTCCGGCGCACGCGGGAGGGCGGCAAGACCGTCCACGTGCACGTGCCGGCCACCTGAACCTCACCGCTATCCCCCTCGTCGGGGCGCAGCCCGGGCAGGACCGCGGCGCGGTGCCCTACTCCCACTCCCAGCGCATCGCCTGGAAGCCCGGTCCGGGGTCCTCGACGGTGAAGGCGGCGCGGCCGGAGGCGCTGATCCAGACCTGTCCGGCGGGATCCATGGCGCCGGCGGTGGTGCCGGCGTACCGCCGGCACCGGACGGGGACGGCGTCGGGATGGAACTGGACCTCGAGGGTGTAGAGCCGGGCGGGGGCGCGGAACCCGGTGCCGACCTCGCTGGTGCGGGCGCCGGTGGTCGAGAAGGCGTAGGTGTACTCGATCACGTCGGTCTCGCCCTTGGTGAGCACCCGGTCCAGCAGCAGCTCCGCGACGTACAGGGGTACGGAAGGGTCGGAGCGGCGCCTGCCCTTGCGGGCGTTGCGGATGCCGGTGATCTCCGGCAGCTCGCGCTGCGGGTCGTCGCCGCGGCTGATGAGGACCAGCCGGTCCACCCACTCGCGCTCGGCGCGCAGGACCATGGTGACGGTGAGCCGCCGCTCGGCGCCGTTCTCGTCGATCTCGTACCGGTCGTGCACGGCGAGCCGGGTCAGCCCGTCGTCGGTCGAGCCCATCGCGTCGAGCAGGCCGGGCAGACTCTCGTACTCCTGCCACAGGTGCTCGGTCTCCAGGACCCGGGGCGGGTTGACCCACCGTCCACGCGGACGTTGCGGACCCAGCAAGGAGACCAGGGAGTCGGTGGGGAGCCCCAGCAGCTCCTCCAACAGCCGGACGGCCTGCCGGGACTGGGGGCGCTCGGGGCGGCTGCGGCCGCGCCGCCAGTAGCTGAGGGTGGTCACGCTGACGGTGACTCCGCGGATCGCCAGCCGGTGCTGGATGCGTTCCAGACTGAGGCCGCTGGCGCGTACGGCGCAGTCGAGCGCGACCTCGAACGGGCCGTTGCGCAGGGCTCCGGCCAGGTCGGGCAGGGGGGTTTGAGGGGGCACAGGTGATCCGTCCTGCGTGCCGTGTGGGGGGTGGCACATGCTAGCGACTTCCAGCCAAACGCCAGGTGACGCGCATCACGGTGTGAACAGTCTTGGCCCGGGCCCGGGTTGCGCCGGGACGGGCACCGAATGTTCGGTCGGCTCCGGGCACAGCCGCCCACCTGGGCAGGAAACAACGGGGACACGCCCCCGTAACATGACATGACCGCTTCACAAGGGTGCTTATTAAACAGAATTTGCAGTTCATTGCCCTGGCGCCGTGGATCCCGCCATTCTCTCGCCCCATGAAACGATCACTGCTCGTCGGAACGCTGTCCGTCGCGGTCAGCGGCCTTCTCATAGCCGGTGCGGGTGCCCCCGCTTCCGCAGCCAAGGGTCCCCGTGCCGTCTCGCCGAAGGCGAGCAAGGCCGAGGCGCTGCGGGACGCCATCGCCGAGGTGACCGCCAGCCCCGGCGCGGTCCGGGCCGGCAGCCACGACACCTTCCTGTCACACGATGTGACGGTCGACAAGGACGGCACCCGCCACGTCCACCTGGACCGCCACTACCAGGGTCTGCCGGTCCTGGGCGGCGACGTCATCGTGCACTCGGCCCCCAACGGCGAGCTGCGCTCGACCTCGATGACCCTCAAGGCCCCGCTGTCGCTCTCGGTGACGCCGAAGGTCGGCAAGCAGCGCGCGATCGCCGCGGCCGCCGCGAAGTTCAAGGGCACCAAGAAGCGGAGCAGGGCTCAGCTCGTCGTCGACGCGACGTCGGCCACGCCGGTGCTCGCCTGGCAGGTCGTCGTCGACGGCACCGCCCCCGACGGCTCGCCCAGCCACTTCTACACGCTGGTCAACGCGACGACGGGCAAGGCCGGGAAGTCCTGGAACACCTTCCACGCCACCGTCGTCCCGGGCCGCTCCCGCACCGCGCCGAAGACCACGGCGCCGCGGGCGGCCTCCCTGGCCGGCGTGAGCGCCTCGGGCACGGGCCACGGCTACCAGGTCGGCGACGTGACCCTGGGGACGAACAGCATCACCGGCGGGTACGAGCTCAAGGACCCGACCCGCGGTAACGGGGAGACGCGGGACGCCCAGAACAAGACCGCCACCAACGACTCGCCGCCGGCCGGCTGGGGCGTCGGCTTCACCGACGCGGACAACGTGTGGGGCAACGGCGCCCTGAGCGACCGCGCCACCGTCGCCGTGGACGCCCACTACGGCATCCAGGCCACCTGGGACTACTACAAGAACGTCCACGGCCGCAACGGCATCAAGAACGACGGCGTCGGCGCCCGCTCCTTCGTCCACTACGGCGTCAACTACGACAACGCCGGCTGGGACGACGACAGCTTCAGCATGATCTACGGCGACGGTGCCGTGGGCCAGAAGCCGTTCACCGAGCTGGACGTGGCCGGCCACGAGATGAGCCACGGCGTCACCGCCGCCACCGCCGGCCTGAACTACTTCGGCGACGCGGGCGGCATGAACGAGTCCACCTCGGACATCTTCGGCACCCTGGTCGAGTTCAACGCCAACAGCCCGGCGGACACGCCGGACTACCTCATCGGCGAGAAGATCAGCAGCACGCCGCTGCGGTGGATGGACGACCCGAAGAAGGACGGCTCCTCCCAGAGCTGCTGGACCACCGGCACCAAGAACCTCGACCCGCACTACTCGTCCGGCGTCGGCAACCACTGGTTCTACCTGATGGCGGTCGGCTCGGGCTCCTCCAGCTACGGCAACAGCCCGACCTGCAACGGCAGCACGGTCACCGGCCTCGGCAACGCCACCGCCGGCAAGATCTGGTACCGCGCGCTCACCACGTACCTGACGGCCGCCTCCACGTACGCGGACGCCCGTACCGCGACCATCAAGGCCGCGACGGACCTGTACGGCGCCAGCAGCACCCAGTGCACCACCGTCGAGAAGGCCTGGAGCGGCGTCGCCGTCGCCCCGACCGCCACCACGTGCGGCGGCACCACCCAGCCGCCGACCGGCACCAACCTGCTGGCCAACCCGGGCTTCGAGTCGGGCGCGACCACCTGGTCCGCGTCCTCCGGCGTCATCACCAACGACACCGGCGCCTCCCCCCACGGCGGCTCCTACTACGCCTGGCTGGACGGCTACGGCTCCGCCCACACCGACACCCTGTCCCAGTCGGTGACCATCCCGTCGACCGCCACCGCCCCGAAGCTCTCCTTCTGGCTCGCGATCGACACCAAGGAGACGGGCACCACCGCGTACGACACCCTCAAGGCGCAGGTCGTCTCCGGCACCACGACGACCACTCTGGCGACGTACTCCAACGTCACGCCGAGCGGCTACGTCCAGCGCACCCTCGACCTGTCCGCCTTCAAGGGCAAGACGGTCACCATCAAGTTCACGGGAGCCGAGGACTCGTCCCAGGCGACCAGCTTCCTGATCGACGACACCTCGGTCACCACCGGCTGATCCGGCACACCACTCGGCACCGGCCCTGACCAACGGCCCGGGCGGGACGGCGTACGACGCCCCCGCCCGGGCCGTTCCACGATCCCGCGCGGAACCGGTCCGACCGGCACGGCACTCGGCGTGGAACAACACCCGTGCCAAGTTCACAAGTTGAAGCGGATCCCCTCGCTCCAAAGGTGAGGAACCGCCCAGGATGTAGTGAAATGTCCGAGCATCGAGGATCTTGGCAACGTTGCCATCTCGTTAAGAATTCACTCCTTGACGCTACTCCCGGTAGCGAGTTGACTTCGCCTACCTCGGCCGATGGACACGGCCTCGTCAGGGAGGTTTACCTAGTGAACACACGTCTGGGGCGGGCCACCGTCGCCGTCGCTGCTTGCGCGATCACCGTCTCGCTCGCCGCGTGCGGCGCGGAGGAGGACGACGCGAGCCCCGCGGGGTCCGTCAAGGGCGACGCGATCAAGGTCGGTCTCCTGCTTCCGGAGAACGAGACCGCGCGCTACGAGAAGTTCGACAAGCCGCTCATCGAGAAGAAGGTCCGCAACTTCACCCTGGGCAAGGGCAAGGTGATCTACGCCAACGCCCAGCAGGACGCGGCGGTCCAGAGCACGCAGGTCGACGCGATGATCGCCGCCAAGGTGGACGTCCTGATCATCGACGCGGTGGACTCCAAGGCCATCGCCGACGCGGTCAAGAAGGCCAAGCGCGCCGGCATCCCGGTCGTCGCCTACGACCGCCTGGCCGAGGGCCCGATCGACGCGTACGCCTCGTTCGACAACGAGGACGTCGGCAAGGTCCAGGGCAAGGCGCTGCTGGACGCGCTGGGCGGCAAGGCCAGGTCCGGCCAGATCGTCATGATGAACGGCTCGCCCACCGACCCGAACGCGCGGCAGTTCAAGCAGAGCGCGCACGCCGTCCTCGACGGCTCGGTGAACATCGGCAAGGAGTACGACACGGCCGACTGGAAGCCGGAGAACGCCACCGCCCACATGACGGCCGCGATCGCATCGCTCGGCAAGAGCGCGATCGTGGGCGTCTACTCGGCCAACGACGGCATGGCGGGCGGCATCATCACCGCCCTCAAGAGGGCCGGCGTCTCCCCCCTGCCCCCGGTCACCGGCCAGGACGCCGAAATCGCCGGCGTGCAGCGCATCGTCGCGGGCACCCAGTACATGAGCGTCTACAAGCCGTACGCCCCCGAAGCCGCGGCCGCCGCGGAGATGGCCGTCACGCTCGCCAAGGGCGAGCGGATCGACGGCATCATCAACCAGGTCGTCGACAGCCCGACCTCCAAGCGGGTGCCGTCGGTGCTCGTCCCGGGCGTCGCGCTGACCAGGAGCAACATCAAGTCCACCGTGGTCAACGACGGCGTCTACACGGTGGCCGAGATCTGCACCGACGAACTGAAGGCCGCGTGCGAGGAGATCGGCCTCAACTAGCGGCGCAGCATCGCCCCGGCCGTCGCCGCCGTGCCGAACGCCCCGCCGGAACCGCATGCCCTCCGTGGTCGTCCTGGGCAATGACGTGCGGACGAAGCGGTGATGTGGGGGGCGTTGTGAAGCGGAACATGGCGAAGGCCGGTCTCATGACGGTGGCCGTCGCGACCGTGCTCGGGGTTTCGGCCTGCGGCGCGGCGGCCGGCGGCACGGCGGCCGGGGGAAGCGGCGGGACGCATCCCGCGACGGGGCAGGGGGAGGCGGTCGCGTCGTTCGGGGGCGGGGCGTCGTCCGGGCCCGCGGCGAGGTCCGCCGACCCCGCGGGGGTGATGTCCGGGACCGTACGGACGGGGGCGTCGCCCGTCACCCGGCGCGTGCCCTGGAACCTGGACGTCCTGGACCAGCGGTCGCGGCCGCTGAACGGGAAGTTCACCACCACCGCCACGGGCAAGGGCGTCCACGTCTACGTGATCGACACCGGGATGGACATCGCCCACAAGGAGTTCGGCGGACGCGCCCGCCTCGGCGCCGACTTCGTGGGCCCGAAGGACTCCCGGGACTGCTTCGACGAGGGGGGCCTGGGCCACGGCACGTTCGTCGCGGGCATCATCGCCGGGGCGAAGTACGGCGTCGCACCCAAGGCGGAGCTCGTACGGGTCCAGGGAATCCTGTGCGAGAGCGAGGGCGGCGGCTCCCCGGCGGCGGCCGAGGCGGCCGTGGTGAAGTCCGTCAAGTGGGTCACCGCGCACGCGAAGAGGCCCGCGGTGGTGAACATGTCCCTCAACTTCGGCCGCCGGTCGGCGGCCGTGGAGGCGGCCGTGAAGAAGATGGTCGACGCGGGGATCCCGACGGTGGTGTCCGCCGGCAACTTCCACGACGACGCCTGCAAGCACTCCCCGGCCGGCGTCCCGGGCACGATCGTCGTGGCGGCCGCCACCCCGAAGGACCGCCCGTGGACCGACAGCGGCTCCTACGGATCGGGCTACGGACGGTGCGTGGACCTGTACGCCCCCGGCCAGAAGGTGACCTCCGCCCTTGCCGGCGGCGGCACGGCCACGGTGGAGGAGGGCGCGACGTCCTGGGCCGCGCCGCACGCGACCGGGGTGATCGCCCTGTACCTGTCGGCCCACCCGCACGCCACGGCCAACGAGGTCCACCGCTGGCTCGACCGCACGGCCACCCGCAACATCCTGCGCGGCGTCCGCCTCGACACTCCCAACCGGCTGCTCAACACCGGCGGTCTCTGACCGGCGCCGCCCACCCACCGGGGTCGTCGACCGGATCCGCCGCCCGACCTGACGTCGGACCCGTGGCGAGCGCACGGGCGGCCGCCACGTGAGGTAACTCACCATCGCGTTTGCGGGGGTGAACGCCGGGCAGGGGCTCCACCGGAGCGGAACCCCACACTCCGGCTTGCTGCCGGCGCGGGGCGCACGCGGGCCGATCCCGCCCCGCTCCACGGCACGCCGCCCCCCGGGCCCTCCGGAGGGCGGCGCGCCGTTTCCGGTACGACCCGCGAGGTGTATGTGTCCACGCTCCAGACCGAGCACGTCTACAAGGCGTTCGGAAGGAACCCCGACCGTGCGGCGGCCGCGGTCCGCGCGCTCGAACAGGGCGCCGACCGCGAGGCGCTGCGCGCCGACGGCGCGACGGCCGCCGTCATCGATGCGTCGTTCCGAGTGGAACCGGGTCAGATCTTCGTCGTCATGGGCCTGTCGGGATCCGGCAAGTCCACCCTGTTGCGCATGCTCAACGGGCTCCTGGAACCCACCTCCGGACGCGTCCTCTTCGACGGCGAGGACCTCACCGCCCTCGACCCGCGCGAACTGCGCCGCGTCCGCGCCACCAAGATCAGCATGGTCTTCCAGCACTTCGCGCTGTTCCCGCACCGCAACGTCCTGGAGAACGCCGGCTACGGACTGGAGGTCCAGGGCGTCCCCCGGGCCGAGCGCGCGCGCAGGGCCGCGCAGGCCCTGGAGCTGTGCGGGCTCGGCGGCTGGGAGACGTCCTGGCCCGACGAGCTGTCCGGCGGCATGCAGCAGCGCGTGGGACTGGCCCGCGCGCTGGCCACCGACGCCGACCTGCTCCTCATGGACGAGTCCTTCAGCGCCCTCGACCCGCTGATCCGCCGCGACATGCAGGACCAGCTCCTCGAACTCCAGCGCACCCTGAAGAAGACCATCGTCTTCATCACCCACGACCTCAACGAGGCCATGCGCCTCGGCGACGGCATCGCCGTCATGCGAGACGGCCGCATCGTCCAGCAGGGCACCAGCGAGGACATCCTCACCCGCCCCGCCGACGACTACGTCGCCTCCTTCATCCAGGACGTCGACCGCTCGCGCGTGCTCACGGCCGACGCCGTCATGGCACCGACCCCCGTCGACGCCCGCCCCTGCGGCTGCCCCACGGTGAGTGCCGACACCCCGCTCGCCGACCTGTGCGCCGTCAGCGCCCGCGTCCCCCACCCGGTCGCCGTCACCGGAGCCGACGGCGCCGTCGTCGGCTCCGTGCCGCAGGGCCGCCTCGTCGGCTTCATCGGCGACGAGCAACGCCCCCCGCTGCGCTGCACGGAGGTGGCCGCCTGATGCCCCGCCTGCACCTCGGCGCCTGGGCCGACAGCGGCGTCGACCTCCTCCAGCGCCACCTCTCCTGGCTGTTCGACGCCATCGGCTCCCTGGTCACCGGCCTGGACGACGCCGTCGGCGCGATGCTGTCGGCCCCCGCCCCGCTGCTGTTCGCGGGGATCCTGGCCGTCGCCGCCTGGTGGCTGCGCGGCCTGCTCGCCGGCCTGCTCGCCTTCGCCGCCCTCGCGCTCGTCGACTCCGTCGGCCTGTGGCCCGAGGCCATGTCCACGCTGTCCCTGGTCCTGGTCGCCACCCTCTTCACCCTGGCGGCCGCCGTCCCGCTCGGCATCCTCGCCGCCCGCTCCGACCGGATCAGCGCCGTCCTGCGCCCCGCACTGGACTTCATGCAGACCATGCCGGCCATGGTCTACCTGATCCCCGGCATCGTCTTCTTCGGCGTGGGCGTCGTACCCGGCATCATCGCCACCGTCATCTTCTCGTTGCCGCCCGGCGTGCGGATGACCGAGCTCGGCATCCGTCAGGTCGACGGCGAACTCGTCGAGGCGGCCCGGGCCTTCGGCACCACCCCGCGCGACACCCTGCTCCACCTCCAGCTGCCGCTGGCCCTGCCCACGATCATGGCCGGCGTCAACCAGGTCATCATGCTCGGCCTCTCCATGGTCGTCATCGCCGGCATGGTGGGCGGCGGCGGACTGGGCGGCGCCGTCTACCGGGCCATCGGAAACGTCGACATCGGCCTCGGCTTCGAAGCCGGCGTCTCCATCGTGGTCCTGGCCATGTACCTCGACCGCATGACCGGCGCCCTGGGCCGCCAGGTCTCCCCGCTCGGCCGGCGCGCCCTCGCCGGGGCCCGGTCCGCCGCCACCGGCGCGGCCCGGCTGTGGAGCCACCGGCCCCAGCCCGCCCACGCCGTCACCGGGGTCGTCGTCCTCGCCCTGGCCGCCGGCGCCCTGAACACCCTCACCGGAACCTCCGGTCCGGACGGCCCCGCGGGCGCCGCGAACACCGGCAAGGGCCGCACCCTCTCCCTCGGGTACATCCCCTGGGACGAGGGCATCGCCTCCACCTTCCTCTGGAAGGAACTCCTGGAACGGCGCGGCTTCGAGGTCGACGCCCGCCAGCTGGAGGCCGGAGCGCTCTACACCGGCCTCGCCGGCGGCGGCATCGACCTCCAGACCGACTCCTGGCTGCCCGTCACCCACGCCCGGTACTGGGAGAAGTACCGGAACGAGCTGGAGGACCTCGGCTCCTGGTACGGCCCGACGTCCCTGGAGCTGTCCGTCCCCTCGTACGTGAAGGACGTACGCTCCCTCGCCGACCTCAAGGGCAAGTCCGACCGGTTCAAGGGCCGGATCATCGGCATCGAACCGAGCGCCGGCGAGATGTCGATCCTCAAGGACCAGGTCCTCAAGGAGTACGGCCTGGACGGTGAGTACCAGGTCGTCGACGGATCGACCCCGGGCATGCTCGCCGAACTGAAGCGGGCCTACGAGAAGGAGCAGCCCGTCGCCGTCGTGCTGTGGTCCCCGCACTGGGCGTACTCCTCCTACCACCTGACCAAGCTCCGGGACCCGAAGGGCGCCTGGGGCAAGGGCGACGGCATCCACACCCTCGCCCGCAAGGGCCTCGCGGAGGACGAGCCCGAGGTGGTGCGCTGGCTGCGCGACTTCAAGCTCACCGAGGAGCAGCTGACGGGGCTGGAGGCGAAGATCCAGCAGACCGGCAAGGGCAAGGAGCAGCAGGCGGTACGCGCCTGGCTGAAGGAGAACCCGGACGCCGTGAAGCTCTCCTGACGGCCGGCTGACGGCCGACACCTGACACCTGCGTCGGTGCGCCGGGGGCGCTGCACGCGGCTTCCCGTACGGGAACCGCACGTGCGGCGCCCTTGCGCGCAGGGGCACCCCGGCGCCAGCGGTGACAAGCCCGGTTCGGGGTACGCAGCGGTGCGCGATGGGGCATCCTCGAGGAGTCGGCCCACGGCGTCGCGTGCCCGCGAACACCCGCCGGTCCGGCGTCTGCATCCGGGGGGATGGTCAGATGGTCATCGAGCGGTTCGGCCGGAGAACCCTTGCGGCCGGTGTCGTGGCGCTGTGCGCCGCGGCCCTGCTGCCCGCGTCGGCGGCGGCGGTGCCGGAACCGCTGCCTGGATCCCGCATCCCAGGGTCGTCGACCCGGTCCATCCGGTGGCCGAGATCCTCCCGCACGTCAACAGCGGGGACTCGATGCACGCCTGCGGTGTCGTCAGCGGCCCCCTGCGGCAGACCTCCACCTTCCGCGGCGACGACCACCGAGGCTTCGACGGCAGCTACCGCGGACGCGTCTGGGCCGAGTTCACCTGGGACGGCACCGCCGTCTCCGGCATCAGGACGACCCACGACCCCGCGGCCCTCTTCGGCACGTCACACCGCGACTTCGTCATCGACCCCGTCCCCGGAACCGCCAAGCACTGCACCGAGGCCCAACGACCCACCGAGAAGGCCATGGTCACCCGCACCGGCACCACGGGCGTGCACCTGGACCTGCACACCCCCAACCCCCTCGTCGACTGGTTTCCGGGGCTCGGCCACGCACCGGCGATCGACTCCGACCTGTGGGTCAGCTTCCCCGCGCGCAACAAGATCACGTTCAGGGCGAGCGCGGACGAGTTCCCCGACCACGGCTTCCGCGCCTGGCGCAACGGCAAGCCCTTCTACACCCGAGCCGTCAACCAGGCGGCCTGCGTCCACGTCCTCGGCCCGACCGGTGCCTGGAACCTCTTCCACCGCCTGATCTCCCAGACCAACCAGGGAACCTGGACCACCAGCACCCGCGCCACCCCTCTCACCTTCGACAGGAGCTGCACCTGACCCCGCCCCCTCTGAGGGTGCCGTCGTGCGACGCGCGGCCCGGCGGGCAGACGTGCGTGGCCGGAGAACGAGGGAGCGCCTCCACGACGCCGAGGCCTTCGGCGCGAGCGAACCCCGAGGCGTGGGCCGAACCGTGTGGACTGTCCGGCCGGATCGGTGGCATCGTCAGCGATCGTGACGAAACATGGTTTCCTGGCGCTGGCGCCGCAGTACACCACGACATCCGAACTGCTCTCGACGGCGGCGCACCGGCGGGGGATGGCCGTGGAAGTCCTTCCCGCCCACGACGGTGCCGGCACCGTGGCGGGGAGGAGCGGTGGCCACTACTACGGCGGCCCCGTCTTCGCGGCACGCGTCGTGGACGCCCTCGAGGTCGCGCTCCTGGAGCCGGCCGACGACTGGCTGACCACGCTGCCCCACGAGTACACCGGACGGAGCATCGCGATGGCGACCCTGGGCGAGGCGCGCCGCCTGACCCGACCGGCGTTCGTCAAGCCGCCGACCGACAAGAGCTTCCCGGCCGCCGTCTACGCCAGTGGTCGTCACCTCCCGACGCGACCGGAGCTGTCAGCGGACGTGCCGGTGCAGATCAGCGACGTGGTGACCTGGGCGACGGAGTTTCGCCTGTACGTGCTGGACGGCGAGGTCCGCACCGGTTCGCAGTACGCCACCTTCGGCCGTCTCCACGCCGAGCCGCTCGACGGGCACCGCCACGAGGACGCGGCCCTCGCGTTCGCGGACGACTTCCTGGCCACGTGCGGCGACGGCCTGCCCAGCGCGGTGGTGGTGGACATCGGGCTCGTGTCCGCACCCGAGCACGGCGCCGCCGACCGGTGGGCGGTGGTCGAGGCGAACATGGCGTGGTTCAGCAACAGCTATGCCGCCGATCCGGACCGGGCCCTGGACGTCGTCCTGCGCTCGGCCGGTCCGCGGACACGGGCGGCGGAGCGCGACCGCCGCTTCTGCCGGAACACCGAGGACGCCCACCCCGCCGGCTGAGCCGCCCGCACGCCAGTACCGACCTCTCGTATGGAGAAACCCGTGAGCGCACAGGGCCGGCCGTGGGCGGTGCGCCTGTCCCCGCAGGCCGCGAAGGTACTCACCACGCTCCCCGAGCACGCGAGGGAGACGGTCCGCGACGTCCTGGACATCGCGGTGCGCTCCCCGTGGGGCTGGCCCCAGTGGGACGTCGGCGACCCCGAGGGCGAAGACGTCCGGACCGCGCCCGTCGGGCAGCTGTCCGTCGTCTACGTGATCAACCGGCTCACCCGGCACCTGTCCGTCCTGGACGTCGTCTGGCTCGGATAGGCATCGGCTGCCCCCGACCGCCCGGCGCCGCGGAAGGGCGCGCCGACCGGCTATTTTGTGAGGAGGTTGCCGGGTCGTACGGAGGGGGTGTCGGGGCTGGGACCGCACGGCGCGAGGGGCGGGCACGTCCACCGGGACCCCGAGACGACGTACGGGGCCACGCCGTCCGCGTGCCCGGTGCGGCCGGTGCCGGCCGGTTCCGGAGGGCGTGTCAACTACCTCGTCACGGGCTACGCGGAGGCCCGGAAAGCCCTCGCCGACCCCCGTCTCTCCAAGGACACGGCCGCCTTCTTCGCGGGCCAGGAGTCGCGGCGCCGCCTGCATCCGGCGGTGTCCCGCACCATGCTGGCCAGCGACCCGCCGCGGCACACCCGGCTGCGGAAGCTGGTGACCGGGGCGTTCACGACCGGGGCCGTCGACGAACTGCGCCCCTACATCGCCCGGGTCACCGAGGAGCTGCTGGACCGGTGGCCCGTCGGCGAACCGGTCGATTTCGTGGCCCGCCTGGCGGAACCGCTGCCCGTCATCGTGATCTGCCAGCTGCTCGGCGTGCCGCAGGCCGACCGGTCCGCGGTCCGACGCTGGTCCGCAGAACTGTTCGCGGCGGGGCAGCCCGACGTCGTCGACGCGGCCTCGCACGCGATGGCCGGCTACATGGCGGACCTCGTCGCCGCCAGGCGACGGGACCCCGGCAGCTCGCTCCTGGACCGGCTCGCCTCGGCTCGGGACGGAGAGGACCGCCTGAGCGAGGAGGAACTGGTCTCCCTGGCCGTGCTGCTGCTCGTGGCCGGACACGAGACCACCACCAACGCCCTCGGCAACGCCCTCGTGGCGCTGCTCCGGCACCCGACCGTGCTGGACCGCCTCCGGGAGGACCCGGATCGGATCCCGGCCGCGCTGGACGAACTGCTCCGCCTCGACCCGGCGGTCAGCGTGGCCACCTTCCGGTTCACCACGGAGGCCGTCACGCTCGGCGGCACCGAGATCCCGGCGGGCGCCCCGGTCCTGGTCGCGCTGGGGGAGGCCAACCGGGACCCGGCCCGGTTCCCGGCGCCGGACCACCTCGACGTGGACCGGGACGCGGCCGCCCATCTCGCGTTCGGCCACGGTATCCACCGCTGTGTCGGAGCCCCCTTGGCCAGGGCCGAGCTGGAGATCGCCCTGCGAGCGGTCCTGACCCGGTTCCCCGGAATCGCCCTCGCCGTCCCGCCCGACCGACTGGAATGGCGACGCACCCGCCTCGTCCGCGGGCTGGCCCGGCTTCCCGTCCTGACCTGAGGACCAGCCGCGCCCGGGCGCGCACCGAGCCGCCCCGCGACGCACACGGGCACCGGTGGCCGGCCTCTCCGGGCGCCCGGCCACCGGCGGCCTTCCTCGTCCGGCCCGGGCCGCCGGGCGGCGCGGCGACGCTGCGCTGCCTCCCGGCCCCGCGGACGAGGGCCGTGTCTCTCAGGCGAGGGCCCAGCGGTCCACCCGTCTGCCGCGCCGGGTGAGCCAGGTGCCGTCCTCGAGGGGCGTCACCGGATGCCCGGCGCCCGGGTGTTCGGAGTAGTCCAGGAGGCCGAGCGGACGGAGGGTGTGCGCGTCGCACAGCCAGTGCCTGCTCCGCGTGTCCTCTTCGCCGTCACGGGGATTGACGCTCAGGATGAGCCGCTCGGCGTCCAGGACGTACGGACGCGCCCCACTAGGGTCCGCCCAGCCGGCGAGCAGGTCCCCGACGTCCTGCACCGCGAGGCGCTCGGAGGTGTCCGTGTCGTACGACGCCAACTCGTTGGATTCCCGGGACCCGCCGAAGCCCTCGGCCCGCCGCATGGTGAGCAGCCGCGTCGACCCCGGGACGAAGGCCGTGGCCTCCTCCAGCGTCGCCCCGCCGAGCACCCGCAGCCCGTCACCGCCGACGGTCAGCCAGTGGGTGATCCAGCTGTCCCAGAAGTCCCAGCAGGACACGGCGAGCCGGGATCCGTCCGGATGCCACACGTGGTGCGCGGTGAGCAGAGCCGGGACGTCCAGCGGCTGCCGGCCGAGCACGTCGCCGGTCGCGGTGTCCAGGAGCAGCAGGACGTCCGGGCCGTACCGGGGCTCCGGCAGACCGTCGCCGCCGCGCACGGCCGGCACGGCGGGATCGATGACGAGCGTCGACTTCACCACGGCCGCCAGCGATCCGTCCGGACTCACCGTCACGTCTCCCCGGACCCGGTCGCCGCGGACGCCGTCGGGCCAGATGCCGTCGGGGAGTTCCCAACGGGTGCTGCCGTCCGGGGCCACGCACCAGACGCGGAACTCCCCGCAGAGCACGAAACCGCCGTCAGGCGTCACCGCGCCCCGCACCATGGACGGCAGCTCCACCTCCGACAGGGGACGCACGGCGCCCAGGGCGAAGAAGGTGTCACGCCGGTGGACCTCCATCCTGGATCCCCTGCTCAGGAGGAACCGTTCACCGTCCATGGCGTGGATGATCCCTCTGGCGGCCCATGTCGTACCGACGTGCTGCACAGCGATACGTCGCGCCCTCGCGTCCGTCATGTTCATGATCCTGCCATATGCTCCGGTGGCGGACCGGCGAGCCGGCTGCGCGAGCGGGCCCGACGGGACGACGCGAACTCGCCGCGGAGGCGCGCAGTGTCGGGACGAGTGCATCCGACTTACGGGTTGGTACCGGACGAGAGCGAGGCTCGTCAGCGTCGTGATCGCCATGGCGCCGACGCCGACCAGCGTTCATACTCGGGCAAAGTGGCGACGCCCCTGTCGACCCGCCTCGCCCCGACTCAGGGCTTCGTGGGGTACCACTCGGGAGGCAGGATCAGCCCATCGGGGAGATTCTCCCCGTGCGCTGGCACAAGCCCCGATGGCGGTTGGCCGACCGCAGCCGACAGGTCAACTTTGCCACCGGAGAACTTCGCGTCATGGAAGGTGATGTCTGCGCCCGAGAACGCGGCTCCGCGGAACGTCACCTTGCCTTCCGAGAACCTCGTACCGTCGTAGTGCACCGTCCCGCCGGAGAAGTTCGCACCGCGGAAGGTCGCCGTGGAGCCGGAGAAGTTGGTGCTGTCGAAGCTGACCTCGGAACCGGCGAACGACGCGCCGCGGAAGGACACCGTATCGCCCGAGAACTCCGCACCAAGAGAGACAGAGCCTCCGGAGAACGAGCTACAGAAATCGACGTGGGAGCCGAGGAACATGGCGCCGTCGAAGGTCACCGAGCCATCGGAAAAGGTGGCATCGCGGAAGGAGACCGAAGCGTCGAAGGTTGTTGAGCTGAAGTCGACCTTGGCGCCTTTGAAGGTCGCGCCCCTGAAGTCGACCTCGCAGTCGGAGAACATTGCGCCATGGAAGGTGACCTCGCCGTCGCAGAACGACGAACGCCTGAAGTCTACCCTCGCGCCTGAGAAGATCGTGTCTTTGAAGTCGACCCTGGCACCGGAGAACTTCGCGCCGCTGAAGTCGCCCCCGTCAAAGGCGACACTCGTGAAGTCGAAGTGAAACCCTTGCCACGAGTGTGGATGCTCCGGGAGCAGACGAAGGTGGTCCCGGATGAGCCGGATGACCGTGTGCCGCACTTCCCGCAGAGCCAGGTAGGCATTCCGGGCGCTAGCGTCATCGTCGGGCCCGTCCGCCTCGGCGGTGAAGGGCAGGCGAAGGAAGGAGCACAGCACGTCGATACAGGTCTGGCGCAAGCCGGAGGTGGGTGCGTCGTCGGCGAGCCCTGCCAGGGCATGCACGGCACCGAGTCGGACGGCCTCTGCCGGTTCGCCGAGTTGAGCGATGGCGGCGGTGAAGCGTTCGGTGTGCAATCGTGTCTCTTCGCGCAGGGCTGCAGCCTCGTCAACGCGATGCCGCGCCTCGTCGACGCGCTGTCGCCGATAGCCATTGACCAAGGCGACCAGGGCGCCCGCTCCTGCAACGACACCGAAGGACAGCTTAACGAGATCGAACAGTTGCGCGGAGCCGATGTGCTGCTCGGGCGCCAAGCCTTGGACGCCCAGCAGTCTCCACCCGGCGTAGAACGTCACGGTGGCTGCGAGGGCCGCGCCCGCGAAGGCAAGACCAAGCACCCAATGGATCGGCCACAACCCCAGGCGCCCCTGCTGTTCTGGCTGGCGCCGTTGGCGGACTGGCCACAGGGCCAGACCGCGTCGCCGTCCCGACCCTCGGCCGGGCAGAAGTGGTCTCACCGCTCCACCACAACATCACTCGCGGCCACCCGACGCGGGACGCGCCGCACGTGCAGGCCTATCCCCGGGATGCCGCATGGACTGCGGACCAGCCCAGGCAGACCCACGAAGAACACGGGCATGCCCCAGGTTGCACCGCTGCATCGGACGTGGCGGAGTGGTGACGGGCATAGTCCGACGGTGCCTCGGAGCCCAGCGCGTTCTGCCTGTGCGCCGCTGACCGAGAACTTCGCGAGACCCTCTCGAATACCCGGGGCGAGGGTGAGGGCTGGCAGACCGCGGCGCATCAGCTGATTGATCACGACCGAGGTTCAGCGGGTAGGTGGGTGGCTGCCCGTGAACGGGTGCCCACTCGGCGGTGCAGAGGCGCCGGACGGATCGGCAGGCGCCGATCCATCCTCCCCCTCACCGAACCGGGTGCCGACCGGGCGCCTCCGGCCCACGCGTCCTCACACCGGCCGCGGCCGCACCGTACGGATCGACCGCGCCGGGGTTCAGGGCTGGTGCGGCGTCACGGGTTGGCGGTCACCTCGAAGCCGGCTCCGTAGACGTCGGCGGGGTCTGCGGTGTCACGGGCGCGCAGGTCGGCCAGGATGTTCGCCGAGCTGGTGTAGGCGTACTGGGGGTACGAGAGGATGATCGCCTTGGTGATGCCCGCCCAGGGCCCCTCGGCCTTGAACCCGTTGGCCTCGGAGGGGTACGCCGTCCCGGGGACGTGCCAGATGGTGGGGCCGCCCGAGTCCCCGGCCTTGTGCGGGGGGTGCGCCTGGTAGACGCCCCGGTCGTTGTTGGTGATCCGGCCGTACCAGACGCCCAGCTGGCCCGAGACCACCAGCTCGTTGTTGTTGAACCAGGCCGCACCGAGGAGGCGTTCGCTGTTCGGGGCCGGGCTGAGGGCGTTGGGGCTGGGATTTCCGCCGGGGACCTCCAGCACGCCGGTCTGCTTCAGGTGCGGTCCCTGGGAGGACAGGGTCACCCCGTCCACGAGTTCGATGATCATGTAGTCCTTGGTGAGGTGCCCGGTCATCGACCCCTCCGGGTCCTTGAACCAGCGGACGTACCCGATGGGCCCGTAGCCGATGTCCTGCCGGTGGTAGACGGGGATGATGTTCTCGCGGATCTCGCGGTCGGCGTAGGCGGGGCCGGAGAGGCAGTGCCCGGCCGAGACGGCGATCTTCCGCCCGTAGTCGTCGTTGCCGACGGCCCCGATGGTGCAGAAGGCGTCGGGGTGCGCGGGATCGAAGGCGATCTGCATCGCGTTGTACACACGCTTGTCCTGCCGGGGCTCCTGCGCGGCCGCGGAAGCGGTGCCCGCGCCCAGCGCCATCGTGACAGCCATCGCCGCAGCGAGGCTCGACAGCCTTTTGAACATGCCTGACATGAAGATTCCTGTTCTGCCGGGGACAAGGCAAGGAATCGAGTCAAGCCGCAGGACCGGCAACGGAAGAAGGAGGTAACCGGACAGTTGTCAGTGATTGCTTCAGGCGCCGCACCGTGGTCCCGAGGTGCGGCCGCCAAACAGCGCAACCCGTCCCCGAGCGTGGGCGGGTTCCACAGTCTGGAGCCGGATGAGCGTTGGTACGAAGAGTCCCGGCCGAGGTTGTCGCGCCGGATCACGTCAGTCACGGAGGGCCGGGCGTCTGGTCACGGAGCCTCTGGTATGCGGACGACCGCGCGCCGAGTCGGCGGAAGCCTCGGTGCGCAGCGGCGAGGCTGCGGGGCGTAGGCGGAGGTGGAGGGCGGGATTGCGCCTTGTGTGGGCTCGAGTCGAATGGTGGGCTGGCTGATCCGGAGCAGACGGTCTGCTGGATGCACAGGGGGGCATGGTGGGGCGTCAGGAGAAGCCGCTGGACGCGGCGTCGGGGCCAGTGGCCGGCTTCGCGTTCGCGTTGCGCAAGCTCCGGCACGAGGCGGGCAGGCCCACCTACAGTGCGATGGCGCGCCGCAGCTCCTATTCGGTCGCCACGCTGTCCCGTGCCGCTGGCGGTGAGCAGCTGCCGACGCTGCCCGTCGTGCTGGCGTACGTGACCGCGTGCGGTGGCGACCCGCAGGAGTGGGAGGAACGCTGGCAACAGGTGTCCGAGGAGCTGACCGCTGCCCGGGTGCGGGACCGGTCCGACGAGCAGCCTCCGTATCGGGGTCTGGCCCGCTTCGAGCCGGGTGACCAGGCGCTCTTCTTCGGCCGTGACCGGCTGGCCGACGATCTGTCGGCCCTCACGACCGAGCACCGGGTCGTAGCCGTGTTCGGGGCCTCCGGCAGCGGGAAGTCGTCCTTGCTACGGGCAGGTCTCATTCCCCGGCTGCGTGACGCCGGGTCGCAGGGGCTGCCGCGCCCGGGCGCAATCCGCATTCTCACCCCGGGGGAGCATCCGCTCGCCACCCATGGCTCCGTCCTCGTCCCCTCCGACGCCGCCGGTGACACCTGGCTCGTGGTCGACCAGTTCGAGGAGGTCTTCACGCTCTGCCACGATGAGGTGGAGCGAGGCGGGTTCATCGACGCCCTCCTCGAAGCCGGGACGGCGGCCGGGCGGTTGCGCGTGGTGCTGGGAGTACGGGCGGACTTCTACGCCCGCTGCCTGGATCACTCGGGCCTGGCGGCCTTGATCCGTGACGCGAGCCTGCCGGTCGGCCGGATGACCGCGGCCGAGCTCCGGCAGGCGATCATCAAGCCGGCCGCCGCCTGCGGGCTCGTCGTCGAACGCGCCCTGACCGAGACACTCGTCGAAGAGGTCGCCACCGGGACCTGCGGGCTGCCGATGCTCTCCCACGCCCTGCTGGAGACCTGGCGCGGGCGTCGGGGTCGTACTCTCTCCCTGGAGGCCTACGAGCGGGCGGGCGGCATACGGGGTGCCATCGCCCAGAGCGCGGAAGCGGCGTACGAGGCCATGGACGCGCACCAGGCCGGGATCGCCCGGCAGGTGATGCTGCGGCTGATCACCCCGGGCGACGGCGCCCCCGACACACGCCGCCCCACCACCCGAGCCGAGCTCGAAGCCATCGGAGACGGCCTGCAGACCCACGCGGTCCTCGAGATTCTGGCCCGGGCCCGCCTCATCACCCTTGGCGAGGACACCGTCGACCTTGCCCATGAGACCCTGATCACGGCCTGGCCCCGGCTGCACGGATGGATCGACGCGGATCGCGAGGGGCTGCGCCTGCACCGCTGGCTGACCGAGGCCGCCGCCGCGTGGGAGTCCGTGGGCCGGGACCCCGCCGTGCGGATCTCCCCCGTTCGCCTCACCCAGCTGCGTGACTTCACGACAACGGATGGCCGGAGCGAGCTGACCGCCCTGGAGAGCGACTTCCTCGCGGCAGGTACCGCCACCCATCGCCGTACCATCCGCCGTCGACGGACGGCTCGGGCGACGATGTCGCTGCTCGCGGTACTGGCCGTCCTCGCGGGGACCGTCGCCTGGCAGCAGAACCGTGCGGGCACGGACCGGCGGCAGCTGAACGCCGCCCTGCACACGGCGGCCGTCGCAGACGGCCTGCGGGCCACCGACCCGGCCACCGCGGCCCGTCTCAGCCTCGCGGCCTGGAGCATGGCCCATACGCCGGAGACGAAGGCCGCCCTGTACGCGGCCCACACCCATCGTGCGGAGCCCGACATCCAGCTCGTCACGAGCGACGTACAGCCCGAGAGCGGGATCCAACACGCCACGGGTGACGTACAGCGGCAGAGCGGGTGGCTGGGCCCGGACGGCACCACCCTCATCGTGCACAAGGAGGGCGAGGTGGAGCAGTGGGACGTGCGTACGGGGCGCCGTACCGCCACGCACGCGGTCGACGGCGCCCCCAAGCCCCTCCCGCCCGTGCAATCGCGTGACTTGGAGAGGGTGGACGGCAGCGGGTATCTACGGCCCAGTCCGGACGGGCGGTGGGCCGTCGTGACGACACACGGCGGGCGCATCAACGATCAGCCCTTCAAGCCGACGGAGATCCGCTTGTGGGACGTCGTCGCCGGCACCCGCCACACGATCGTGCGGGAGAACAAATCGGCGGTGACCAGCACGTCGTGGGGCGACGGCAGTCGGCTGCTGGCCACGGCTGTGCAGGGGCGGGCGGAGGTGTGGGACGTCGCCACCAGGAGACTGGTGCTCGCCGCCGACGCGGCCGAGGACGGTTTGGATGTCGCCCTCAGCGCGAACGGGCGGCGCCTGGCCCTGTGCGCGCCGGGCGGCAACGTCGAGATCTGGGACGTGGCCCGGCGCACGAGGGTCTCGACGCCCGATCCACACCTTCTGAGCCTGCCGGGTGGCGTGTGCCCGACGGGGACGCTCCACCTCAGTCCCGACGGAGGGAGGCTGGCCCTGAAACTCACCACCGGCTTGAGGCTGATCGGCCTGGACGCAGAAGCCGACGACTCCGGCGCAGAGATCTCCGCACGCGATGTCACTGAGCTGGCATTCAGCACGGATGGAACCTTCCTCGCGGCGCTGCGCAAGGATGCTGTCCTGCTCTGGCGGATCGACGAACACGGAAGGAATGCGCTCGTCTTCTCCCAGCCGCTGCCGAACGAGATGCCCACGGACATCCGCTTCGACGCCGCGGCAGGCAAGCTCCGCTACCTCCGGGCGGGCAGCCTGGGCGTTGCCACCATCGCACTCGACCAGGCGCTGCGGACCCCATGGTCCCGGTTTCCCGCCGACCCCGTGTACACCAGCCCCGACGCAGCGCACACGATCACCATGCGCAGGGAGGGCGCAGACCATGTCTTCGAGCAGCGTCCCGTCACCGGAGGTGCGGCCGGACCGGGATTACGGTTGCCGCCGTTGCGCCTGCCGCAGGTTCCGCCGGAGGGTCTTACCGATCTGGCCCAGGGAACATTCAGCCCTGATGGAAGCCTCTTCGCCTACGGCTTGCGGGATGCCCAGGGCACGGCGGTCAGGCTGTGGGACGTCCGGGGCCGGCGGGCACTGCCCGACCTGCCGGTGCCCGCCGGAGCCAGAGCGGTCGTGGCCCTCGAACCGGTCGTGCAGAACGGCATGCCGGTCGTCTACGCCATCCTCGCCGGGGATTCCTCGGCATTGTGGGACCTCACACGCCGACAACGGATCGCGGAGTTCCCCAACGGGCCGTCCAGCATGGCGGTCAGGCCCGACGGGAAGCTCCTCGTCCTCGGTGACGGAGCCGTCGTGATGCTGCCCGAGAATGTTGTCCTGAGGCCCACATCGCAGCGAGCCCTGGGCTCGGCGCTGGCCTTCAACGGGGACGGAAGCCTTTTCGCGCTGTCCGACGGTGTCGGCCGGGTCACGTTGTGGAACGGCGTTGTCACCCAGCGGCTGGGAGTACTCAGCGACGGTCTGCCCACCGCGGCCGGCGAACCCGCGCCCCTTACCGCGCTGGCCTTCTCCCATGACGGCACTGTCCTCGCGACCGGTGACGAACTGGGCCGGATCCGTCTGTGGGACGCGGAATCCCGCAAGGCCCTGGGCACCGCCCTGCTCGGCCCCGGGGACGAGGTCACGCGGCTGACCTTCGCGCCGGACGACCGCACGCTGCGCTCCCAGGGCCGCTACACCGCGCCACTGGAACACCCCGTCGCTCCGGAGGACGTGGTCGCGGCCCTGTGCTCCCGCCTCGGCGGCGGCCTGGAGCGCATGCTTTGGCATGATCAGATCCCTGAGGTGCCGTATCGGGAGTCCTGCCCGCGAACGACCTCTGACGCCAGGTGATTTCGCTTGGGCTCACGCCAGCACACGGGGACCCAGGATGCACAGCCCGCTCGTGCGGGGCACGGCACGCGGCGGTGCCGGTGACGGCCAGTCCCCTTGCCGATGAGGGCTTCGGCGCCGGGAGTCTCGCCGCCGCCGGCGCCGCTGGCGGGACCGTTGGCGAGTGCGATCATCCGGGTCTGGTCGCCCGACGGTACCGACGAGGTGGCACCGGTGGAGAGCGTGTCGCGCCACGGCAAGTCAGCGCCAAGTGCCTGCCAAGGGGGAGCGTCCAGGGTGTCGTATCCGCTGTCGGAATCGACCCTGGAGCAACCGATCGTGTCCCCCCGTAGTGCCTCCCGAACCCTTCATGACCACCACGCGGTCGCGGCCGACCGCGTCCGCCGTCCGGCATTCCCCTCGGGGCCCCATGACGTCCTGGACGCCTACCGAACCTGCGAGTTCGTCACCTTGGGGCGGGACGGGACCCCGCTCGCCTGGCCCACGGCGGTCGCCCGTCGCGATGACGGGACCCTGCTCGTGACCACCTGCCTCGCGTTTGCCCAGAAGGCGCTGAACGTACGGCGCGACGGCCGGGTCGCCCTGCTCTTCTCCGATCCGACGGGCAGCGGCCTCGGCCGCGCGCCGCAGGTGTTCGTCAGCGGCCGCGCCGAGTGTCCCGACACGATCATGACGGGGCCGCAGGGTGCCGAGGACTACTGGCGCAGGCTTTTCGAGCGCCAGCCGCACAGCCGCTCGTACCTGACCCCTCCCATGAGGCCGCTCATGTCGTGGTACTACCTGCGCCTGCTCATCACCGTGGAGCCGGAACACGTCATCGTGCGCCCGCCGTTGGCCGAGCTGGTGCGCCGCGGAGCGCCGGTGGCCGTCACCGGTGGGCGGCCACTGCCCGGAGCGGCGCAGCTGGGGGGCGCGCCCTCGGCCGTTCTGGCCGCGCGGGACGCCTCGGGTGCTCCGGTCCTGGCCCGCACCCTGCCGCGGCCGACCCCGTCGGGCTACCTGGTCGAGGTGCCGGCGGACTGCCCCGTCACGGCCGGGCCGGCCGGCCTCCTCGTCCACCGGCACGACGAACGACTCAACCACATGTACAACGCGTTCGTACGCGGCACCCTGCGGCGGACCGGGGCGGGCTGGCTCCTGGCGCCTTCCACGGTGGTCGAACCCATGGGCTCGGGCCGCGCGAGCGACGCCCTGCGAGTCCTGCGCCGGACGAAGCGGTCCACCGACCGCTACCTCGCACGCCGCGGCCTGAGCCGCCCGAAGGTGGAATGGGACCGGTTCCGTGCCCTCGCCCGGTCGGCACCGACTGTCCCGGCCGTCCCGGCTCTCCCGGCTCTCCCGGCCGTGCCGGCCGTCCCGGACACCCCGGCGGTCCCGGCCGTTCCGTTGCCGGTGAAGGGCTCCCCCCACCACTGACGGCGGACGACCAGCACCCCCTCGGCGCGTCGCGTCCGCGAGGCCGCACGTCCGTTCCGGGGCACGATCCGCGAAGATCTTCCGTCGTCCGCCCACCACTTACGATGTTCTTGTCATGGTCACATTTAAGGTGCTCGGATCCTTCCGGGTCGAAGTCGACGGGCAGCCGACGGACACCCGGGGCCGGCTCGCACGCATGGTCCTGGTCCAACTGCTGCTCGCCCGGGGCGCTGTCGTGCCCACCGACCGCATCGTCGAGAGGCTGTGGCCGAACCGGGTCCCGCCGAGCGCGCAGGCGTCGCTCCACGCCTACGTCGCGCGTCTGCGGCGGACCCTGGAACCGGCCCGGGCGCCGCGGACTCCGGCCCGGCTCCTGGTCAGCGCGCCCTACGGCTACGCCCTCGACGCGGAGCGGGACGCGGTGGACGCCTGGGTGTTCGAGGACCGCGTGGCGGCCGGTTCGACGGCGGGACTGCCCGCGCACCTCGCTGCCGAGCACCTGTCCCGGGCGCTCGCCGGCTGGGGCGGGCAGCCGTACGCCGAGTTCGCGGACGAGCCGTGGACCGCGGGCGAGCGCACCCGCCTGGAGGAGGTGCGCCGCACCGCGCGCGAGAGGCTCGCCGCGGCACAGCTGCGCTGCGGTCAGGCCGCGCAGGCCCTGGCCGACGCCAGGGCGCTGACGGGGGAGCAGCCCCTGCACGAGGAGGGGTGGCGGCTGCTGGCCCTGGCGCTGTGGGCCCGAGACCGCCAGGGGGACGCACTGACCGCCCTGAGGCAGGCCCGCCGCGTCCTGGGCGAGGAACTCGGCGTCGACCCCGGCCCCGCCCTGCTGGAGCTGGAACAGGGACTGCTGAACCAGCGGCTCGACCTCCTGCACCGGGAAACCGGCGCGCCGGCCACGGCCGCGCCCGCCACGGCCTCCGTGCACCTCCAGACGGCCCCCGCACCCTCCTCCGCGGCCACCGCAGCCTCCGCGCACCCCGCCACGCCCCGCGCGGCGGCGGCCGCGGGGGAGCCGGCCGCCGCCGAGGAACTCCGACCACCGGCCGACCCCACGGTGTTGACGACGGACCGTCTTCTGGGCCGCGACGGGGAGCTCGCCCGGCTCGCCTCCGCCGCCGACCGGGCCCGGGCCGGTCGGTCACAGGTGGTCCTCGTCTCCGGCGAAGCCGGCATCGGCAAGTCGAGCCTCCTGGAAGCCGCCCTCGGGCAACTGCCCGCACAGGGCTGGCTGTCCGCCTTCGGACAGTGCCCGGAGAGCGAAGGGGCCCCGCCCGGCCGCGCATGGTTCGACATGCTGCCACGCCTCGCGCAGGCCGCCCCGCCGGGCCCGTACGCCGACGAGCTCGCCGCGCTGCTGGCCCCGGGCACCGCCGACGACCCGGGACCGGCGGACGGCAGCCCGGCGCGACGCTTCCGTCTCCACAAGGCGCTGCTCGGCTGGCTCCGGGACACCGCTCGGCGACAGCCCCTGGCACTCTTCATGGACGACCTGCACCGGGGCGACCAGGAGAGTCTGGAGCTGTTCCTGCTCTGCGCCGAGAACCTGCGGGACGTCCCCCTGCTCCTGGTCGGCTCGTTCCGCACCGGCGAGGGCGATCTGACCGCGGCCCTGGCCCGTCTGGCCGCCCACGCGCCCGTACGACTGGTACTCGGCGGACTGGCGGACACCGAGGCGAAGGCCCTCCTCAGACGCGCGGCGGCCGGCATGAGCGATCGGGCCGCCGCGGCCCTGGCCGAACGAGCCGGTGGAAACCCCTTCTACCTGCGCGAGAGTTCCCTGCTGCTGGCCGGCGAGGGCGAGGAGCGGGCACTGGCCAGCATCCCGCAGGGAGTCCAGGACGTCCTGCGGCGCCGGCTGGCCCTGCTCGCGCCGACCGCCACGGCCGGCCTGCGCCTGGCGGCCGTCGCCGGGCGCGAAGCACCGGTCCCCCTCCTGATCCACGCCGCGGACCACGACGCCGACCAGCTCCTCGACGCCCTGGACGCCGGTGTCACCGCGGGACTGCTCACCGAACCGAGGCCCGGCACGGTCCGCTTCACCCACGCCCTCGTCCGGGACGCGCTGGAAGCCGACCTCACCCGCCTGCGACTGGCCCGCATGCACTCCCGGCTGGGCAGGAGCCTGATCGCCCTGGGCTCCGACGACGTCGCGGCCACCGCCCACCACCTCCTCCAGGCGGCCACCGTGCTCACCGACGACGCCGGGCCCGCGGTCCACCACGCCCGGCTCGCGGGCGAGCAGGCCGTACGCCGGTACGCCCCGCAGAACGCCGAGACCCTCCTCGACGCCGCCCTCGGACTGCTGACCGCCCACCCGGCCGCCTTCGCAGCCCAGGACGCCCCGCTCATGCGGGTCCGGCTGCTCGGCCAGCTGGTCGACTGCCGGATCCGGATGGGCGCCGTCGTCCCCGCCCGCGAAGCCCAGCAGCAAGCCGTGCGGATCGCCCGCGCCGAAGGCCGGGACGACCTGCTGACCGCGGCCTACACGACCTGGACCGAACCGACCCCCTGGCGCGTGCGCGCGTACGCGGACTCCGACCCCCAAGCCGTCGAGGAGCTCCGCAGGCTGCTTCGGACCCGGGGCCCGGACGACCGGCAGCGGTGCCTGCTCCTCGACCAGCTCGCCGACGCCCTCGACGACAGCGATCCGCAAGCCGTGGCCGTCGCACACCAGGCGGTCGACGTCGCCCGTGCCCTGGGCGACCCGCGACTGCGGGGACTGACCCTCACCTCGCTGCTGCGTCGCATCGACTGCGAACTCGACGCCGAGACCTACCGGCGGCTCCACGAGGAACTCGTCGAAGTGGCCGACTCCCAGGAGGGCCCCGAGTACTCCTGGATGAGCGCCTACACCGCCGCCCGCCTGGCAGCCGCGGACAACGACCCGGCACGCATGGAGCAGTACCTCGAACGGGCCGACGAGATCGCCCGCACCTACGAGCTCCAGGGCGCGTTCGCAGTGGCGAGGCTGCGCCGCCCCATGCTCGCCATGGCACAGGGCCGTTTCGACGAGGCGGAGGAGGAACTGGGCGCGGCGGTGGCGGAACTGCGGGCCCGCGGTGCGGTGGACCTCAGCGGGCTCGCCGGCCTGGCCGTCGGATGCATCCGGCTCCAGCAGACCCGCCTCGCCGAGGTCCTCCCCGTGCTCCTCGCGGTGTGGGAGCAGTACCAGCCGCACAACGAGGCCCTCACCGCCCTCGCCCTGCTCGCCGCCGGCCGCCCGGAGGAGGCCGGGGAGGTGTTCGCCCGGCGCGCGCCGCTCCTGCGTGACTTCGCCTTCCCGATCCTGGCGGCCCTGCGCGGAGCGGCCGCCGTCGCCTTCGACGACCGGGAGGCCGCCGCCGAGGTCTACGCGGACCTGCTGCCCCTCCGGGGGCTGGCGGGTGGTGCGAGCAGCCTCAGCATCGTCTTCCGGCCCGTCGCCCAGACGCTGGGCGACCTCGCCCGGTTCCTGGGCCACCCGCAGGAGGCCCGGGCCCACTACCTCGACGCCGTACGGGTGGCCGCCGCCTGGGAGTCGCCCCACTGGGAGGCCGCCGCCCGGGCCGCCCTGGCGTCGCTGCCCGCGGCACCGGCTTCCGCGGAGCGGCGCTACGGGCAGGCGCCCCCCAGTTCGGCCATGAACTCCGCCGCCAGATCGAGGTACTCCTCGGAGGAGTCCGTCGTCAACTGAAGGTCCACCAGCACCTCGTCGGTGTCCGCCCGGCACATGCTCCTCAGGTGGTCGCAGAGCTGACGCACGGTTCCCCGGTGGTGGGTCTGCGACGGATCCGCCTCGACCGGGGTGACGTGGGCGTTGACTCGGAACACCCGGCGCAGCGCGTCCGGGTCGCGCCCCGCACGCTCGGCCGCTTCGCGGGCCACCTTCCAGAGGCCCTCGAAGTACGGCAGCGGCATCGAGGCGGCGAGCCAGCCGTCCGCACGCCTGCCGACCCGCTCCAGGGCGACCGGGGTGAAGCCGCCCAGCAGGAGGGGCGGCCGCGGACCCTGCAGGGGGCGGGGCAGGACGGTCGACGGCGGAATCGTCCACAGCGGGCCCGTGTGCGCGACCGGGCCGGGCCGCCACACGGCCTCCAAGACGTCCAGCGTCTCCTCCAGACGGCCACCGCGCCCGTGCCACGGCACGCCTGCGGCCTCGAACTCCTCACGCATCCAACCCAGCCCGATGCCCACGTCCAGCCGCCCGCGGCTGATCAGGTCGAGCGTCGTCAGTGCCCGGGCGAGCACGAGAGGCGGTTGCCACAGGGCGTTGAGCGTGCTGCTGCCCAGCCGCACCCGCTCGGTCACCGAGGCCGCCACGCCGAGCGCGAGCAGCGGATCGAGGTGGGTCCCGTAGCGGGCCGGCATCGTCCCACCCGGATAGCCCTCGGGCGGGGTCAGCGGTGCCAGCAGCCGGTCGGCCACCCAGAGGCTGTCACAGCCGAGCGCCTCCAGGGCGGCACACATGCCGGCGGTGAGCTCGGGATCGGCGAAGGGGCCGAACTGGGGGACGGAGAATCCGATGCGCACGGGACGCCTCCTTGATCGATACGGTCGGTCGGTACGGGGCGGACGACGCCGCGGCTCACGCGGACGCGTACCGGCCGCGGATCCGACGGACCTCCCGCCGGTACTGCCGCTGCCCGAGCACCTTCCACATCACCCGCGCGGCGACCGGCAGGCGGCCCAGGAACTCCTGCCGCTCATCGGGCGGGCAGTCCTCCAGGATGGCGCCCAACGCGATCATCAAGCGGTTCCTGGGCGTCTCGGCCAGCCCCCGCTCCCCGACCGCGTGCCATTCCTTCTCCTCCAGGTGGCGCGCCACCAGCGGCATGACCTCCCGCTCCTCCTCGTCGAGATGGGCGCTCAACTGCCGGTGGTGTCGGCGCAGCGCGTCGGCCAGCTCGTCCCGGTCGGCCGCCAGCGCCCGCGCCCGCCACCGGTCCATGAGCGCCTGGACCTCCTCCATCCCACCGGCGAGCTCGTGGTGCTGGGCCTCCATCGCCAGCACCTGCTCGGCGTCGAGATCGAGGTGGGGGAGGAGCGCCGGCCAGAGCACCTCGTCCTCCCCGGTGTGATGGGCGTGCAGCCCGACGGTGTACTCCCGCCAGTGCTCGGCGAGGACCTCCGCGCGGACGGTGTCCGAGGCCGCGACGTCCTGCACGAGCTCGGACAGCAGGCGCGACTCGCGGCGGAACACCTGGTGGATCATCGCCATCTCGCGGATGTAGGGGTGGGTGGTCAGGTCTGAGGAGTTGCTCGTCGTCATGCCCCCAAGCCTGCGGACGGCAGTTGACACCCACTTGCACTCCACTTGCCGTCCCTGCCCGAGGGGCACCACCCGCCGCTCCCAGGCTGTGAACCGACGAGGCCCCCGATCAGAGCGGCCCCGCTTCCTCGACGTCCACGAGGCCTACCCGGCGTCGGCCTCAACTAACGTCGTGCCCGCACGCGTTGCCGTACTGCATCCTGAGCCCGGGGCAACGAGATGCTCTTGCAGCCTGAGCACTCGGACCCCGTGATCAGGGGGACACGAGGGACACGCACGCTGTTCTGCCAGCGGCAGAACTGCGACCGAACCGGGCTCGACGATCACTACAGTCCCGTCTCATGACGATGGTCACGACGCGTACGGTCGAGTACCCGGCCGACGGTTTGACGATGATCGGGCACCTCGCGCTCCCGGCCGGCGTCGACCGCCGGCCCGCGGTGCTGCTCGGACCGGAGGGCATGGGACTCAGCGACGTCGAGCGCCGCCGGGCCGATGCTCTCGCCGAGCTGGGATACGTCGCGCTGGCCTTCGACCTCCACGGCGGGCGCTATTTGGGCGACCCCGAGGAGATGCTGGCCCGTTGCATGCCGCTGCTCGCCGACCCCGAGCGGATGCGGGGCATCGGCCATGCGGCACTCGACGTGCTGCGCACCGAACCGCGGACCGACCCCGACCGGATCGCTGCCGTCGGCTACGGAACCGGGGGCGCCGTCGGGCTGGAACTCGGGCGCGACGGCGTCAACCTGCGCGCGATCGGGACAGTCAACGCACTGACCACGGGCCGACCGGGCGAGGCAGCGCGCATCCGCTGCCCGGTGTGGGCCGGGGTCGGGTCGGAAGACCCGATCATGCCGCCCGCGCAACGGAACGCGTTCACCGCCGAGATGCAGGCCGCGGGCGTCGACTGGCGCCTCACGGTCTACGGCGGCGCCTTGCACGCCTTCCACCACCCGCCGGTCGACCACCCGGCGGTCCCCGGCGTCGGCTACCACCCACAGCACGCGCAGCGAGCATGGCGCGACGTCGTCGACCTGCTCGCCGAGTGCCTGCCCGTTACGGAGGACCCGGGGGCATGACCGAGGCGAACACCCACCACCACCCTCAGGGGGCGGATGATCGCAGCGGCGCGGGGGAGTCCGCGCTCGGACGGCGTGCGGGGCGCACGGGGATCCTCGTCCGGATCAGCGGATGTTGCAGGCAGTCGCGGACCAGGTTGGTTGGCCATGGAAGTTGAGGTAAACGCGGATCGCGGTGCCCGCGTTCGCGGGGGCAGCGATCCGACTCGCTGTCGTGTTCCGGGTCAGCGACGGTTTACCTGCCACGTTGGGCCACTCGACAACGTCCCGGGTCCACGAGCCCGTGCCGTTCGGCTTCCACCAGAAGTAGATTTCGCCGTTCGCGGCCTGCGCAACGATCGATGACGTTGTACCGTCGTCTGCGATCTGGGGGTCGCTGGCGTTGCCCACGGACTGAGCAGGGCTCACCTGAGTCCAGGGCCAGCCGGGGCTCCCGTGCACGTTCCGGTAGTAGCGCACGCCGTTGTTCACATCGCGCGCCACGATCGCCGTGGAGGTGCTGTCACGGGCGATCGTCGGGTCGGAGGCAATCGTGCCAGCAGAGGCGACCAGATCCTGCTGCCACACGGTGTCGCCGTTCCGCTTCCAGTAGAAGTACAGGCTGTTGGCGGTTCCCCGGACAGCGATCACGGTAGTGGTGCCGTCCCGAGCGATCGAGGGAGCTCCCACGGCGAAGTCCGACGCGACCTGCTCCTTGGTCCAGGCCGGGCTCCCATGCACATTTGTGTACGCATACAGGCGGCCGTTCAGATCCGTGGCCGCGATCACCGTACTGGTGCTGTCCCGGGTGATCGCAGGGGCCGAATACGTGGTGTACTCGCCGGCAACCTTCTGGGATGACCAAGTCGGGTTGTTGTGCAGGTTCCAGTAGAAATACAGGCTGTTGCTCGGGCCCTGAGCCGCGATCACCGTGGCGGTGTTGTCCCGGGCCAGGGCCGGCGAGGAGTACGCGCCGGGTCCCGGTACTGCCTGTTGGCGGCAGATCGGGTCTCCGTCCAGCTGGTAATAGAAGCGCAGCTGGTTGCCGTCGGCGTACGCCAACGCGGTGGCACCCGCACTGTAGGTAATCGGCGCGGGGGACGTCGCAACCGCAGCGGCACCCGATCCGACGCTGATGAAGAGGCACATCGCCGCCGCGCTCGCGATGCGCTTGGAAACAGGTCTCACGAGAGCCCTTTCTCAAAATCGACGGCCCAACTGCGATCACCCATCTGCCACAGCCGCCCTCCAGTAAAGGCCAAGTTCGAGACGCGGGGCAGGGGGCGCGGAGGCACCCGGGCGCGCGCAGGGGCGCGCGACCCTGGGGCCGGGCGTGGACGGCGGCGCGGCGGGAGACGTACGCGAACGACCAGGGCCAGCCGTCCTCGCTGGTCGGGGTCACGGCCCGCCCGAACCGCAGCAAGGCGGACCAAGACCCGACAAGCTGCGCTGGGGCCGGCCCCGGTCCCGACCCCGGCCGCCACGCTCGTTCCCGACGAGCACGGCGCCGCGTGGTCGGCGCATGGGCCATGCACGCGGCCGGGAACCTACGCCCCCCCCGCAAAGTCCGGGCGCAGGCATCGAGTCGGCAAGGTCGATGCCTGCGCTGTGGGACTTCTATCCGATCGGCAGGGCGAGGAATTTCGCTGGGGCCAGTTGGATGAACTTCGCCCTGGCGGTGGGGAGCCCGGGCGCCTCGGGGCCGCCGGGCGGGCCGGCCAGACTGCGGAAGGTAAGCTCCAGAGCCCGGGCACCGCTGCGCACCAGCAGGGTGGTGATCTGGCCCTGTTGCCCGGCCGGCCCGGCGAGCATCGTGCGCATCAAGGCCTCGTCACCGAAGCTCTGCTCCACCTTGAGCGGCTCGCTGCGGTCACCGGCCGGGTCCACCACCTGCACACCGATCTCCTGATCGCCGATGCTCATGGTCCAGGAGGCACATTCGGAGTACAGCCGTCGCATGTCGGTCATCCAGCTCGCGGCAGCCGTCCCCGACCGTTCCGAGACGCCCACGTCGACGACGATCGAGGAGTCGGCGCTGACGAACGAGGTCCTGACCTCCCTCGCGGCCTTGTCCGTGAAGGCCCGGTTCAGCAGGGCCGTGAGCTCGGGTGTCGGGCCGGTCATCGGCGGCGGGTCCTCGTCGGACGAGGGTGATGGCAACTCGGCGAAGTCGCCGAGGCCTGCGTTGCCCAGATCCGCTGCCGTGATCAGCAGCACCTCGAGGTCCCCGGACCCCGCGGCCGGTGAATCGTGCGCATCGTCAAATGTGCTCATGGCGTTGTCCCTTCGTTGTGTGGTGGATCAGCGGGCGAAGGACGCGCCGAGGGCGCTTCCGGCGGCCGGCAGGCCGACGGACTGGGGAGTGAAGAGGCGGGCGCTGGTCGTGCCGGTGGCGCCCAGGGGCGTGGCGGGCAGCACGGTCACGGAGCCGTGGTGGATGCCGTCCGCGTCCCGGGCGCCCACGAACAGGTCGGCCAGGCCGTCGCCGTTGGTGTCGGTCAGCTGGACGGCTGCGCCGAACTGTTCCGCCCTGCGCAGGGCGCCGGGGACGCCGGCGGTCGCCCGGGTGAAGCCCTGCGCGGCGGAGGTGCGCAGGCCCTTGGTGGAGCCGTAGAGGATGGTGACCGCGCCGGCCCGCGACTGGTCGCCCGTGGTCTCGCCGCAGGTGCCGACGGCCAGGTCCGCGCGGCCGTCGCCGTTGATGTCCCCGAGGGAGACGGCGACGCCGAAGCCGTCGCCCGGCTCGGCGGCGCCGGGGACGCCGGGGGTGTTCTGGTCGATGACCTGGAGCGTGGCCGAGGGGCCGGCGGCGGTTCCGTAGGAGACGAGCACCTGGCCGCCCTTGTGGGCGCCGGCGGACTGCTGGCCGGTGACCACGTCCGCGAAGCCGTCGCCGTTGATGTCGCCGACGGCGAGGGACCCGGCGGGCACGAGGGTGGCGGCGGCGGTGCGCAGGCCGGTCGCCGAGCCCGGCACGAAGTACGCCGAGTCGGAACCACCAGCGGTTCGGGTCCTCGCCACGAGGTCGTCCTTGCCGTCGCCGGTCACGTCGCCCACGGCCAGCCCGCCGACATACGACGGGAGGGCGGCGGGCAGAACCAGCCGGGCGGCGGCGGTGGCCGGGGCGTTCGGGGCCAGGCCCTTGAACGCGTAGAGGGTGGTGTTCGCGGTGCGTGCCGCGCCGCCGACGAGCAGCTCGGTCTTGCCGTCCCCGTCGAAGTCGCCCGCGGCGAGGCGGGCGCCCCAGGTGCGGGCGGTGTTCGTCGTCGGCGGGACGGTGAGCGGGTCGGGGTCGGCGAGCGCGGTGCCGCGGCCGAGGCCGGTGGGGGAGCCGAAGAACACGGTGACGGCGCCGCGGTCGTCGTCCGTTGCCGGGGCGCCCACGGCGAGGTCGCTGTAGCCGTCCGCGTCGAAGTCGCCCACCGCGGATTCGGTGCCGAATGCGCTCCAAAGGGCCGGGGTGTTCGCGGTGAGCATCTGGCGGTGGGCGGCCGAGGTGCCGGTCGGGGACCCGTAGAGGATCACCATCTGGCCCGCGACCTTGACCGAGCCGACGGTGCTGTTGCGGGCGGAGGCGGCGACGTCGCCGTAGCCGTCGCCGTTGAAGTCGACCCGGGGTTTGGCGGCGGGCGCCGCGGCAGCCTCGGGGGCGAGGACGAGCGCGGGCCCGATCAGGGCGGCCGCGGTCGCGACGGAGACGGCGAGGGCGGTGCGGCGATGGATGGCGCGCGGCATGTGGGGTTCCTTCGTGGTTGGCAAGCGATCAAGGAGGAGATCACGCGGGCGGGCGAATGGTTGTACGAAGACGCCGATCGTCATCCGCAGCTGCGCGCTCCGGGCCCGAGCGGCCGGTCCCGCGCAGGGCCGGAAGACGGCCCCCCACCGGCCTCACACGGCAGGGCGGGCCCTCGGGAGGCTAGGTGCGCAGCTCACTGAGGCGGGACGCGGGGCGAGGTGAGCCGAGCCTGTATCCCTCGGCCAATCCCATCGACCGCAGGACGCGCCCACCGCGGTCCCCCTCCCCACCGTGCGGCGACCGACGGCATCCTCACGGTCGATCTGACCGCACGACGGAAGCCGCGCGCTATCCGACGTTGGTGTCCGGACCTGCTGCTCCTCGGCTCCCGTTCGAAGGCCCTACGCGGAGTAGAAGACCCAGTTCTGCTCGCTGGGGTAGTCGCTGGCGCAGCGCCACAGGGTGAGGTACGTGCCGTTGGCGTGGGTCTGGCCCTTGTTGGTCAGGCATCGGTAGTCCGGGCCCGAGTACAGGGTCCAGGTGCGGGCCTGGTTGAAGCTGAACAGCTGCGGGTAGTTGGTGGCGCTGGTGTCACAGGTCCACAGGGTCAGGACCGCACCGTCGGTGCTGTAGCCGTTGCCGGAGGGGGTGAGGCACTTGCCGCTCGCCCGGTTGATGATCTGGTTGCCGCCTCGGGTGGCTCGGACCTCCCACTGCTGCAGGGTCGAGCCGGTGCAGTCCCACAGGGTGATGATGGTGCCGTTGGAGGTGCCGTTGCCCTGCGGCGTGGCGCACTTGCCGGAGGTGTCGTTCTTCAGCACCGACCAGGAGGCTGCGCTTGCCTCGGGGGCGGTGGTCATCTGGGTGGTGATGAGGGCCAGGAAGGCCGTGAACAGGGCGATTATCGACTTACGCATGGTCAACTTTCTCTGTGCCGAGGCCGGCGGTTTGCTTGCTTCGGTTGGACCAGGGGACAAACGAGCCTGGTGTGGACCCTGGGGTGCTGCGTCGGCTTCGCCTTACCGTTGGAGGCGTAGAGGACCGCCTTGTCGGTGACAGGGGCTCAGCCTGCGCGGCTGTGGAGCTGGTGAACAGGGGGCCCAGGGCAACGGCAGCGGTTGCGCGAGGCGGCGGGCGGTCGTTCGCATATGAATCTCCCCTTCGCAGGGCCCCGATTCTTTGTGTCGAGGTGATCCGCGCCGTGCGGGAACGAGCACCACGCTAACGCCGAGAAAAGATCTTGGAACGGGACAACACCCGCCAGTCAGGGGACCGTACGCGCCACGGGGGGATCCCTCCACGCCACAACAGGGACTCCAGGTGCCGTGCACCGACGATGGGCTGGCAGTTTGCGTTGGCCTATGCTCAGCCCCTGTGGTTTCGCACACGCATCCTGGAACGATCTCCTCCGCACTGACTCGTTTGAACGTCAATGCCGCGCGGCAACTGGGGGTACCCACACACGGATACGCACACCTTCTGGGGGCGGCACCCGAGCACCTCGACGACGAGCTCTGCCGAATCCCCGCGGCCACGGCGATCCGCATCGCGGAACTGGCCACTGTCCACGCCCGATGGACCGACCTCGCCGTCGTGCTGGCTGAGCAGTCGAGCATCGGCGCTCTCGGGGTCTGGGACTACCTGATCACCTCCGCACCCACCCCGCTCGAAGGGATCCGGGACGCCGCGGCCTACTTCGCCACCGTCGCCGACTCGGCCACGGACACCATCCAGATCACCGAGGACGGCGAACAGGTCACGATCAGCCACGTCAACCAGGGCGACCTGACCCACGAGGCGGCCTGCGCCGTCCGCGCCTACGCCCTCGGCCTCTACATACGCCGCCTCGGCGAAGCCGCCCGGCGCCAGCTCGTCCCCGTACACGTCACCCTGGCGGCCAAGGCACCACGCCGGCACGACGCCCTGACCAAGCTCTACGGCACCAGGAGACTCGACTTCGAGGCCGCGGACACCTCGATCACCTTCCTCGCCCGCGACCTGAAGGCCCCGGCGCCGCACGCCCAGCCGGGTCTGTCGGCCGTGCTCCGACGACACGCGGAGCAGACCCTCGCCGCCGCAGTCCCGCTGCGCAACTGGCTCGACCTCTTCCGCACCGCACTCGCCTCCGCCCACGACGAGGCCACACCCACCCTGGCCACGGTCGCGCGACGCATGGCCATCAGCGCCCGAACCCTCCAACGCCGCCTCGACGAACACGGCACCACATGGAGCCACGAGACCGAAACCGTACGCCGCGCCCACGTCACCAGGCTGCTCCACCACACCGACCTCAGCATCGACGCCATAGCCACCCGCAGCGGATACGCCGACGCCCGCGCCCTGCGCCGCGCGGTCCACCGCTGGTACGGCACCACGCCCGGAACCCTGCGCCGCAGTGGCCCTGACGGGTCCTGTTGACCGGGGAAACGCACCGTAGCCTCAAGAGGTCCTGACAGAGGCGTTGGGACAGGTAGCCCCGCGCTGCCGCGGCCGGGTGCGCCCCGCGCCCGCCCCGGCGTCCGGTCGGAGCCGCCCATCCCCACGCTGGCGCCTGGCCACCGATTGTCGTCAGCCCCGGTGCCCGCAGCAGCGAGGCGGGCCCCGGCTTCTTGAGGCCGTCGAAGGTCGAGTAGAGCGGGCGGCTGGGGAGCTACTCCGGGCGGGGTCTCTGCCGCTGCAGCCGGTTCACCGGGTCCGCGACTACGCCGTTCGGGGGGCCTTTGCCGGCTGACTGGGCTCGCGGCACGCGGTGGTAGCCCTGGCCGTCGGGGCCAAGCGCTGGGTGCCGTCCTCCAAGGCTTTCGGGTGGCGCCCGTGGAGGACGGCGTCGGAGGCGGTGTCGGGCCCGGCGTGGGACGTGGTGCCGCTGCGTGTCCCGCCGGAGCCGATGCGCTGTTGTGGCTAGTGAGGTGTGTCCTGATGGCGGTTCGCGTTCGGCTGGGGTTCCTGGCCGCGGGTGTCGACGACGGCGCGGTCGAGGATGGCGGAGGCGTGGGTGACGGTGCCGGCCTTGCCGCGTGCGGAGTCGCGGGTCAGTTGTGAGCGTTCGCCGAGGAAGGCCAACGTGGACTCATTGAAGATCCATTCGGTGCGTTCGCCGAGTTGGCGGTCTTCGCGGGCGACCGCGATGCCGGCGCGGCCTGCCGCGTCGACGGCGCGGCGCCTGCCTGACCAGCGGATCGGGCACCGGCATCGGCAAGACCAATGTGATCTTCCAGGTGAAGGGCACGGACCCGGACGGCAACCTCAAGCAGGTCCAGATCGAGGTCTGGGACGCCGCGAGTGGCCAGAACATCCACAGTGAGTGGCTGTGGCCCAACAGCGACGGAGTGGTCACCAAGGAAATTTCCTGGGACAAGTTCACGTCCGGCCGCAAGTACTTCTGGCTCTCCCGGACAGTGGACTGGGACGGGTCGGGGTCCGCGGGCAGCGGTCCCGCCGACTCCGGCGGTGGCGGCTGGTGCACCTTCACGGTTGACCACACCGCTCCGGCCAGCCCGGCCGTCCGCTCCGCCCACTTCCCGCCGCCGGGCCCCGACGGTGCCGTGTGGAGCCTGGCCCCGGCCGGCACCCCCGACCAGTGGATCGAGGTCCTGGGCAACGGCACGAAGGCGGAGGACATCCGGGAGTTCCAGTGGCGTCTGAACCGGCCGGCTTACGACCAGAAGGTGTGGGTGTGGGACACGGCCAACGCGCTCGCCTCCATCAAGCTCAAGGTCGACACCGCGGGTCCCAACGTGCTGTACGTGCGCACCGTGAACAAGGCGGGGAACCTGTCCGCGCCGACCACCTACCTCTTCTACGTCCGGCCCCGGGCCAGCCTGGACAAGCCCGGCGACGTCACCGGTGACGGCTTCCCCGACATCCTTGCAGTGGACGCCAAGGGCAATCTGCGCACCTGCGCCGGTGATGCGACGGGGGACACTGACGCCTGGCTGCCCGGGGCCGTCGACAACGGCAAGCCCGTGGCCGACGGGTACTGGAAGGACGCGTCGGGCAAGTCCGCGCTGATCAGCCACTCCGTGGACTGGTTCCCCGGCGACGGAGTCACCGATCTGATCGCCCGAATGCCGGACGGCAAGCTGTACGTCTACCCGGGTGACGGGGCCGGTCGCTTCGACATCGGCCGCCGCATGGAGGTGCTGCTGCCGTCCGGCGCACCCGACGCGGCCTCGCTCACGCAGATCGTCACCACGGAGGATGTGACGGGCGACGGCCTTCCCGATGCCTTCGCGCGTGCGGGGGACGCGTTCTGGGCGTTCACGGGGTACACCGGCGGAAGCTTCGGCCAGGCCAAGCTGATGTCGGCCACCGGATGGACCAAGCGCGACATCGTCGGTGTCCGCGACATCTCCGGCGACAAGGTCCCCGACCTCGTCTTCCGCGACGACGCCGATCCCAACCGGGGGCTGGCCCTGCGCGCGGGGAAGCCGGGCGCGAGCGGTGGGGCCGACCTCGCGTCGCTGGCCACCGCCGGGGCAGCCGTGGACTCCAAGGACTACACGTACGCCACCACGGGATGGGGCCGGGCAGCCATGCCCTTGGTCCTGGGCACCCCGGACGCCAGCGGGGACGGTGTCCCCGACATCTGGGGCGTGACCCCCACCGGCTATCAGTACCTCTGGCGCGGCGGCACTACGACGACCCTCGGTGACGCCAGCGGCCGTGACGAGGACGACTGGCACACGTTCCTCACCATCGGATAGCTGTTCAGGCATACAAGAACCGCCCCACGGCGCCGAACGGCGCCCGGCCACAGGACCTCGGTCCGGCCGGGCGCCTTTGCGTACGGTGGTGGGGCGGGCGGCCGTCGCACAGCCGGAGGAGCTCGTGGTGGCGCGGTCGCTCGTGCCGACCGCGCAGCCGGGGGCCGCCCGGCGCTGTTGGTACGACGTGCTCCCGCTCGGCGCGGGGCGGACGGCTCTGGTGGTCGGCGGCGCTCTGCGGGACGTGACGATGATGCGGAACGTGGGCACCGCGCTGCGTCAGATCTGTCGCTGATCAGTTGCGACGCCGTGGGCCTGGGTCGCCACGCTTGCATCCGCCAAGGACTGGGCAGTTTTACTGATCGATGACAGTGTGGGCCGGTCGTCCGTAACGGATGGCTGCCTGGCGCAGCCTTTCGGCGCGGCCTGCTACGGCTCACTGGACTCCGAGGTCGGCGAGGGCGGCGAGTTGGTCGGTGTGGAGCCGGTCGCGGCGCTGCTTCCTGCTCTCACGGCAAGCACCGTCGCGGTGCTAGGACGCCTTGATGAGGTCGTTGATGAAGTGCCATGTGTCGTGGGGGTTGAGTGCCTGGGCTTGGAGGTGGTCGTACATGATGTGGTACGGGTGCCGGTCGGCGTGCTTCTCCAGGTAGAGATCGCTGGTGAAGCGCTCCAGGTAGACGACTCCCGCATCCGCGTCGGGAAACCCGAGGATGGAGAACTGGCCCAGGAGCCCGGCGTGGGCTCCGGCGGAGTGGGGCAGGACCTGCACGGTGATGTGCGGTTCGGCGCCGAGGGTGTTGAGGTGCTCCAGCTGTTCTCGCATGACCTCGCGGTCACCGACCGCGCGGTGCAGTGCGGATTCGTCCAGCACCGCCCATAACCGGAAGGAACGGGCGGGGTGGTGAGCCCGGTGCTGGCGCCGCAGCCGCACGTCCAGGCTGACGGCGGCTTGTTCGTCCGTGATGTGAGGGACCGTTTCGGTGATGAGGGCGGCCGCGTAGGTGCGGGTCTGGAGCAGGCCGGGGATCACCAGCGGCTCGTAGGTGTGGATGGAGGCGGCTGCGGTCTCCAGCCCGACGTAGACGCCGTACGGGATGTTTCCGCAGGAAACCCACCAGCCCTGCTGGCGCGATTCCTTGGCCATCCGCATCAGGGAGTCGACGAGGTCCTGGTCGGCGACTCCGTAGAGCCGGCACAGATCGCGTACGTCGCGCGGGTTGATGGCGCGGCGGCCGGTCTCGATGAGGCTGATCTTGGACTGCGACACCAGCAGATGTCCTGCCGTCTGCATGGAGGTCATGCCTGCGGCCTTGCGGAGCTGGCGGAGCTCCGCGCCCAGGCGGCGCCTCCTGACCGTGGCATGTCCGTTCGCCGCCATGGGCGGTGTACCTCCAGCTCCAGAACGCGCGCGGGCTGCACACCTCACGTCAGACACCGACAGAACGCATTGTGCATAGGCGGCCGATCAGGTCGTGCACCCGCATCGCGAGCACCACCTGTTTGGCCCAATGCGGAGTTGACGGGCTGTCCGCTCGTGGCTGGTAGAGGCCGGTCAGGGGGATCCGGTGATCCATCGTCGGAGAGCCACGTACGTGGTGTCGTCGACCCGGCAGAGCACGTCGATGGCATGCAGGTCGCCGTCGCGCGGCGTAATGCCCGCGACGGTCAGGCACGTGTGCAGGTCGTGGCGTCGACGGTGGGTGAGGCCCTCGGTGCCCGGTCGGCGGTCCGCGTCGGGGAGGGGATCGGACAGGGGGTTCGCGGGGATCCGGGCGCCGGCTTCCTCGTCGTACGGTAGACCCCGTAAGCCGGGGAACCGGTAGGGGTCGGCCTGCCAGGCGTTCATGCGGTGTCCTCCGAACCGGTCACCGGCTGGATGTCCCGGCGCTCACAGCTGCGGGCCTTCCAGGGCGTGGGCACCTGCGGTGATGACCTCGGCGAGCCGGTTGGCGAGTGCGACGCTGCACCCTCCGAGCCGGACGAAACCGCGGCAGCCCACCGGCCCGTCGTTGCCCAGCGAGGGGAGGGCCAGCCCGGCGAGCGCGAGTGCGGCCTGAAGGTTCGTGACGGCTTCCTCCCCAGCCTGGTACGCGGCGTCCTGGCGCCGCCTGTACCGGAGGCGGTCGGCGTCGGCGTGGGTGAGCACGTGGGTCATGGTGTCGACCTCTCGGTCTGGGTCGGGTGGATGGAGCGCGTCGCGCCGCGAACGGGGCGGGTCGAAGCCCTCGTGCGGTGCTCGAGGGCAGGGCCACGGTGGGTCAGCGCGGGAGACTCATAGGGCTGAGACTGTGCGCAGCCCGTGACTTATGGGTTTCGATCTTCGTTCCTGGGGTGCACGTGATCACGTTCGTGGGTTTCCGGGAAGGGCTGAGGTGTCCGAGAAGTTAGCGGCGCTCGACTGCATGGCATTGGGCGTCGGCGCCACCGCGCTCCGTGGCCCCGTGCCCGGCCGCCCCCGCACGGCGGATTCCTGCGCCGCCGCCCCGCCCCCGGTCGCCCCGGGCAGCCGGGGGCGACCGGGCAGCACCCGGCGGGAGCGCGCGACCCTCACGATCCGTAGCGGAACCGGTACCGGTACCCGGTGCCCGTACGGTCGGGGTCCCGCTGGTCCCGCCCCCCGTAGTCGGGGAGCGATGGGCCCGGCCTGCCGCCCGCCGCGGTCGGCGGCCGGAGTTGGGCGGACCGACCGCTGCGGTGCCGCGGAGCGAGTTGGCGGGGTGGGCGCGTCAGAGTGATCTGCCGGACGAGTTGCTGGAAGCAGGCCAGCGCAGCGATGGGGGGAAGGGTGGCCGCGGCCTGCGCGGCGAACGTCCTCGGTGCCTGGGCCACGCAGAGCAGCGTGGCCAGGGTGGAGAACAGCAGGACGATCGACCAGGAGTGCAGGGCCCGGTGCTGGTGCAGGGCGGCCCGCAGGATGGACAGGGAGGCCACCATCCAGGGGCCGTAGATCAGCAGGGGCCACCAACTGGCCACGTCGTGCGCCGTGCGGGGCCCGGCGCTGTGCCGCAGGGCCTCGCAGACGGCGAGACCGCTGAACATACTGACCACGGTGGCGATGACGGCGACGAGCACGGCCGTGCAGAGGCTGCTGGTCCGCAGGACGGCCACCACCGGTGTCCTCGCCGTGCTCCCCCGGCGGTGCCCGCCCGGGACCGGTGCGGGATGCCGTTGGCCGATGCCCGGTGGGAGCCCTCCGTCGGCCGGGCCCGAGGCGAGGCCGACTCCGACGCCGGTGACGGTCTCGTCGCAGGTCTGACCGAACGTGACCTGGCCGATCGACTCTGCCCGCCCCGGTGCCGCGACGTTACCTGTGCTGCAGAGATGGGCTAGCTCCTCCGACAGGTCCCACGGGGCGTCGACCCCGCCCGGCCCGAGCGGCCCGCCGTAGGCGGCGTGCTGCTCCCGGTCCGCCTCCGGCCAGAAGGCAGCGGGCTCCGACTGGGGCGAGTAGTGGCCGTACTGCTCATACACGGGGCATCCGCCCACGTGACTCGCCGGTCGGCGCCTTGAGCGCCGCGACCTCCTGCGACCTCCGGTTGAACTCGTCCTGGATCCTGAACACCGTGTCCAGAAAGTCCTCGAAGATCGAGGACGAATAGTGGAGGTTGACCTCCAGGCCCTCACGGTGAAGGGTCGCGTCAGTTTCCTCGGCCGCGCCTGGCGGGACGGGCGTGTACGTCCATTTCCCCACCCTTGCGGTCCGGGTTTGCCCGTCGACCGCGTCGCTCCCTGTGCTCAGCGAGAACATTGCTTCGTTCTTTGCTCTTGTCATAGTCCACCCAACGCTCCGGATACCGGCGAGGGTTTGCTCCGTACAGGTGACGCCGACGAAGTAAAGCAGTGTTGACCAGTGTCTTTTATCGGTTCTGCGCTCACGGACGGCACGTCGGGGCGGTGGTCCGGTATCCGGTCGGCGCGGCGGTCCTTCCAGCTCGAAGGGGGGACGACGGAGCCCGATCGCCTCGGTCGGCACGATCGGTCCGCGCGTCCCGGAGAGGCACCTCCGCTGGCTGCGGGCACATCATCGGACGGTCGACGGGCACCGCGCACGGGGCCGCGCCACGGCGCTCACGCCCGGGCGCGCGCCCCTGATCGGGAATGCCCGCATGGTCGTCCGGTCCGCCGCCGGGCCGGTGGCCGTCGTGACGGCAAACGGCTGACGGAGCGCAACCCGTCATATGCCGAAGCGTTATGACGAGATGTCGCCGGAGAGCCGGAACGCGCTCCCCATGATCACCTTCACCGGAGAGGACCCGCAGTGACCAACAACCTTGTGTGGTTCGCATTGATCTGCTCCGTACTGGGTACGGGTGCCACCGCCTGGACCTCGTCGGGCGTCGGCCGCATGCATCACCTGGACGCCCGCGAACTGCGCCGCTGGCAGCACCTCGGGCACATCCTGTCCCGGCACGCCGAGGCGACGAGACCTCCCCGGACGGACATGTCCGGGGCCGCACCCGAGCCGGTCGGCGCTGCGGCCTGCAAGGGATGCGGTGCCCGCGGCGGGGGTGATGCGGACCAGGCGCAGGCCGCGAACGACGATGGCGTCCCGGCCGCCGGCCGGGCGTAGGCGAACGCCCGGGCGCCCCACAGCCAGGACGGCCGCTCAGGGGCGCGCTGGTAGCTGGTGATTCGGGCCCGGAGGGCGGCCGGTGGGCCGGCTGTCGCGGTTCCGGGCGGTGCGCCGACCGACGCATTCCCTCTACCGGATCCGGTGCCGTCGTTGTCGACGCCCCTACGTGCGGTGCGTCGTGCTCTGACCGCGGGGGAGCGCGCAGCTCTGGCCCGGGGGCCGGAGGCGGCCCGGGCTCATGATGTGGTCGGGCGTCGACCGATGCAGTGGCGGAACCACACCTGGGAGGCCGACCATGTTCAGGCGTCGCTGGTGGTCGATGCGGATGGGGAGCTGGTGCGCCCGTGGGGGCGTGGTTCATCGATGTGGCAACGAAGACCCTCACCGGTACCGCGGTCATCCCGATCCTGGCAGCTCTACGCGCGGCCGTGCTGCGCACCGGCCTGCTGGTCAGCACCCGGGCCTGGCCCCTGCTTGCGGCGCGCATGGCCGGCGTCGACCGGGCTGTGGCCGCGCTCCCGGCCCAGCAGGGTCCCGCCGCCAGGCCCGCCCCCGGCCAGAACTACCCCGCGATCGTGCGGCTGTGGGAGAACGCGTGGGCCGGTTCGTGCCGTTCCTCCAGTTCGACACCGAGATACGACGGATCGTCTGCACAACGAACGCGATCGAGTCCGTGAACGCGCGGATCCGCAAGCCGTCCGGGCCCGCGGGCACTTCCCGAACGAGCAGGCCGCCATCAAGTGCGTCTACATGGCCATCATGAGTCTCGACCCCACCGGCCAGGGGCGTAAACGCTGGACCCAGCGGTGGAAGGCCGCTCTGAACGCCTTCGACATCACCTTCGACGGCCGGCTCTCAGCCGCCCGCCGCTGAACCCCCAACAACTCCAAAACCACCGTTAACTTTACGGACCCGTACGGCACGTACAAGACCACCTACTACGAGGGGCCGCCTGTCCCGTGGTGGAAGTCCTTCCTGCGTAGCCGGGAGATCTGGCGCCTGGTGCCAGCGGTGCCGCTCGCCCTGATCGCGGCCCTGGCGTCTCGTTGGTTGGGCGACAGGATGGTGAAGCCGCTGGACATCGACAACCTGATGGACACCCTGCTGATCGACGCCTTCGGGCTCGGAATCAGCTCCAGGATGGTCGTCCTCATCGGCGCCGTCGTCAACAAGTCGGTGCATCTGATGTTCGGTTCGCCGTTCCGGGAGGAAGACGTCTTCGAGCCGTGGCGGGCGGTCACCCACGCGATCGTCGGCGCGGCCCTCGCCGACGTACTCAACAACCCAGCGGAACCCGAGGAAAGCCCGACCGAGGAACCGTAACGCCATTCTTTGCATAGTAGTTGCCTCCTTGGTGTGCCAGTACGTGGAACCTTTGCCGCGGAGGTCCTGGACGAGGTCGAGGTTCCAGCGCGAGGCCTGCTGGACCGAGCGAGTGGAGAAGGAGGTGCCCTTCTTGCAGCCGGGTTCCCCGGCGTCATCGCCGTACACAGGGACGGTTCAGACCGAGTTCGTACGGTCGGAGTCGGGAGCGCCCGGCGACTTGTTCAGGCCGAAGGTGTACGTCGTACCGTCTCAGGTGACCACCCGCTAGAACTCGCCATCCTTTCGGGTCGGTCAGCGTGCCGTCGTCGTCGGTGCTGTCAGCCACGTCTCGTTGAAGACCTGCGAGGCGTCGTCGTCCTGATTGGCGCGCTTTCGCTTGCCGCGGGCTCTCCTGGGAGCAGGAGGCGGGGGTCTGCACCACGAGCTCGTCGACGTCTACCCGTCGATGATGTCGTACGCGACCCGGACATCGGCCGAGCCCGCCGCCAGTTCCCGCGCCGCGGCGGCCTGCAGTACCTGAGCCGACGGCCGCTGGTGGGCCTGCGCCAGTGCCGCTAGCTGCTTCCGCGCCACAAGGCGCCGCCCGCTCCTGCCGCCGGTGCTCGATGGCCGCAGAACGAACGCGACCCCGTCGGCGAGCACGGCAGACACCGCCCGGGGCAGGTCTCCGATCCTGTGCCCGCCCTGGCAGGTCTGGAGGACGTGGCCGCCCGGCTATGGGCTGTCCCGGTCATCGTGCCCGGCTGATCGGGGGACCTACGCGACACGTCCGGCACCCTGCACTCCAGTGCGGGCACGCGTGGATGAAACGAAGGAGACACGCGATGCCGCTCTATCTATCGAGATTCAGCTACACGCCAGAGACCTGGGCGAGGCTGACGCTGCACCCCGAGGACCGCGCAGAAGCCGCTCGGTCGTACATCGAGTCCGTCGGCGGGAAGCTCCATGGTTTCTGGTACGCCTTCGGCACGCACGACGGCTACAACCTGTGGGAAGCACCGGACAACGTATCCATGGCCGCGGTGGCACTGGCGATCAGCGGCGGTGGCGCGCTCAGCTCCTTCGAGACGACCGTCCTCCTGACCGTCGATGAAACACTCCACGCCCTGCGCAGAGCCGAGCAAGTGCGATACCGGGCTCCCGGCACGGAGCAGTGAGCAACACAGGGCTCAATAGGATCTTCGGCAGCCTCTCCTGCTGGCCTTCTGCAGCCCCCGGCCGTCATTGGCCTGTGGTGGCACCTCCACTGGACGTCTTAGCGGCCGGCCGAGGAAGGGTGTACGTCGGCCCAGGCAAGGCCAGGCCAGGCCTGCGGCTGCGCGCCGCACGAGTGCGGCCGCGTGGTCTCTGTGTCCTGGTGCGCCGAGCACGGGGGCAACGTGGAGCCGGTGATGGAGCGGCAGCCCGGTGGCGGGACCCGCCGGGCACCGGGTGGCTCCGTACACGAGAACGGGTTCTCACCTACGAAGCCAAGCTGCTCGCCCTGTCCACCGACCGCAGCATTGCGATTACTGTAGGGCTGCTGGCCCACCGCTCCAGCGCTGGCATCCTCCAGGCGATCCTCACCGGCGCGGGCGCCGCAGCCACCGGCCTGGCTATCTACTTCGCCAGCGTCTCCGCCTGCGCATGACCACCACGCCCGGAGACGACCTGCGCGCCCTGGCCGCCACCGCCCTCGGCACCCCCTGGCGGGACTGACCCGGTGGCTGCCTCGCAAGGCAGCTTCATCGCGGCCGTGGCACGATCCCGCCCGCTGAATCCGCCCCCACCCCCCTATCGAAGCGTTTTCCCAGGTCAGCCCCGACACCCGCCTTTTCAGGTGTCGGGGCCTGGCCAGCGGTCCCCCGCACTTCGCTGAACAACCCAGCGCGAGGCCCGCCGCGAGTACGAGAAATCTTGGAGTCGAGGCGAGGCTCGGGCTTGAGCCCGTGGGCGCCGAGCAGGTCCCACCCGGCACAGAACGCGCCGCCGGCGATGGCTATCGCGGTGATGAAGCCAGGGGGAGAACGAGCCAGATGTGCCACAGTCGCAGACCGCGCCGTTGGGTCTCGTTCCGGAGCAGGGAGAGTCTCACGGTCACCACGACGGCCCATCATCGCGGCTGGTTCCGCGGTGATGGGCAGTCAACAACACGGGGTCCGCCTGGGGATCTGGCTCACACGCCAACGCGGCCTGCACACCACGGGCAAGCTCCCCGTGGGCATCTTCCAAACCCTCGACGTCCTGGGCATGCGCTGGGACCGTCTCCCGCCCAAGGAGGACAGCTCACCGCCGCCTGGAACCGCGCCTACGCCGCCGCGGCCCGGTACGCCGCCGAGCACAACCATTCGGCCGCGCATCGCGCACGGTCACACCTGGGGGTTGAACCACCTCATCACTTCGACGACCACTGGCACGTACACCGGAGACCAGAAGACCAACGCACGCTGCCAGGGCGGCCTGCGTCGGTTGCGCTTCTTCTTGCCGTTGTTGTCCGTGCCGTCCGTGCTCGTCATGCGGCACCTCCCGGTGCTCTCAGTTGCCCCCCGATCAGGGGCCCTGCCGATTGGCAGGTGTAGGGAGAGAGCCTCAGTGAGGTAGCCCAGAGTCTACGTGTAGCGCTGACATCGAAGCAGCGGCCGACGGAAAGTCAGGAAGGCACGGAGGGGCGGCAAGTCGTGGAGCCGACTTGGCTGCCGGACCTGAGCCACTTGAGGCAGGGCCGCGGCAGAACGGCTGGCGCCGGGTTCGGTACGACTGAGTCGCCATCGGAGTCGCCCACCGCCCAGCCGACATCCGCGCTCTCCTCGCCGCCGCCGGGCTTGAGGACGCTGAAGGCGTCGACCTCGCCGATCCGGAGTTCGGCGAGGGGAAGGGCGCGGACCCGGAGGACTGGGACCCAGCTACGTAGCGAAGGTATTGCGGCAGCGGCCCCGACCCCCCTGCGGGCGAAGGCCGCTTCCGCGAACCGGCAGGCGCGGCAGATCGCTCTCAGCGCGGGTTGTCGGCCACGAGAGAGGTGGACGCGGCTCTCGTACTTGCGGCGGGCCCTGCGCTGGCCGGGAAGCCCGGGGCACGGCACCGGTCGTCCCGCATCCTCCGCAGCCGTCGGGACCCAACCGAGATGTCTGCGCCGGTCATGTCAGATCGGCGAAGTTACGGATGGTTCCGGATCGGACGACCCAGATTCCGCTTCCGGGCGGGGTCTCGTCTGAGCGGGCCTTGAGGGCTTCGGTGTCTACGGGCGGGGGCCATTGGGTGCGCTGCGACCAATGCACTCCGCTGAGGTGCTGCAGCCCCGTTAGATCGGCGTCGCGCAGGTCGTCATGGGTGAAGTCGTCCAGGAGTCTGCACGCCGCGTCGGCATCGAGGCGAGGGGGCTCCTGGCCTAGGGCCAAGCCGATAGCCCGGCAAACCTCGTTGGTACGGATCTTGGTGAAGGCATCGAGGTTAGGAGTGTCGGCGCGGCCCAGTTCGTGGGTGTGGGCGAGGTCGCGGGCGCAAGCGCGGGCGCGGGTGAGGATGAGGGCAAAAACGATGTCGGTGTCGAGGCCGAGGTCGCGTGCGCGGCGGCGGGCGACGTGGACACTGCGGGCGAGCTTGAGGCTGTTTCCGATGTCGAGGTTGGGGTTGAGGTCGTTGGCGAAAGCGCTGGCGCGCCTGCGGGTGACGGAGAGAAGGCCAATGAGGTCGCGGTTGTCGGCGAGCAGGAGTTCGCTGGCGCGCTCGAGGGCGAGGTCCAGGTCGCGGGCGAGAGTGTGGGCGAGGGCGCGGGCGAGGGCGAGGGCGAGGCCGGGGGCGAGGCCGGGGGCGAGGGCGAGGTCGTCGGCGTGGGCGCGGCGGAACTTGCGGTCGCGGTCGAGGTGACGCTCGAGGCAAAGCCTTGCTGCCTTGACGTCTGGATGGGCGCGCAGGGCCATGCGGTCTGTGGGACTGAGTACCGGAAGAGAGCTTCCTGCCCTGGGGCGGTGCTGAGTCTCGGCCGCCCGGGGCTGGGGTGCGGGCGCAAGGATGTCAGCCAGTCCGGATTCGACGTCCAGGACGGTGTCGAGGGCGTCGACAGCAGTGTCGTGACGGGAGTGGATGAGGATTTCGCGCAGGCCTGCTTCGATATCGAGGGCACGATCCAGGCTCCTGTCCAGGCTGTACTGGTGCCGGTCGAGCCGACTGCTGACTGTCTGGTCCTCGTCGTTGCCGTGCGTGTGCTGGCCGGTCACTGTCCCTCCTCCCCTTCCTTGATCGCTTTGGCCATGGCGCGACGGGCTTTGTAGAGGCTGGCGCGCACTGCCTCGTCGCCTAGGCAGAGTTGTTCGGCGATGTCGCCGGGGGTGAACCCGGACAGGGTCCAGGCCAGGATCTGTCGCTGCCGGGCCGGCAAGCTGTCCAGCAGGGGCAGCAGGTCGTGGAGCGTCTCCCATTCCGCAATCGCGTCCGGGTTGGCCAGCAGCGACGTCGGCTCCGGTACCTGTTCGACGAGTTCCTCCTCGCAGGAGGCGATCTTGCGGACCAGCGCGCGGGAGGCGACCGTGTATGCCCACGCCCGGGGATGTTTGATGTCGTCCCAGTGCTGATAGGCGGAGAACATCGTGTCCTGAGCGATATCCGCCGCGACGTGCACGCCAGCGCCCTGGTTCACCAGGAACCCCACCAAGGAGCGGACGGTGGCGCGGTAGAAGGAGCTGAACGCCTGGTCCTTCGCGTGCCGTAGGCCGTGCCGCTGGTCGAACTGATCCGGTGTCGCTGGTGCGACGGCGGGGCGTTCAGCGCTGTCGCCCTGTTCGTGGACGCTCATGCTGAGGCACCCTCCCCTTGCTCCTGAGGGCGGGAGATGCGTACTCGCAGCCGCTGGCCGTCACGGTCCTGGTCATCGAGTTCCACCAGGCCGCCGGTGACTACCTTGTCCGCGATGCCGAGAAGGTAGTCGTGCCGGCGCTGCTCGCGGTGAGCCCGCCAGCGCAGGCGCAGCCAGAGCCCGCACAGCGCGAAGGCCTTCGCGGTGATGACCGAACCGATGGTGATCACGGCCGTGGTCGTGTCCATCCCCTGCCCTTCCCTGACACCGGGCCTGCCCCCGGATCGAGTCTTGTGCAGGAGGTGAGGTCCAGGGGGCCTTGATCGTGAACTCCGCGCGCGAGCTCCTGGCCCCCCAGCGCGCGGTGCCGTCCGCCAGACCTGACGTGCTGCCTGGTGAGAGGTCACCCGGCCCAGGCCATGGCGATGACACGCAGGTGCCCGAGCTGCCGGTTGACCGAGTAGACGACGGTCAGCGCCCCGATGGAGGCCCGCCGCACGTCCTCGCCTTCGGGGTCGGTCCGGTCCCACTGGGGCCAGCTCCACGGGGAGCGGGCGGCGATGTCGAGGAGGTCGCGGACCATCACCTGCACAAGCGGGTCGAGGTCGGCGAGGTAGGCCGCGGTCTGGGGGCGAGCCGGACGGGCCAGGCGTCGCTCACCGGCGGGCCCCGAGGACGTCCTCGAGGGCGACGCTGTCGGTGTCCGCGAAGCCGGAGTCGACGAACGCGGCGACCGCCGGCGCGGTCTCCAGACGCCCCGGCCCACTCGCGCACGACGTCGTACAGCGCGGTCAGGTCGAATGTCGCCCGGGACTCCTCCAGGGCGGCGTTCCAGTCGCGATCGAAGGCGGGCAGTCAGCGCCTGGCCGCTGCGTGACCGGCGATCCGGGTACGGAGTTTCGCTGCGGCGGCCGGAGCCGGCGCCGCTGGCGCGGCCGTGTGCTGGTGTACGGGCTGTGAGCTCATGCGGAGTCCCTTCCTCGCCTCGAGTGTGAAGTCCCGGCCGCCGATATGGGAAGCGGATCCGGGCATCCACCCTGCACGATGCCCCGATGAGTACCTCATCTTTCCGGCTGCCGGTTGTCTACGCCGACGAGTCCGGGCACTCGGGCCCCAACCTGCTCGATGCCGAGCAGCCGGTGTTCACGCTGGCCGGAGTCCACCTGGATGACGACCTGGCCGCCGCCCTCGTCGACGAGGTCCGCAGTGCCCGTCCGGCCAGAAGGAACCTGAGTACACCTCCCTCGCCCGCTCACCCTGGGGCCGGAGGGCGCTGCTGCGGGCCTTCGAGCAGTTGCCCGTCGGCAGCATGCGTGTCTACGTGGTCGACAAGCGGTTCATGGTGATGACCAAGCTGGTCGACGTGGTGGTCGAGCCGCAGGTCTTCGCCAACGGCCACAACCTCTACGAGGACGGCCAGGCGCTCCGCCTGGCCGACCTGCTGCACGCGGTCGGCCCGCGGCTCGGCGCCCCGGCCGCCTACGACCGGCTGCTCCAGGCCTTCGTGGGACTGGGCGCGGCAGAAGGCGCCGACCGACGCCTTGTTCGCCGCGGTGACGGCCTTCAAGGACACCGTGGCGGCCGCCGACTTCGCCGAGCTGATCGGTTCCCTGGAGGACTGCCGGGAGGTGGCCGAGGAGACCGCTGCCGGCCTCGCCGCCGGGGACGAGCCGGACCTCCTCGACCCGGCGGTCCCCTCGCTCTACTCCCTGTGCCGGGCCTTCGGCGAGGACATCGGCCAGTTCCGGCTAGTGCACGACGAGTCCAAGGTCATCCACTGCAACGCGGCCCTGCTGAGCACGGTGCACCGGATCCCGGACCCGTCGGAACCGGGGCGGTTCATGCCCCCGCTCATGGCCAGCCGGATCGAGTTCCCGGACAGCACCGCCCACCCGCAGCTGCAGGTGGCCGACTGGGCCGCGGGCGCCGCGCGGCAGTGGGCCGCCCAGGTGGCCACCGGCTCCCGCGACCGGTTCGCCAACGAGCTGCAACAGGTCGCCTTGCCGTGGGTAGTCGACGCCATCTGGCCCGGCAGCACCGACTGGTGACCGCCCCGCCCGGCGCCCGCCGGGCCCTGGTGTCGCGCACCGGCCTGCTCTGCCCCGCGCAGGAACTGGGGTCACGGGGAGAGCTGAGCCCAGGGGTCGGCCGGTTATGGCGCCGTGGCGGGGGCGCAGTTGGTTGAGCAGAACTGTGGGGGGACCATCCAGCCGGGACTGTGCCGGGACAGCGTCCGGCCGCACGCGGCGCAGTTCCCTGCGGCCTTTCGGATCCTGGAGATTTCGGTGTTCGCCACTTTCTCCAGGCGCAGCCGCTCGCGGTCCATCCCGTGGCGTACGGCCATGGCGACGTCAGCGTCCCAGTACATGTCGTCGATCAGGTTCAGGTCCCCGAAGCACGCCTCGAGCATCCGGTCGAGGACCCTCGCGACGGTGGCGCGGGCCACGGCGGCACGGACGAGCTGGTCACCCTCCGGCCCTGTGCTCGCGTTGCCCGGGTTGTTGGAGCCGGCCTCCATCCGGGTGTGGCCCCAGTTGCTCGCCATCCTCACCAGTTCGTGCGCTGAGCGCTCGGCGAGATGATCGGTGCAGAAGGGGATGTCGAGTTCCTCTACGGGGTGGTGGCGGCACTGAGGGGTCCGACAGAGCTCGTAGATCATTTCCTGGGTGAGGATCAGGTCGAAGCGGCGCCCGTCACAGCTCACGACCGCGCTCTCCAGGCGACGGTGGGACTCGACGAGCAGCGCGGTGTCCATCTCGGTCTGTGACAACGCCCCGGCGAGAGCCAGCACGGTGCCGTAGGGGACCGGCCCACCCATCAATTCAGAGTTGAACATCTGCGGACCGTGGATGTCGTATTCGGGGTCGTAGCCCCAGGCCACGGTGATCTGGGGAGAGGTCGAGCACTCCGCCAGCAGGTCGCGGAAAGCGAAAGCTCGGGGCAGCTTGGTGTCCTCGGCGTCGCGCAGCAGGGCGGTGTACTTCCCGCCGGCCTGCTGCTGGGCTTCACGGGCGCGCTGGGCGGCGGAATTCTGGCTGCGGGGCATCAGTGTCTCCGGATCCGGCGGGCACACCCACGCTGCCCACCGACGGGAGGTACACGTCTGCGGACTCCGCGGGCCCCGAAGGACCTTGGCCGATCGCCGGCCGACGGCGTGGGCGTCGAGCCTGCGGCGGGTGGCGGTGCGCGTCCAGCCGCGAGCACCGTAGCGCAAATCCACCCCCGCCGCGCCTGGAGCTGACGATCTGGCGCCGAGTCGAGCTGGCTGCCAGGGCTCCGCTTCAGGCCCTGGCGCGGGCCTGGAAGACCGTACGCCGCAGTGGGCTCTGGACCTGTGCGGCCGGGTCGAGGGCGAACCCGCCGCCGGGCAGCTGGGCGGGGTGGCTGGAGGGCCGCTATGCGATGGCCGGCCTGGCCAGCACGACTGGCTACCCGCCCAGCACGCCCTCGACGCCTTGGTGCTGCCCTACCAGCTCGAGGAGTTCCAGCGGCTCGACCGCCTCGTCCCCGGCTGCCAGTGGCACCTACTCACCGCCGAGGGGCTGATGCCGCCGCCCACTCGCGAGCTTGTCCAGGATCAGCCGCAACGCGCCCGGTGCTGGGTCGGGGGGGCGATGTCAGACCTGCCTCGTAGCGTCGAAGGCGCGGGGGTCCGGACCGGGACCGCTGAGGATGTGAGGAACAGGTCATGGGCGAGATCAGCATCGAGCGGCAGCACCTTGACCGGCTGCTGGCCGACAGCGCGAGCACCTATGGCGCCCCCTACCAGCGCGCCTTCGCCGAGCTCGCGGATGTGCGTCGGGGCCGGCCCGTCGCCGAGATCCTTCCGCTGCTCCGCCGGGCCGCCGACGAGGCGCTGCTGGGCTTCACGGACGCGGACCTCCGGGAGCAGGCGGAGGCGATCAGTACGGGCGAGCTGTACGTGCGCGTGACGGTGTCCTGACCGCGGCCGCGCCGTGCCGGACGTACGCCGGCGGGCAGGTCAGGTCTTGCGCCGGCCTTGGCCGGCGTGTGTGAGGGCGTCGGCGAGCTGGTCGTGGTTCATGGAGGAGCGGCCCGGGATGTCGGCTGCCGCTGCCTTCTCATACAACTCGGTCTTCGTCAGCGACCGTAGCGACCCGGAGGTGCGGGCCTTGTCTCCGGTGTCCTTCGGGCTGCGGGCCCGCTCGACGCTCGCGCGCAGGGCCTCCATCAGGTCGACGACGCCGGCGGGCTGGGCGGCCGGCTCGGCCTTCTCCACGGCTTCGCCCGCGGCCTTGGCCTCGATCAGGGCCTTCACCTTCTCCTGGAAGGTGTCGTGGAAGTCCTCGGGGTTCCAGTCGGTGGTGAGCGCGTCGATGAGCTGGTGGGCCATTTTCCCCTAGGCCGGGGTCGGCTCCGCCTTGCCCGGCAGGTCAGCGACCTCCTGGTGGGGGTCCCGGATTTCATCGGCCCAGTGCAGGGTGTGCAGGGTCAGCAGGTCGCCCGGGCGGCCGGCGACTTCGCCCGCACGAAGTCTGGGCTCGGGAGCCCGGTGCATGTGATCGCGGCGTCGTTCGCCGGCGGGGCGGCCGCGCTGCACGCCGGGTCGCGGCCGCAGGATGTGGACTGGCTGGTGCTGCTGAACCCGCGGCTGGACTACAAGGACCGCTACGTCGACGGCCGCCCCTACTTCGACGGCGACTACCTCACCCCCGAGGCCGCCCGGGACCTGGACGAGCGAGGCTTCACGGAGCTGTCGCCGTTCGAGCTGGGCCGGGCTCTGCACAACGAGGTGTTTTACCTCGACCCGGACGTGTATCTGCGTGCGGTGCGGGCGCCAGCGTTGTTGGTGCACGGTACGAAGGACACGTTCGTGCCGGTGGAGTCCTCCCGCCGCTACGTCTGCGTGCTCGGCGGGCCGGCGGAGTTGATGGAGCTCGAGGGCGCGCAGCACGGGTTCGCCGTGCACGAGGATCCCGCATACGCGCACCCGCAGTCGCAGGCCTGGCAGGCGCAGTTCATCGAGCGCGTCACCGGCTTCCTGACTGCCGAGTAGGGCTTGTTTGCCGGGTCATGCGATGATCGCGCCCCCGGCTTTGGCTGTGCTGGCAGCATCTCTGCGATAGAAGGACTGAGCGTGCCCCGACGTAGCTTCCTGCCGGGCCAGGCAACCGAGAGGCGCCGCCGCAGCTTCATGCTCTGGGAAGCCATGTGCGTGCTGTCCGCAAACGGAGGGCGATGCGTCTATTGGTGCAGTCGCCCCGCAGAGACCATGGACCACGTCGTACCGTTCGCCAACGGTGGTTCCGACGATCTGGACAACCTTCTTCCTGCCTGCCGCCCTTGCAACAACGCGAAGCAGAAGCGTGACCCCGTCCGCTGGTACATAGCTCAGGCGATGGACGAGAGCTGGCACGGTCGGGGGTCGCTCACCGCCCGCGGACCAGGGGGCGAGGCAGGTCTGAGGGGACGCTACCTGACCTTCCACGAAGAGGTCTTGGGTGCCCTTGATGATCTTGAGGAGGTGGCGGCTGAGGTCCGGGATCCTGACCGGCAGGCCTGGTTCCTGAAGCAGTTCTTTCACCTCGGGCGCCACCCGGGCATCGTCGGCCCTCAGATCTGGCTTGCCTTCTACGGCAACCGGATAGCCGAAGCCCAAGAGCGCGGATTCTCTGGCCTGCGGGCAACTCAGAGCGAAGCATGAGGACCTAGACGGTCACAGCGGTCAGCGCTTGGCGGAGTTCGCGTACGGCAGGCCGGCGTGCGTAGGGTCGCAGCTGTCCGGCGGTGTGCCGTAGCTCGGTGAGGGCTTGGCCGAAGCCGGGGCCCGCGGCGAGGCCCAGGGCGGTCAGGCCGGTGGTGGCGGCCTGGTCGGGCTCGCCGGCGGCGGCGAGGGCGCCGGCGAGGTGGGCGGTGAAGAACGCATGGTCCCGGGGCGCGAAGCGGGCGTGAGGCAGGCGGGAGCGGAACATTTCGACGGCCTTGGCCGATTGTCCGGCCTCGCGGTAGCTGATCGCACTCCGCACCGCGAGGCGGTCGGTGCTGTATCCGGCGCACAGTGGCCCGAGTTCGACGTGGGCCTGGTCCAGGGCACGGGCGACGTCGTCGGTGGGGGCGCCGGTCAGGGCGAGGGCGCGGGCCTGCTGCTGCAGGGCCTCGGCGCGGGCCCGGGGAAGGGGCCGTGCGCGGCCGCGGCGGCGAGGTCGGGCATCCGGTCGGCGTCCTCGCGGCCGACGGCCTGGGCTTTGCGTAGCAAGACGTAGGCGTGCATCGGGTCGTCCCCGGCGAGCATCGTGAACTCGGCCGCGCGGTCGTGGAAGAACAGCACCGTCTGGGTGGGGGCGCCGCCGTCGCGGTGGAGGAAGGCGGTGAACTCCGCCGCCCGCGCCCCGAGCGCGAACGGCTCGCGCCGCACCGGCGCGGGGCTCTCCCGCAGCAGCTCGCCGACCACCTCAAGGAGCTCGATCGCCGCGGGCAGCGCGCGGCGCGTGCCGGGACGGCCGTCGGCCCGCGCGGTCTCGTCGAGGACGGTTCTCAAGTGGCCGACCAGGGTGCGGTCGCTGTAGCGGCGGGCGTCGCCCAGCGCTTTGTCCAGCCGCTGCGCGCCGTCTGCCTCGAGCAGGGGAGCACCGACGACGCCCTGTAGGAAGGACCGCCTGCGCATGGCCTTCCCCGCGCCCCCCGTGCCCTCCGTAGCCGCGGCGGCCGGGGCGGTCTTGTGGTGGTGCGAACGTGGCGGGGTGAAGCCGAGTTCCTCCAGGGGGATGCCGAACATGGCGCGCAGGATGCGGCGGGAGAGGGTGTTGGGCCAGCCGGGCGCCGCGGATTCCCAGCGGCGGACCTGCCGCACGGTGATGGTGGCGTGCTCGCCGAGCAGGGCGGCGTGCTGCTCGTAGGCGGCGGCCACGTCGGGCTGCAGAGTCCAGCCGCGGGCGAGGCAGGGGGCGGTGAACCGTGGGTTCCCCTGCTCGGGCATCAAGACCCCCCGTACGCCACCGGACCGGTGGCGGTATGGCCGTGGCCGACTTTGAGGTGATGGCCCCGACGGTACTCCTCTTCGAGCTCCGTGAGATGTCCCCTGATGTGTCCGCCTTCGCCCTCCTGGCGGCCCCTACCGTCGAGATGCCCGACCAGGACCGGCGCCCTCGCATCGCCGCCGGCGCGGTCGTGGGCATCTGACCTACCGCCTGCCTGCCACCGAGCGAGAGGGGCACCGCCATGACCACCACCACCCTGGAGCGGACCGAGTTGGCCCGCTTCCTGACCATCGCCGGCGAACGCCACCGCGCCGGGGCGAGCCTGCCGCAGATGTTCTCCGGCGCGGTCGACGCCTTCTGGCACGACCAGCTCACCACCCCCGCCTACGCCGCCTTCTCCCTCGAGCACGCGGGTTCGATTGTCGGCCACAGCCCGATCTCTGGCTCGGGCTCGATCGACTGGGTCGACGCCTACACCGAGGCCTACGGGCCGCTGCCGGCGATCTGGTTCACCGACGAGCGCGGCCGCCTGGACGGCGAGGCCTTCGCCACCTACATCACCACCGGCCGCGTCACCGTCTCGTGGAACTGCGGCCCGGAATTCACCGAGGAGCCCGCGCAGTGACCCAGGCCGCGCACCGGAGCCCTCGCCCGCCCGGGTGGGGGCTCTGCGCATCACCGCCGACCGCACCACCACCCCCGCCTTCGCCGAGTACATCGAGGCGACCGCGACGCACTGCCCCTACCTCGGCCCATCGGTGGGCTACGGGCTGACGTACTGGACGACGTACGCGATCGAGCCGGGCGCGGACCTGTTCGATATCGAGGGCGCCCTGTTCACCGCCGCCGTCGCTGCGGCGGAGCGGGTACGTCTTCTGGCCAAGGGCGCCCGCGGGCACCTGGTGTGCGAGAACCTGGTCGTCGTCGGGGCCGCGTGCCGGCACCTTGACTGGCCGCCCTGGGCGTTGAAGAACCGCTACGGCCCCGTCGGGCTGATGTTGGGCAAGTTCTGGGAGGGCGAGCAGGGCACCGACCGCCACGGCGCCACCCTGCCCGTCCCGCCGGCCACGTTTCTGTCCGTCCGTCCCGCCGTCCGCCCCCGCGACCCGCGCTTCCTCCATAACACCCCCGACCTGGCCGAGGCCGTCCGCGAGGGCCACCACGACGGCGCAGCGTCTTCGACGCCCTGGGCCGCGACTGGTCCGCCGTCCGTTCCTGGGCCGCCCGACTGCCCAGGCCCGAGAAGGAGAGCACTCCGTGAGCACCGAGCCCCCGATCCCGACGGCCGCCACGGTCGCGGTCGCCGCGCAATGCGGCTCCGGCCTGACCTTGACCGCGGTCACCGACCGCCGTGGGTCGGTGGTGTGGAAGGCGGTCGGCCGCCGGGGCGCCGCCGCCCTGAAGGTCGGCCGCGGCCCCGGTTACCCCATCACCGCCCGCGAAGCCGCCGCCCTGAGGGCTCTCAAGGTCGACTACCTCCCCGGCGGCGGCGTGACCGCGGACGCGGCCTGGCTGCTGACCGCATGGCTTTCTGGGCCGACCACGTACGAGCTGTTCGCCCCTGTCCGCGCCAGCAGCGGCGCGGCCGGCCTGGAGCAGGCGCGCACGGCGGCGGTCGAGGTGTGTGCGGCTGTCGCGGAGTTGCACGCGGCCGGCTGGGTGCACGCTGACCTGCAGCCTTCCCACGCCCTCCATACCGCCACCGGTGTGAAGCTCATCGACCTCGCCTGGGCCTGGCGGTGCGGCTGGGACCAAGGCGAGGACTTCAACGGCGGCCTGACCCACCTGCTCGCCCCCGAACTCGCCGCCGCCGTCCTGACCGGGGACAAGCCCGTCAAGGTCACGCCGGCCGCCGACGTGTACGCACTCGCCGCCACTTTGCGCACCTGCACCACCGGCACATGGCCCCTGGACTACGAGGCCGCCGGCATCGACCCGAAGGCCTGCACCCCGCACCAGCTCCGCGAGCACATCGCCACTGGAACCATCCCCATGGCCGCTTCCCGGCCTTGGCCCGATCTCCAAGAGGCTCTGCAGGCCGTGCTCCTGGCAGGCCCTGCCGCCCGCCCGACGTCTGAGGAACTCGCGAAGGTACTGGCCGCGTAGCGCGTGCGCGCTGTCGCTGGCCAGCCCGGCAGGTTCGCGGCTGAGACCCGCCCTGGGTAGACGGCCTTCTCGGCCGTTGCAGACGCCGAGTTCGAGCGAGAAAAGATGCCTATTGAGCTATTCAGGGTGTATGCGCTTATTTATTAGGGAGCAATGGGTTTGGGGTGTCTGGAGCGCCGGAACCTTGTCCGTTGGGCGGATCTTGCTCTCATACGGAAGGACTCGATGCCATGAAGGGCATCACGCGCAGGGTGCTGGTGCTTTGCGCCGCTGCCGCAACGGTGGCTGCGGCCAGTGTTGTTCCAGCACCCCTCGCTCAGGCTCGGACCAGGGCCTTCAGCGCTCCACAGATCGGCATCCAGTTCAGCGCCGACGGCAATGCCGCACAGTGCGGCGGCAGAACGGGCGAGCAGTGGGAGTTCGACCATGACGTGACCGAAGCGATCCGCTTCGACACCGACTCCCGCGCCGGCGGCTGCCATCTCGCGTTCGGCATCTACGACCCCGACGCGCTCCTGGCCGGTACCTCCGTCACCTACACCTTCAAGCCCACGCCCGGCGCTGACCCGGCCCAATGCGGAAACCCCGGCACTCACCAGATGCCGGTACAAAGGACGTCCCGGACCTTCGGCCCCAGCATCCGGATCGACACCGACAACCGGCCCGGTGGCTGCGACCTCACGTTCGCTCTGTCGAGCCCCATCGGCATGTCGATCGACGTCGACTACTCCTCGGACGGCGACCGCGCCCAGTGCGGGAACGCCCGCCCGTTCCCAGGCCTTTTCAGCCCCGTGGACAACTCCCGCGCGTACACCATGCGCATCGACACCGACGACCGACCTGGCGGCTGCCGGTTGCAGCTCCGGCTGGCCACCTTCTAGCCAGCCGCCAGCCAAGCCCCCGGGCGCGGCGGCGCTCCCGGCCTGCAGCCAGGGCCGGGAGTGGCGCTCGCGTGTTGCGGGGGCGCAGTCATTGGGTGCTCCGGCTCACACTCCGTGGTGAACGGCAGGCGTTGTGCCCAATCGGCTGATTCTGATCGCCGTGTGTTTCAGCGGTGTTCGTGTGCTCGCTGATTTCGTCATCATCTTCAAAAACGGGCGTAATGCTTTCTCTTCCTCCCCTCTACACAGGTCGGCCCCTTGCGGACCCTTAACCGGTGAAGGCGCTCGCCTTCACCGCTGCGATGTGGGGGCCCGCGGTGGACCAAACCCGCTTGTTGGAGGGAAGGTGCAGCACAGCGCTGGGACGTGGCTCGAGATCGTGTTGGCCATTCGGGTGCTCGGCCCCGAATGCCGTACGTGTGGGCCGCCGGCTGCTGACCGCCGGGGTGCGGATGCGGTCCATGGCGTTGAGGGAGGGCGTGGCTGGCCGGCAGGGATCGGGTAGGCCGCAGCAGCGTGTGGCGGATCCCATGCCCGCGTTCGGCTTCAACGTTCATACCTGCATGCTGGAGGACCGCCTCCCAGCCCCGCGTGTGGAATTTCACGCAATTTCCCATCGACAGCGTCAGCTTCCCCGACCAAACGTTCGAGCCTCGGGCCTCGCTGTGCACTACGCTCCGTGCGGCCCTCGTCAGTACCATCGGCCGTCACCGGCGTGCCGACGTAGAGGTGTTCGACGGAACTCGAAGAAGGACGGCGAACCGGCGTCCGGGGGATTCCCGGGCGAAACTCGGCCCCTGCATGTCGAATCTGTCACTCTCTGATCGCAGCCTGCAGCAGACTCAGATCGTGACGATCATCCCCGAAAGCCTGAAGTACACCAACGAACACGAATGGGTTGATACCAAGAGCAGCGGCAAGGTTCGCGTCGGCATCACGGACTTCGCCCAAAAACAACTCGGCGACATCGTCTTCGTGGAGCAGCCCAAGGTCGGTGAACGATTCGAGGCTGGTGAGCCGGTCGGCTCTGTGGAATCGGTCAAGTCCGTCACCGAGATCTACAGCCCGGTGACCGGCCAGGTGACCGCACGCAACGACCGGTTGAGCGACGAGCCTGAGCTGATGAACGACGACCCGTACGGTGACGGATGGCTGATCGAGATCAGCCTCACGAACCCGGGCCGGGACGGCCTGCTGAGCGCGAAGGAGTACGAGGCCCTCATCACTTCCGAGGAATAGTCCTCCACCCGCGTGGCGGGGCCAGACCGGCCCCGCCGCGTCCCTCACCCAACGGCGAGACTCCTCAGCTGACGTCACCCCTACGAGGGCATGAAGCTCGAACGCTTGGGTGAGGAAACTGACGCTGCCGATGGGGAAATACGTGACCGTCGACGCGAAGAGAGTGGATGCGTGTCCGGCGTCGCTCATCATCATGAGATGGGGGACCAGATGGACATGGGCCGGTTGCGGAGGCTGATCGACGGCGTGCTCCTCACGCTGTACACGCGCTACACCGCGAAGGAACTGCCGGCGCTGTGCGAGCGCCTCGGCCTTCCCTCGCCCAGCGAGGGCAGCACCAAGCACGGGCGCCTGGTGGCCACCTGAACGCCTGCCCCGACGACCGCCTGCCGGATGTCGCCGACGCGCTTCTTGAGCAGGAGGAGCTGGAGCAGCCGAACGCATGGCGCTGCAGGATGTTCTGTGGCTCGGCCGCCACCACGTGCAGATCCCGAGCCGGACCAGGCGCGAACTGGCCAGAGAACTCGATCTGTCCGACCACCTCGGCTACCCGGACCGCTTCATGGCGCTGCCGGGCCACCCTCGGGGCTGGAAGGTATGGCAAAGGCCCCGAGGTCACGACGTCCCGGGGCCTTGCTGTGCACTTCGCTGACCTTCCGGATCAACGACGTGGGAGGTGGCCGGTCACGCCCAGTCGACGCCCAGCTCCCGGAGTGCGTCGAGCTGGTCGGGGGTGAGTTTGTCGCGGCGGGTCTTTGTGTTGGAGACCCACACGCCCAAACTCACGGTCACCGGCTCCGGCTCGCGCTCGACCACGATTTCTCGCCGTGCGCGCGCGGCACTGGCCGATGTGCGCCTTCCCGCTCGACCCACTGCGCGAGGGCGGCCAGGCCGCGCTGGAACGCCTGCTGTGCCATGCTCGGCCCCTTCGCCCCACGACCGGCCGAGGGGGCGGGAGACGGCGCCTGGTTGGGCTGTACGCCCAGCGAGGTCGGCCGTGCCTGCTGCTCGGGCAGCAGGCACGCCCAGGTGGCCGGCTGCTTCTGCTGCTGGAGCCACCGTCCGATGTCGTCGCCGTCCATCAGCACGCCCGGGGCTGTCGGGTAGCTGCCCGTCAGCGTCGACCAGGTCCGCCAGCACGCGGTACTGCCGCTGCCAGTCCAGGGGCCAGGGGCAGTTCCAGTCCTTGTCGATCGCGGCGAGCTGCGCGGCCCGGGTGGTGGCGGTGTCCTCGTTCTTCCCGAGCCCGTTCTTCGCGCCTTTGCGCCGGAGGTTGGCCATGTACTGCCCGAAGGGCACCATCTCGTCGTCCTCCTCGCCCCACATCGCGTCCTGCCGGGGTGCGAGGTGTCCGGTGGTCTGCCGGAAGGAGCGGGGCACGGCGAGCTTGGTCTCCCAGGCTTCCTCGCCCGGCTCCCAGACCATGCCGGCCTCGGGGGCGTCGAGCAGGGTTTTGCGCCGGTCCTCCAGTTCCCCGGTGCGCAGGGCCTTGCGCTGCTGGTGTACCCACCGGCCGAGGGGGAACGCCGTGGTGACGCCCACCATCGTCTCGGTGTCGTACGGGACCCCGTATAGGTCGGTGATCCCGTTCTCCGCTCGCCATCGGATCAGGGCCTGGTCGCCCTCGAGCCACACGAGGGATTCGGGGCGGTAGACGCGGGTGCGCAGGAACGCGGCGATGGTGGCGGCGTCCCGGGGGCTGGAGAAGTGGAGCAGGGCCGACTCCGCGGCGGCGTCGGCGCCGTCCTCCTGGTCCTCGCTGTCACCCGCGCCGCCGGCCCCGAGGATCCGCCCGTCCTCGTCGCGCCGGATGTGCAGCTTGCGTTTGCCGCTGGTGAGGGCGCGGGAGGCGAGTTGCTCGACGAGGTGCTCATCATGACTACGCAGGCCTTGGAGGACTGCTACAAGAGGCGCAAAGCTGGCGGAGGCGACCATCTCCTTCGGGTCCTCCCCGGCCTCTAGGAACACCGGCACGCTGATCCGCGCGATCTTCGTGGTGCCGTCCTTGTTGAGCCGCAGGGCCCGGCCGATGTTCTGGACGATCTCGACCTGGGAGCCGCGGGTGTCGGCGAAGCAGACGGCCTCGACGCCGCGCTCGCCGGTGATGTCGACGCCTTCGCCGAGGACGCGTACGGAGGTGAGGAACGCGCGGTGTACGCGGTGGCCGGTGGCGTCGATGCCGTTGGCGAATTGGCGCAGGACCTCGCGGCGCTCGGTGACGAGGTGGTCCCCGCACAGCCACGCGGACCACACTCGGTTGGGCGGGACGTGGCGGTCGGCCTCCAGCTCGTACAGCTTGGCGTCGATCGACGACTTCGGCAGCGCCTCCGCGCGCGCCAAGGCCTCCTCCGACGCCTCGGTGACGTACAGCTCCGCCGCGGTCTCGGGCAGCCTGGCCGCGAACTCAGCGGCCTCCTCCACCCTCTGGTGGAAGGTCATGACGGTGTGCAGGTTGTGTGCGGCGGCGTGCTCCAGGAGCGCGGTCTGCAGCAACGCGAGGCGCCGGCCCCGCCGGGCGTCCTCGGACTCCCCGAGGATGGGGGAGGGGTCGCGGATCTCCAGCACGTCGATCTCGAACCCGGCGAGGATCCCCCGCTCGATCGCCTCCGCAGCCCGAGCTCGGCCAGCCATGCGCCGTAGGTGCCGTCCGGGTCGTCGGCCATGCTCGCGATCTCCACCTCCTGCCCGCCGGTCCCCTTCTGCGGCCGGGCCGCGGCCAGGATCCGTGGGGTCGCGGTGAGGTAGAGCCGGAAGTCTGCTGGGATACGGGTGTTGTCGTGGATCGCGGCCCAGGGCCTACCGAGGTCGCCGGCGGTGCCGTGGGCCTCGTCGACGATCGCGAGGTCGAAGCCCGCCATCCGCTGCCCGTACAGCCGGTCTCCGCCCGCCAGGGCGGCCTCCAGCGGCCCGCGGACCTTTCTGCTCGACCTCGGGGGGCGCCCGCGTCCTCGCGGTCCACGAGAGAGGCATACGCGGCGAACACGACCACCGGCCCGGAGGCCGCCCACAGGGCCAACTGGATCGGGTTGGTGGTGGTCCGCACCCCCAGCGAGGTCAGGACGGGGTCGTTGTCCAGGGAGCACACCGCGACCATCGGCGCCCGGTGGCCGACCAGCCGCCACGCCTGGGCGGTCTGGATGAGGAGGTCCAGGGTGGGGACGGTGACGAGGATCCGGCCGCCCGGAAGGGAATCCAGTGCGCACGCGGCGGCCGTGATCGTCTTGCCGGACCCGGTCGCGGACACGATCGTCCCTCGAGCGCCCTTAGGCGGTACAGGCGTCCTGGTAGGGAATCCCACCCACCTGCGGAACGCTGCCTTCTGGGTCACCTGGTGCTCGTGCAGGCAGATCACGGGCTACCCTCCTGGCCCTCGCGGGCCGAAGGCAGCCGTCGGGCATCGGCGCCGGCGTCGGTGGGGGTCTGGGCGGCGGCCTTGCGGCGGCGTCGGTGTTCGCATTGGGCGCGGGCGCACTCGCGGGTGCAGTACTTGGTGCCGGTGGTGCGGTTCTGCCCGTACTCGGCGCGGCCGCGCTGGCGTACGTAGGCGCGGCGGCAGGTCTCGTTGGCGCACTCGCGGATCACGGCGTTCTCGGCGAGGTGGTTGTACAGCTGCAGGAAGGCGACGGAGTGGATGGTGGGGTGGCGGTCGGTGAGGCTGCCGATGCCGACGCTGAACGGTTGCAGGGCTGCCTGCATGGCCCCCTTCAGCTGGGAGATCCTCCTCCCGAGGACGTACTCGCGCAGCGCGTCGAAGTCCTGCGGCCAGCCGTCCCCGCGGTCCGCATTGTCGGCCTGCAGGCGAGTCAGCTCCTCGTCGTTGACCTCTGCTTCGACCAGCGCGTCCAGACCACCCTCGTGCCGGCACGCGATCCAGGTGGCGGCGGCCTCCTGCGCTTGGTCGACGTACACCCTGACCAGATCCTTGTGGACCGCTCTGCCTCCGAATTCCGGATGGTCGCGGTCGGCGAGCGCGGTGAGCTCGTCCTCTTCTTCGAGGCTCCAGGCGTCGGTGTCCAGGCCGCTGCCCCAACTGCAGAAGCGCCCGTACTTGCGGCCCCAGGACGCCACGGTTTCGAGGTCGTCGGGTTCGAGGTCCATCAGCTCGTGCAGGTAGAAGTCCTCGGGGAGCGGAACCGTCTGGAGGCGGGGAACGAACGGGTCGGCCAGGTCCCAGACAAGCCAGTCGCCGTCGACCCGCACACTGGGATCAGGTTCGAGCCTGGGGGTGGGCACCGGCGTTCCCGGCCAAAAGCGTGGGACGAAAAGGTGGGTCAACGTATGCCGCCATATGGGCGTCCTATCCAACAAGCGCAATACGAAGAGGCAGGTTTTCGTATGACGCAACCTGAACTCGGCGCAGGAGGAACCGGAATGACGCAGTGGCACCACCGCAAGACCGTCGGCGACGCGCACGAACGAAGGCTCGCCGATGCCCCTCCGAGCACGCGGATGGACCGTCCACCCCGTCGGCCAAGGCACCTACCCGCCCGCCGTCCAGGACGCCCTCAGCCGCAGCCGCTCCGCGCTGCGCCAGTTCCCCGACCTGATCGCCGCCCGCGACGCTGAGCTCGTCACCATCGACGCCAAGACCCGCCTCCCCTCCACCCACACCGACCGCTACGCCATCAGCGCCGCCACCCTCAACGCCGGCCTGCAGTTCACCGCCACCCACGCACCCACACCGCTCTACTACGTCTTCGGCGACATGACGGCCCTCACCCCTGCCGAAGTTCTCCACTACACCGGCCACGCCCTGCGCCACCGGAGCAGCGCCTTCCACCTGGTACGTACACGGCAGGCCCACCCTTTCGACGAAGTATTCGGGCCCGCCCTTGCCTCTCCGGCATAGCGAAGGACAGCCGTACCTGCGCGGGCACACGGTGCGCGCCCGCGCCCTCGAACCGGCCTTCCCCGCCCGGTGGAACTCGATCACCGACCCCGACGCCACCGTGCTCGGCCGTGCATCCCCGTCGGTCGGCTGCGATAGCCAACCAGCTCGGAGCTGGTCGGCTGTATGCGCGCCAAGGCTCTGTCCCCGTGGGTACTCGCGCGGGCTGTTGGCTGCCGCTCGGGTAGGGGCCGACGACGTGCCCAGCCGGTTCGGGAGGAGTAGGCGGTCCGTCCCGCCGCCTTGGGTTACCCGGACACGGGTTTCGGACTATCGCCGGCCGAAGTGCTTCTGCCACCGGGTGCGGCAGTCGGCCGGGTGTTGGAGGGCGGGGTCGAGGAGGTAGATCCCGTCGCTGAACGCCTCGAAGCCGACCGACTCCCACACCTTTGCGATCTTGGCTTGGGCGGCCTGGTAGCCGGGCTGGTCCCGCTCGTGGTCGCCCTCGGTGGGCGCCGGCTCGCAGGCGACCGCGCAGCACCCTGCGGCCAGGCGGCGGATCGCTTCGGCCGCGGCGAGGGCACCGATGCCGAACCCGCGCCACTGCGGCTCGATCCGCACCCGGTCCATGATCAGCAGGTCCCCGGCGGGGCAGTCGATGCGTTCCTCGAACTCGGCTGACCAGTGAAGGCCAGGCGTCATCGCATAGCCGGGGTCGGTGCACACCGAGACGATCTTCTCGATGTCCCCGGTGTAAGAATCCGCGGCCTCCCAGCCGGGGTCTGCGGTGAAGTCGCGGATCCTGACGAACTCCATCCCGCCGATGGGCGTCCCGGCCTCGAACCGGCACGGGCACTCGGGCGGGCACTGAGGGCAGCCGTCCTCCCCGTGGTAACGCAGGACTGCGACCGACCACGCCTCCAGTGTGTCCTCGAACTCGAAAGGGAGCGCGGGGTGCTCGAAGCTGTAGCGGAGCACGATGTCGGTGCCGTCGAACGGAAGCTCATGCGCCGCCTGCCGCGGGATGTAGTCCATCTGCACACCGTAGAGGCCGCTTCCGGCCCGCTGGGCAGAGAACAGCCAAAGCTACAGGCGGCCGGGGAGTGCGACGTGGCCGGCAGGGTTCAGGTCCCCGACGGGCGTGCGCATTGTCCCGCTCGGCGTCTTTGGTACACGGCCCGTTCGCCCCTCCAGTGCCTCGCCGGTGCCGGGCCGGGTCAAGCCGCGCCCGTCGGGCCGGCCCCGGCTCCGGCCGCCCCGGGCCCTGCCGTCACGCTCGTTCCCGAGGAGCGCAGCGGCGCGTGGTCGGCGTTGTGCGCCGTGTGCGTGGCGGGGGCCTCCTCACGGCCGTCGTCCTTGCGCTCCGCCTGGAGACCCAGTTCGAAGAGACGTATGGGCCGAGCCACCCCGACATCAGGGTTGACCTCCGCGGGTAGCCGGAGCCGTGGTGAGGAGAGGGGGCGGCGAGGGCCCTATCGCAGCGAGGCGGTGGGGTTCTTGCCGTTCTGCGCCTGTTGCAGACGCTCGATCACCACACGTGTGGCGTCCATCAGCCGACCGGGTACCTCGGTGCCTTTCTTCCACGCGTACTCAACGCGGATGATCGCCGAGCCTTGCCGGGCATTGAAGCCTTTGCCGGTCCAGCCGCCCTCGGTAGGAAGCTCATAGCCGTCGATCTGGTCCCCCGGGGGTTTGGGACCCACCTCGTCCGGTGTGCCCTGGCCCTTGAAGAGCGCCTGTGCGGTGGCCTCGTTCCTGAAGGCGATCACGCGCATCGTCAATTCCTGAGTGGCGGAGTCGGTGCCACTCCCGGTGGCCAGAGCAACGGCTTCGGAGCACATCTCGTCCCGCCACCCCTCGGACTGACAGATGGCAGGGTTCGACATGTCCCACCCGTGCGGGCCGCGTGCGTCCAGCTCCTCGGGCAAATTCACTTCGCCCGGAATCACTGCCTCCAGCGTTAGCGCATCAAGGAGGCGAGGCGCAGCTGTGCCTGCAGAATTAGGTGCCCCCATCGCGGGCTGGTGGCTGGACTTTCGGGTTTCGTCTCCCGAGCTGCAGCCGGATCCGAGAAGCATGGTTAGCGATACGGTGACGACGCCGAGTCCGACACGGTCAGCAAGGCCTCGACGGGTTACCACGTTTCACTCCAATCAGCCGGAACAACCTGCCGATCTTACGTGTCAGTTGAAGCGCACGCATAGCTTCGTTGCCGCAATGCCGCACTTGGTTGTACATGTGAGCTGAGGCTGTGACGGCAGTGCTGTCTCGCTTGAACGGTCGGCGCGATCGACCTTCCGCTCCTCGCGCCGCTGCCGTCGCCGAGCCGGCCCCCGGCCCGGCCGTCACGCTCGTGCCCGAGGAGCACCGCGCCGCGTGGTCGGCGCTGTGGGCCGTGCACGCGGCCGGGGACCTGCCCACCGGGGTCGTCCTCGCGCACCGCCTGGAAACGCAGCTCGAAGCGGTGTACGGGCCTAGCTACGGGCCGAGGAGCCGGATCCTGATGAGGTTCTCGGCACGCTCGGTCAGGCGGGTGCGGCAGGCGGCGTGCTCGATCTCTTTGCGGAGGGCTCGTTCGGCGCGCAGGAGGGTGGTTCTGCGGACGGGGAGCCGTTGGCCGGGCTTCTCGGTGAGGGGCTGGAGTTCGGTGGCCAGGGTGTGGGCGTCGTCGGTGGCGCCTCGCCGCAGGGTGAGGAAGACCTGGGTGCGCCAGTCGGCGGGGATGTGAATCACGAGGTCGGTCATGCCGGTGCAACGACGGGGTGAGCACGAGGTGCCCTTGTGCCGCCTGCACGGAGCACGTGCTCCGGCTCATGGGCCGGGGGTGTGCCGTCTACCTGCCCTCGGCGACGTGACTGCGGCTTCGAGGGCAAGGGAGACGGCTGCCACGCCCGCCGTTCGGGGACGCGCGTGGACCCCGGGCTTGACCAAGCAGATGCTTCCGTCTGTCCCAGAGGCGTGAGACGCGCCGTATGAGAGTCATATTTACGCCTGATCGGCCCGCGTGGCCCACGCGGCCCAGGCGGCGTACGCCGCGTGGGCCCCGGGACTGCCGCTGCACGGTGGGGTGCCTTCCCGACCTGCGGATCCGGCTCTGCGTGGCGGACAGAACCCGAGCCCGCCGAGGGCCTGGACGTCCCTTTCGGGGTGTGCGGCAAGTCTGCCCTTTTGGGTAGTGCAGGTCGACCTGTTCAGCCGCCGACGCGGGTGTGATGCTGAGCGGGCCGCGAGCCGGGGCGGCGCGACGAAGAGGAGCATCAGGATTGCACGCGCCGCTGCACAGCACAGACTCCGCAAAGCGACCGGATGAGCGGCGTGCTTTCGCCCGTGCGGCTGTCACTGGCTCCTCTTCGGCCGATGTGCTCTCCCCGGCCATGACGTTGATCGGCTTGCAGCGGTCGGCCGGTAACCGGGCCGTCGCCACCATGCTGGCCCGTGGCGGCCGGGACCGGCTCACGGTGCAGCGGTGCGGCCCTACCCGGTGCGATTGCTCGCCCGAGGACCAGACAGCAGCGGAGTCGTCGACTGTGGTGTCGCGCAGTGCCGAGGGCATCATCGCGGCTGCCGAGGAGGCCGCGGGCACAGCCGCAGCTGTCGGCGAGGTGGATGAGGAGTCGTTCGCTCACGACGGGGACACGCCCCCCGGCGGCCCGATCCTGCCGGTCCCCGAGAGCCCCGACGAGCTGACGTCACCCGAGTCTCTCCTCGCTGATGACGGTTCCGAGAGACGGCCGGGGGTCTCGCTCATCGTCGCCCGCGACCGTGCCCATGAGTCAGCGCCCACGTCCCGTCGGCGGTGGATCGTCCGCATTGCGATCGACCTGGCCGGGCAAACCATCAGCTACGAGTGGAGCGACGGCGCCCCCGGGGGAAGGAGTTCCATCTCCTCCGGCCGCGGGCGGCCATGCACGGCGAACGATCCCTGTGCCAATCAGAACAACCGGAACTGCACCCCTACCGGGACCTTTCATCCGGATTTCCTGGGTGGCTCCGAGTACACGAACAGCGAGGGTGACGCGATGGCTTGGTATGTCGACCTCGGCACCGGCCGTGGTGTCGGCATCCACGACTCGCAGCCGGTGCTCGGCCGACCCGCCTCGCACGGCTGCGTGCGGGTGCCGATGAGCATGGCCCGCATCATCAACCAGAACGTCATCCGCCGTACCGAGATCGTGATCTCGGGCAAGGCGGCCACCATCCCCTGGCGGGATCGGACGTGCCGCAACCGTCGGCGGTAGCCGGCCGCCCGTGCTCGTGGGCAAGAACCTGAAGCAGGCGAAGGCCGCTGCCGAGGCGGCGGGAGGGCGAGCCCGGATACCGGCAGGAACTCGACCGGGACGGCGACGGCATCGCCTGCGACAGCTGACCACCCAGCACCCTGCGGGAGCAGGCGCCGGCCGCGCACTCGTCAACGTTTGACGCCGGTGGAGGGGCGGCCGGGTCGGCGGACAGCGAGTAGAGGCCGCAGATGCTCGAGCCCCACCCATCCCCGCTTGCGGTCTCGTTCCGGAGAGTGAGACCTGCGCAAGGCTCAGGAGGGTATCCGGCGCCGCGACCTGCCTTCCGTGTTGCAACACAGCACCCGCCACGGGTTCCGTCGATGCATCAAAAAGCCCAGCTCAGCGCCTAGTTAAGGTTCCAGATAAGTGCGTGGTTTCGCCTGCGCGACGCTCGAATGCCAGCGCCACCTGTAGAGTAAGCGCTGCTCTCTTTCGTGTGGTTCCCGGAGGGTCGCGGGTTTCCGTGAGCCCCGGCTTTCCAGGTTCGACACGGGTGAAAGCAGGCAGAAAAGAATTGAGTACGACCGGCAACCGCGACGGCGACGGATCCAACCCTCAGGGGGAGGACCCTGACCCGAAGCCGAGCTGGGGCTCTCATGGTATGTGGTCGCTCGTGATCAGCACCCTCGGGGCGCTGTTCGGAGACGACATCTCGGACTGGATCATCAGCACCGAGCAAGCTGATGGAGTACATGTTCAACAGCCTTTAACGCACTCTGCCCCCTGGCGCGGCTACGCCAAGAGGGCAGGGGATCACGGGACAAGTCCCGATCTATGTGCAGCGGCCCCTTCTTCATTGGACGGAGCGGGGGCCGTCTGACTTCGTTCCTCTATACACATTCGTACAGTAAGAACGGCTACACCGTAGCGCACACAGTTATGCGCTAACCAGTTGGCTCGCTCCTTCGGACGAACCTCCTGGCGTGCGGGCCGGGGCGGCGCCTGCGGTTGCGCGCGCATCTTCGGCTGGTGTGGCTTGGGCTTCGTGGCGTGGCGTATCGCTGGCCTGGCCGCACGTACGGCGGTGCGCGCCTGGCGGGGCAGTTGGCGCAGTGTGCTGGCCCGCGCGCGGACCGCGGGCATCGCGCGGGGATGGCCGCAGGGGGGCGCCCGGGCATGGCGCCTGTTGGGGGCGCGGGACGACCTCGGGGCAGGGCGCGGAGCTGTTCGACATCGAGGCCGGCCTGTTCGCCGCCGCTGTGGCCGCGGCGGAGCGGGTGCGGCTTTTGGCCAAGGGCGCACGCCGGCACCTGGTGCGCGAGAACCTGGTCGTCGCCGGGGCCGCCCGCCGGCTCCTGGACTGGCCGCACTGGGCGTTGAAGAACCCCTACGGGCCGGTGGGGCTGATGTTCGGCAAGTCCATCGGCCGCCGGGGCGCGGTACGGCCCGCGGCGGGACCGCGGCACCAACAGGCCCCGGCGAGCCGAGCGGCCCGCCGTTGAAGGGCGGGCCGCTGGTGCGACTACTGCCTGATGTTGGGAGTTTCGCCGTTCCGCTTGCGGACCCCGGCGCGGATCTTCTTGGCTGTGTACCCCGAAGCGGCGACCAGGAACGCTGCGGCGATGTTGCCGAGGACGTCGTGGGCGAGGAAGGCGTACAGCGTGGACAGGCTCATGGTGCTCTCCCTGACGGCAGGCCCGATTGGGTGAGCAGAGCTTCGCCGCGGAAAGGCTGTCCAAGGACGGCCCTGAAGTGTCGAGCCTGGTCAGGAGGCATATGGACGTGGTCATCGGGTGGTCACGGGTGGACGGCACAGCGGGGGAGGAGTGCGGCGGTGGCGCCGAAGCGTGAGATCGACGAGGGCACGGCGGGCGGTCAACTGGCCGCCTTCCTGGTCGCCCTGACCAAGGAAGCCTCGGTGCGCGAGCTGGCCGAGAGGTTCGGGAGCAGCCGCTCCAGCTGGGGCAACTACCTCAACGGCTCCCAGCTCATCCCCAAGCAGCTCGTCGGGCGCCTCGTGGAGTCCTTCACGCCGGTCGGACCGACGCGCCAGACCAAGGCCGTCCACGCGCTGGAGCTGTGGAACGCCGCCGCCACCGAACGGCGCGCGAGCCGCTCCCCGTCCGGCGACAGGGAGCTCGTCCGCCACCACCAGAGACGCGACGATGCCCTAAGGCAGGTCATCAAGTACCAGACCCTGGCCGCGAACGCGGAGAAGCACCTCGCCGAGCTGCGGCCGATGCTCGCCTACACCCAGAGCCGGCTGGAGAACGCCGAGCTCCAGCTCCAGCTCGGCGACGAACGCGAGCGGGCACGCTTGGAGCGCCAACTCGGACAGGCCCGGGAGCGGCTGGGCCGGGTCCAGGTCCAGCAGGAACGTGCGCGCGGCCGCCGGATGACGGCGGAGGAGCAGCAGGAGTTCTGGATCGCCGAGGTCCTCGCCGCCCAGGAGGAGATCCGGCGCCTGGAGCAAGAGGCACACGACATGGCGGTCGTACCGCCCACACCCGCCCTACCTGCCCTCCAGGTCGCCTCGGCCGACGTGGACGACTCCGACTTCGATGCCCGGCTCGACCACATCACCGCCGAAGGCCTGGAAGACGAGGCGCTCATCGAGGAAGACCTCCAGCCGGCGGGCTCCGCCGACCCGGAGGGCGGCGCCGCGCGCCCCGGCCAAGCCGTCCAGGAACCTGACCAACCCGTGTCCAAACCTGTGTTGGACAAGCCCGCCACCAGCAACAACAACGCCTACACCCCGGCCACAGGCGAGGCACCCCCGGGTAGAGAGCCCAGCGCCACCGTCGCCTGGGACAAAGCCGTGGACATGGCGCTCCAGAAGAACCCCCTCGTGCAGAAATACCGCCTTCTGCGACTGGCGATGATCTGGCTCGGCTACATGAGCGGGACAGAGAAGGAGGAAGGGCTCACCCTCACCGTGCGGCGGTTTGTACTGCCCATTCCCATCCTGGGCGCTCTCTGGTGGCTGTACTGGAACCTGCAGTCGATACCGGACGACGCGTTCTCCGGATGGCCCGGGACGCCAGCCCTCAAGGTCACCGTGGGGACGTTGGTCTGTCTCCCCTTCGTGTACGGGGGCTTCAGGATCGTGACAGTGCCCAAGCTGCCCGCCGGCATCGCAGCGGTCGTGCTGCACGCGACCTGGTCCGTACTCCTCGTCCTTGATCGTCTACCGTGGCCGCTGGACAGTGCGAAGTAGAGGCCCCAACACAGGGGAGGCCGGCATGGGCATTGTGGGCGACGGCCTGGAGCGCGCCGAGCAGCAGGCGTTCACCCGTCCCATCCCGAAGTCCACCGGCGCGCAGGTCCGCTACCTCGTACGCCAGCACCGCGGCTCCACCAAAGCCGTCGCCAGCCTGCTGGGCAGGGCGCCCATCATCGGAGCGCCTTCGTGCGAAAGACCCTATGGGACGGTGCAGACGACCCAGGCCGTCGCGCTGTGGGTGACGTCGGAGGTGGTGTTCACCACGCCAACTGTCCAGCCTCCGACGGTTGGGTAGGAGTCAGTGATGAAGGTGCGCGTGCTGGTGGTCAGGCCGCCTCCCCCGGTGGGCACCATGCCCGCTGGACAATCCACATGCGCGTAGGCGAAACCTCCGGCTGGGATGGACACCTCGGGGCCTGAGTGCGGCGAGTGCGCGCTCAACGGCGCAACGACCCCGGTGGCGGACGGGTAAGCGGGCTTGGGCGGATCATTCGTGGCGTCTAGCGCGTTCGCGGAGGTCGCGCTGCTGGCGAGGAGCACGATGGCGGCCATGGCAGCCACGGTGAGGGGGCGGATGGGTTTCATATCTCAGCCTTCCTCGCCTATTCGGGTTCCAGACAGCCTTGGACTTCCCTAGTCCCGTAGGGTGTCCCGCTTGACCACTCGTTCGGCTCAGGAAGAGACGTCCGTGCGCGTGCTGAAAGAGTGACTCCGGCATCACGTACCAGCCGTGGGCGTCCAGTGCACGACGACGCCGTGGCGCAGCCGCCATTCATCGCAGACCTGGGACAGCACCTCGATGCAGAAGTCCTGGCGGAGGCGGACATCCCTGACCCGGCCCCGGGCTCCCACCTCGTTCGCGGCGTCCCGGATCTCCCACGCGTGCTCGTAGCGGCTCTGCTTCCGCGCCCCGTACGTGGGCCACTCAGCCGGGTCGACGCCGGGCGGCCCTCATCAGCAGCCCCGTTCTAGCCCATGTAGGCCCCTCTGTGTGCCCCGCTGGACGTTGGGGCTGTCTGATTGGGCGGGGATGGCGACGATCAGACGTCGCAGTGCTCGGCTGGCTCTCGCTTTACATCGGGGACGCCGCTCTCGGGGGTAGGCGAACCAGGGATCAGCTCGAGTGGGCCGCTGCGTGACTTGCGGCGCAGCCCTGCGTCATCGCGGACCCATCTCCTGCCGTCCGCGTCGGTGAACCGGATCTCACTCGGCGTCGCGTCCGTGTCGAGGTACTTCCTGGAGAAGTCAGGAAACCGGGAGATGGCGGTGTGGAACGAGCCCGGTGGGAAGGTCAGGCGAGTGCACGGAGTCAGGGTGCCAAATCCGAGAGCCACACGGTGGTATGCGGTGCGGTTGCTGCCACCCCGCTCTCGAACATCGAAGACCAGTACGAGGCTAGTCACCGGGTCGAGTGAGCGGTTGACGACGACCAGGCCGTATCCAGCCTCAGGCTGGGTGTACCAGGAGGTCACCCGGCCCGCCTGATATCGGCGGTCTCGCTCCAACTGCTGACGGATGGCGTTCACACTGGACCACGCCACCATGCCAGAGAAGATCAGCCCTAGCGCCGCTGCCAAGGCCGACACCACTGCACCCCAGGACGCCATGCCCAGCCAGCGGTCAGCGGCCACCGCCGCAGGTCGAACCAGCCGGCCCGGCCGACGGACCCTGGGGCGCATGCGCCGCGAGCTACGCATGGCGCCATCATCCAGGCTCGTAACCACTGCCGCACTGCGACTGGACTGCCCACCCCCATCAGTCACCGGGGTGAACATGGCGCCCGCCACATCGTTATCAGGCGCCCCAGGAGTTCCGTTCGTGGAACGGTCACCGTGACTGTTCCACGAACGCCAGCCGCTTCGCGTACCTCCGCACCACCCCTGTGACCTGCAGGTATGGGATCAGAAGCAGGCACTGAGAGACGCTCAGGGGTCATGTGGGGGCTCGGGTTGATGGCGAGTGCCACACGCGGGACGCGGGTGCTTCCCGGAACGCGTGCGTTCGGTGCGCGGCGTGGTGTCACAGAGCCAGTCACATGGCCTGTTACACAGGCCGCCCCTTGCCTCACGCGCCGCAGTAATCGCCGACGCCGCGCTGGCCGCCGCCTTCCGTGTATCGGCCAGAGCAACTGCTGTTTGGGTCCAGTCACGTCGCCTTGGTCTGGGCGAGCCAGCGGGTCACCTGCGCATGGCAAGGCGGCGCAGGAGCGACCGGGGGGCGAGGGCCTGCTCGACGTGGAGGAGGTAGCTGGCGACAGGGGCGGCGCTGCGGAGATCGTCTCGGTGCTGACCGGATGCTTGGCGAAGGGACGAGAGGGCGAAGGCGGCGCCGCCGGCGGCGCCGATGAGGGGTTGTCCGGCAAGTGCATCGCCGCCGAGTGCCGCAAGCCCTGCCGGTAGGTCGAACTTGAGATTGGCAGCGCTGAGCACGGTGTCGATTCGCGCATCCTTTAGTGCGCCGCGCAGTTCTGCGAGCGGAGTCTTGAAGAGGCGCTCGACTTCGAGCACGGCGTACTCCATCTGTGCGACGGGCAGGGAGACGCTGGTCAGCCGGTCGCGCAGGAGGTTGACAGCTTCGCCGACGGCGGAGTGAAAGGCCTCGATCTCCGCTTGGTGGCGACGGCGGACGGCTGCGATCCGGCTGGCCGTCACCTCGTCTAGTACTGCAATCACAGTTATGGGGTGTGTCCGCGTTGTTTGTAGTGGCTGTTGCGGGCGCGTGTCTGGCTGAGTCTTCGCCAGTGTGACCAGTGGAGGTGGTGGTGGGTGGTGAGGTGGTGGGGGTGGAGGAGGTGGCCGATGAGGCGGCGTATCTCCGCTACGGACAGCGGTATCAGGCCACCGCCGTTTCCCCTTTTGAGAGTTCACGGGCGCGGACGGCGGTGAGGGCTGCGAGGGCGGCCATGGCGAGGGTGATGTGCCGGTACCAGGCGTGGTAGAGGCGGACCTGGTAGTGGTCCAGGCCGCACTCGCCCTTGGCGGTCTGGAAGCATTCCTCGACGGCCCAGCGGGCGCCGGCCACCCTGGCCAGGTCTTTCAGCCGGGTTTCGGCAGGTCCGTAGCAGACGTAGTAGGCGATGTCGGCCGGGTCTTTGAGGCTTCTGCGGGCCAGGACCCAGTGGCCGTGGCCGTTCTCCCACCACATCCGGATCGGGATCCGTGCCCACTGGTACATGCGCTCGCCGTGGGATCCTTTCCCGGCGGACAGACGCTTCCAGGCCTGCGGCGGCAGGCCGGCCACGAGGTCGTCGACACGGCGTTCACCCGCGCCGCGGGTGATGACGGTGTCGCTGGTCTTCACACACATCACATGGCTGATGGACCGTTGTTCCATCCAGCACCGCAACGATTTCGACTGACCGTAGGCCTCGTCCGCGGTGACCCACGCGAACGGGACGCCGGCCTCCACCGCACGTAGAATCATGGCCTTGAAGTGTTCGGTCTTCGTCGCGAAGGCCACCTCGTCGGGGATTCCCGCGTCCCGGCACCGCTCGCGGTCGTCCGTCCACGAGGCGGGCAGATACAGTTCCCGGTCGATCAGAGCCCGCCCCTTGGGCGAGGCATAGGCCAGGAACGTGCCGACCTGGCAGTTCTCGGTACGTCCGGCGGTGCCGGAATACTGCCGCTGGACGCCGGCCGAGCGCACGCCCTTCTTCAGGAAGCCGGTGTCGTCGCCGATCAGGACTGCGTTCTTGTCGCCGATGGTCTCGACGACGTAGTCCCGCACGTCGTCACGGACCGCTGGTGAAACGCTTGCGGTCGGCGGTCTCGGCCGCCTTGATCGGACAGGGCGCCACCCACGGGCCCCAGCGCGCGGGTTCCTCGGTCGCCCAGCGGGCGATGTCCAGGTAGAAGGCGCGTACCGCGATGGAGATCATCACGCGGTCGGCGCGTTCCACGACCGTCTCCTCGACGGAGCCGTCCGGGCGGCGGCGCCGCTGAATGCGGGAGCGAAAGCGCTCCTTCCAGGCGGCGGCGACGTCGGCCGGCAGGTGGAGGGTGTCGAGGCCGGGGTGGTGGCGTTCGATGTCGCACCAGAAGTTCCGCGTCAGCTGCCGGGCCAGGTTGTCCAAGGTCGCGTAGTCCAGGCGGGGCCGGCGTTCCTCCAGGTAGTCGATGAGCAGGGCTCGGATCCCTGGGGCTGTGACGGGGTGGCGGTCGACGAGCTGGGCGCAGGTGAGCTGGCCGGTGACCTTCTCCAGGCACCGCAGGGTGGTCGGGGCGTCGGCCGGCAGGTGTCCCAGCTCGCGTGGCCAGGCGTAGTAGAGGGTGCCGCCGGCGTTGATGCCGTAGGCGGTTCGGCGCAGCTCGGTGTCGTACTCGAGCACGTCGCCAACCGTGATGTCCGCCAGGCCGCCGCCCTTGGCGACCATGATCCGGGTCAGGGCGCGGCGGGCCCGGCCCCCGCTGGCGGACGCCCACCGCTCGGCACCGACGAGCTGCTGCAGGCGGGCGAAGCCGTCAGGGTCCCGGCATTCCTCGATCAGCGTACGTACGTGGCAGCTGCGCAGGTCCATCTGCCACGGCAGCGACAGGCGGATCACGTCGGCGGTGGCCAGCACCAGCAGGCCGGCCTGGATGCTCGACCACCGGGCGTCGGCCGCGGAGTTCACCCACGCCTCGCCCTCCTGCCGCGACCGCTGCGGACAGGCGGCGGCCGGGGAGGCCTCCCAGCGTTCCTGCCAGCTCGCGCCATCGAAGGCCGACAGCCAGGTCAGGAGCGCGCGGGCCCCCGACCGCCGGTACCACTGCGTGTGGGCCTTGTCGGCACGGAAGGGCGGCCGCTCCAGCACGGCGAGCACGTCGTCGAGCGGTGCCTCGGTGACCGGCCACCGCAGCCTGGTCGCCCGGGCCGGGAACCGGGCACGGGCCTGCTCCAGCAGCCCCCCGGACGCTCGGTGCCGGGGGCAGCGTGGACGGGCCCGCCGCAGCGCCGCCGGTCGTATCCCGAACCCGCGCTCACCAGGCCCTCCCGAACAGCTGAGTCAGCGAGTCTACCGGTACCCGGCGGCCGGAACGGCCGGCACACGTACCTCGTGCGTCTGCCGGTCGTGGTGGGCGCGCACGGCATTGACGATCTCGTCCCGGCCTGCGGGGAGATAGATCTGGGTGGTGCTCAGGTGTGCGTGGCCCAGGACCCATTGCACGTCCGTCAGCGCCAGCTTCGGGTCCCGCGCCATCCGGTACGCCGCCGTCCTGCGCAGGTCGTGCAACGTCCAGTTCGACCCCAACAACGCGTTAGCCCGGCCGAACATCGCCCGCGCCGCGTGGTAGGTCAGCGGCCGAAACGGCGGCCGCAGCGTCCACCACAACCAGCGCCCCGGCCCCCGCGGCACCCCCGCCCGCCACGCCAGCGGGTGATGACCGCCGTGCACATCACCAAGGCACTGTGCCCGCGTCCTCCAAGAACTGGCCGGTCGGGCCGCCGTCGGGCAGGGTCGCGAGTCGGATGGCGATCGCCGCGCCCTGTTCGGGGGTGCGCACGCCGCAGAAGTTGTTGAGGTCGGTCGCGACGTAGCCGGGGCAGCCGGCGTTGATCAGGATGTTCGTGCCGCTCAGCTCCCGGGCGTACTGGAGGGTGACGGCGTTCAGGAACGTCTTCGACGGCGCGTACGCCACGGCCACCGGACCCGTCGCCTGCTCAGCAGCGGGTCCCGACTGCCGGGCGAGGGAGCCGACACTGCTGGACATGTTCACGATCCGCGGTGAGGCGGAGCGGCGCAGCAGCGGCATCATCGCGTTGGTGACACGGATGACGCCGATCACGTTGGTCTCCACCACCGTTCGGATGGTGGCGGGATCGACCCGGGTGGGCTCTTGCGGCATGCCGCCGGCGATGGCGGCGTTGTTGACGAGTACGTCGAGGCGCCCGACCTGTTCCTCGATCAGCCGCGCGGCGGCGGTCGCGCTCTCGTCGTCGGTCACGTCCAGCGGTACGCCGAACGCATCGACGCCGGCCGCGCGCAGTTTCTCCACTGCGGCCTCACGGCGCTGACCGTCGCGGGCGCCGACGCCGACACTCCAGCCCAGGGCGCCCAGGCCGGCGGCGATCTCATACCCGATTCCCTTGTTCGCGCCGGTGACCAGCGCAATCGTTCGTTCGCTCATGTGGACCATGCTGCTCCCGGCCCTTGGCGCAGGTCCAAGACCGATCGGACGGGCACCGATACCGTCCGGGTATTGATCCGCAGTAGCGTGGCCTCATGGAGACGCGGGAACTGCGGTATTTCGTCGCTGTCGCTGAAGAGCTGCACTTCGGGCGCGCCGCGCAGCGCCTCGGGATAGCGCAGCCGCCGCTGTCACGGGCGATCCAGCGGCTCGAACGCCGACTCGGGGCAGCGCTGCTGGACCGGACCAGCCGCACCGTCACGCTGACCGAGGCCGGCTCGGTGCTGCTGGCCGAGGGCCGCGCGGCCCTCGACGCCGTCGACGCCGCCGAGCGCCGGACCCGCCGCGCTGCCCTGTCCGCGACCGGCCGTCCCGACCTGGTCCTGGTCACGAAAGCCAGCGCGTCCAGCGAACTTCTGGCGAAACTGCTCGACGCATACGCCGCCGAACCCGGCGCAGTCCCCGTGGACGTCATCCTGTGCGGCCCGGCCGAACAAGAACGACTCCTGCGCGAGGGCCGGGCCGACGTGGCGCTACTGCACCGGCCGTTCGACTCGACGGCCAGGCTCCACACCGAAGAACTCAGCACGGAGGGCCAGGTGGCGGTCCTGCCGGCCGGGCATCCGCTCGCCACCCGGGCCCATGTGCACATGGCCGACATCACCGGGCTGCCGGGCCTGCCCCTGCCACGCTGGCCCAATCCCGACGGCACCTACCCACCCGGCCCCGGCCCCCAGGTCCGCGACCACGCGCAGTTGATGCAGCTCGTCGCGCTCGGCCGGGCCTGCGCGGTCTCACCGGAGTCGTGCCGAGCCCAACTGCACGGTGACCTCACCGCCGTGCCCGTGCTGGACGCACCGAAAGTCACCACCGTGATCGCCTGGCCACCGCACAGCCGGTCCCGAGCCGTCGCCGACCTTGTCCGCACTGCGACACATCTCCAGTAGTTCCAACATGCCCGGCCAGGTTCCACCTGTCGCGGCTCGGCGCAATGCTGTTTCTGAACCCTCGGACTCTGCGGGGCCGGTAGCCGTGCAAGCTGGCCGGGATTGGACTGTGCCCCACTCAACGAAGCCCCCGAGGATGGCCGGAAGTCATCGAGCGGGGGGAACTGATGAGGCGTCCTACAACTGCTGCGGCCGTGGTCGGCCTGTTGCTGGCTCTGACGGCCTGCGAGTCGGGGGCGGCGTCCGGCAAGGTCCAGGGCACCGACGCCGAGTTGGCCTGCGCGGCCGTGAGGCGACTGCCGGAACCGCTGCCGGGCACCGCCGGCGGGAAGGACTTCGACATCGTGGTGGCGCGCCTCGTCGGCGCCGAGGATCTGGCCAGGGCGGCTGCCATGGCGGACGCCAAGTACCAGCCGCTCGCCGACGCCCTGGACAAGGCGCACGAGCTGCTCAACGTGACTTCCGACCCCAAGCAGGCCGAACCCGCAGTCAAGAAGGCCCGGACGTACTGCTGAGCAGCTGTTTCTGAGCCCTCGGACTCTGAGGTCTCCCCCGAAGACCGCCCCGCGCGTCCCACACACCCCAGCAGTTCCGTTCGCCGAACGGTCACCGTGACCGTTCGGCGAACGCTTCCGCAAACTCCGCATTCCGGGCAATGGCTGGTCGACCACTTACGGCGAACCGTCATCATCGAACTCCGGCCGGGCCGCCGCATGCTGTGAGCTGCAGCTGGCGGCGATACGCCAGAAGATCGCCGAGGCGGAGACCGCCGAGCAGGCAGCCGAGGCTGCCCGGGCCCGGGCACAGGCGGCCGCCACCCCACCGGAGTGGTTGATCCAGTACGGCATTGGAGCCAATCGCGCCCCGATGCTGGTCCACACCGGCCAGTGCGCCACCGCGGCCGGCCGGCTCCGACCGGCCAGCCGCGCGCAGGTGCTCGACGTCCTGCGCCACCCGCAGGTCAGCGCCTGCGGGCTCTGTGGCGCGGACGCCGTCCTGGACGCCGAGCCCTAACCACCGGTCCCGATATGGCTGACCAGGGGCGCGAGCGACGCCTGCTCGTTCACGAGATTCCTACGTCGTGGCCAGCGGTGTGTCAGCTGAGTGAGGCTTCCCACGGAAGTGTCGGCGTACCGTCTGCGTTCAGGCCGTACGGCCACAGCCTGCTGAGCAGCATCTCCAGCCCGGTGGGGGCGGGCGCGACCTCGGTGTTGCCGTGGTCGGCGGCCTGCCGGGCGAGGGCCTCGGCACCCTCGCGGTCCCCGGCCTTCCCCCGCCTCACGGCCAGGCGGACCAGGCCTCCGGCGGAGCCGTGACCGACGGCCTGCCACGCGAGGGCCTCGGCACCCTCGCGGTCCCCGGCCTCCTCCCGCGCCGAAGCCAGGCGGAGCAGAGCAAACGTGTTGCCCTGTTTGGCGGCCCGCCAGAGCAGAGTCTCGGCGCCTTCTTTGTCCCCGTCCCTCTCCCGTATCGCGGCCATGCCGAACAGGGCTCCGGCGTCGCCGTGGTCGGCGGCCTGCCGGGCGAGGGCCTCGGCACCCTCGCGGTCCCCTTCCTCCTCCCGCTTCACGGCCAGGCCGGCCAGTGCGAGGGCGTTGCCATGGTCGGCGGCCTGCTGGGCGAGGGCCTCGGCGCCTTCCCGGTCCCCGGCCTCCTCCCGCATCCACGCCAGGCGAACCAGGGCTTCGGTGTCGCCGTGGTCGGCGGCCTGCCGGAACAGGGTCTCGGCGCCTTCCCGGTCCCCGGTCTTCTCCCGCATCACGGCCAGGTAGACCAGGGCTTGGGTGGCGCCGTGGTCGGCGGCCTGCCGGAAGAGGACCTCGGCTTCTTCCCGGTCCCCGGCCTTCTCCCGCATCCACGCCAGGCGAACCAGGGCTTCGGTGTCGCCGTGGTCGGCGGCCTGCCGGAACAGGGTCTCAGCGCCTTCTCGGTCCCCGGCCTCCCTCCGTAGCACGGCTAGGGCCTGTTGTGAAAGTGCTGGTCACAGCCATTCGTTGATGGCTGCGACCAGCACTGTCGCTTCGTAGCGGACGGCAAGTTTGTCGTACCGGGTGGCGACGGCGCGGTGTCGTTTGAGGCGGTTGATCCCGCACTCGACCGCGTGCCGCTGCTTGTAGTCGTCCTTGTCGAACTTCGGTGGCCGTCCGCCGAGTGAGCCGCGCTTCTGTCGGTTGCGGACGCGGTCCGCGGGCACCGGAATGGTGGCCTTGATCCCGCGTCTGCGCAGGTAGGAGCGGTTGGCACGGGAGTCGTAGGCCTTGTCGGCCCGCACCCGGTCAGGCCTCTTGCGCGGCCTGCCGAGCCCAAGCCGGGGCACCCGGATTGCTTCCAGGACAGGCTCGAACTGCGGCGAGTCACCCCGCTGTCCAGCTGTGATCACGACGGACAAAGGCTTCTGACCCTGCTCGACAGCGAGATGAATCTTGCTGGTCAGGCCGCCTCGGGACCGCCCGAGGCCGTGGTCGGCAGGCTCGACGAAGACACCGCCGGGAGGCTCCTTTTGGAGATCCCCTTTTTCGCCGCCCCGGCGGCGTGCTGGTGGGCCCGGCAGACGGTGGAGTCCACGTTGACCTCCCAGGTGATCAGGCCCTTCGCGTCGGCCTCGGCCTGGAGCTGGGTCAGGATGCGGGCCCAGGTTCCGTCCCGCTGCCAGCGCTGGAACAGGTCGTAGACCCGGTCCCACGGCCCGTAGCGATCCGGCACGTCACGCCACGGAGCACCGGTCCGAGTCCGCCACCGTATGCCGTCTATCAGCTGGCGTCGCGTCCACACCTGAGGCCGGCCCGGCTTGATGCCCTGCGGCAGCAGCGGCTCAAGCCGGGCCCACTGGCCGTTCGTCAGATCTCCACGTCCCACGAGACGTGATCATGAACGAACAAGATCCACTTTCGCAACAGGCCCTAGGCGGACCAGTGTTCCGGTGGCGCCGTGGCCGACGGCCTGCCAGACCAAAGCCTCGGCGCCTTCCCGGTCCCCGGCGCTCTCCCGCAGCACGGCCTGGTGGTACAGCGCTTCGGTGCTGCCGTGGTCGGCGGCGCGGTGGCGGAGGTAGTGGGCCCATTGGAGGCGGTGCTTGCCCGACGCTGCTTGGGCGAGGTTGTTCAGGTCGTCGGGGTGGGTGAGGTGGGTGTGGGCGGCGTGCCAGAAGGAGTCGGGGGGGCACAGGTGCCGGCGGGTGGTGCGGCCGTGTTGTTCGAGGTAGTCGGCAAGCCGGAACACCGGTCCCGCAGGTGGCGGGGTGGGAGTGTCAGCGGCGGTGGAGGGCAGGGGTGGGCGTCGTGGGGGCTTGGGGGTGGTGTGGCGCAGCGGGGCCTGCTTGCCGTGGACGAGTTCGGCGACTTCCGCGTAGGCGAGTTCGGCCCAGACGTCGGTGAGCTGGTCGTAGTCGTTCTGGGTGAGGTAGTCGGGGGCGGCGTCGGTGAGGAAGGCCTGGGGGAGGTGGAGGCCGACGCCGAGGCGGCGGGCGTCCATCGCCGCTTCCAGCAGCGCTCGGGCGGCCGGGGTGGCCTGTTCGTAGTGGCGCAGGAGTTCGGGGGCTCCGGCCAGGTCCTGGGTGACCCGTCCGTTGTCACGGGCTCGGGTGAGGGCGTTGGCCAGGAGCCGGTCACCCTGCTCGGCGAGCGCGGCGGCCGTGGTCAGGGCGGCGGAGTCGAAGGCGTCCGGGACGGTCGGGGCGTGGCCGGCCAGGAGTTCCCGCGCCCGGCTGTGTGGATCCTCTGCGCCCGGTGCTGGCAGGGCGGTGTACTGGTGCGCGTACTCGGGCCAGAGCGTGCCCAGCACCAGGACCGGCCCGCGCGTCTCGTCGATCAGCAGCTGGTGCACGGCCGCGGCGATCCGCTCGCCGGCGGTCCGGTCGCCGAGGTAGTGCTGGGCCTCGTTCAGCCACACCACCGTCCGTGGACCGACGCGGCCCAGCTCCGCCAGCGCAGCCTCCGCCCGGGTCGGGTCGAAGGGGTGCCACAGACGCCACCCCTTCTCCGCGAGCGGCTGGACGGCCTCCCAGCACGCCCGCGTCTTCCCCGTCGAGGAAGTACCCACGAGCACCACGATCCGGCTGCGCCCGGCCGCCGCATCCCGCACCGCGTCGGCCAGCACCCGGTCATGAGCACGCGGTACGTATCTGGGCAGCGCCCGCACCGCGGGTGCGCCCCGCCCGGCGGCGGCCTCGCCGGGGCCTGCGGGATGGACTTCCAGCTCGTGCGGGTCCCACCGGCCGATCGGCCTGCCCGGTTCGGCATCATCGGCTGCCTGCGTGCCCGAGCCCTTCTCCGCGGTCCGCTGCAACTCCAAAAGCTCGTCCACCGGGAGCTTCAACGCGTCGGCCAGCGCCGCCACCGTCCCCGCCGACGGCACGGGTCCCGCGGACGAGAGGGACTGGGAGACCGTGGTGCGCCCCAGTCCTGCCCGACGGGCAAGCTGCGTCTGGCTTAGCCCGGCCCGGGCCAGCCCATCACTGAGCCTGGCCCGCAGATCGGTAAGGGCCGGATCGCGGCCGTCCTGCTCGTCACGCACGTGCTTCCCCCGGGCCGATGGTGTGTTCGCCGGTGTTCATCTTCGTCCCCGTGAACCCCGGCGAACACACATTCCGCGACCTTCGACCACGTCAACACCAGCCGGATACAGGGAGCTTGTCGTGACCGTCGCCGTCGTCCTCCTCACCACCGCACTCATCACCCTCGTCGCCCTCCTGGCCGGCGCCGCCGCGGGCAAGCTCGCCCGCATGGACGGCGCCACCTACCCCACCGCCCTCACCCGCGCCGCCACCACCTTCGGCGCTGTCATCACCCTCGCCACCGTCGTCACCACAGCCCTCGCAGCCCTGCTCTGAGCTGGGTCCTTCACGGTTCCGAGGCCCCCACCCCTGCGGCTGGACGGAGTTTCTAAGAGGCCGCCCGGCCGTCCCAGCCGGGGTGCCGCCGGGAGAGCGGAGGCGGGGTCACACCCGGCCCAACGACGCCCCGGGCGCGGCGGGTCCATCTGTATCCCGTCACACCGGCCGCAGAATGCAAACATTCGCGTGATCTTGGCGCATAAGTGCGAAGAAACGTGCAGAACATTTGTTACGGAATCAATCACTCCGGATGGTGTATGCGCATGGAATGTGCGCCGGGTGGTGCGCCGGGGCGCAATGATCGCGGGCGTCGTTCCGGTGGCGGGTGGGTGCATCGGGCACCGGATGTCAGGGCCACGTACAACGCGGTTGGGTGCATGATGCAGCCGACCGTGACGGGAATGTCCGTATCCGGTAACGGCCCTGGTGGGCCCCTACAGCCGGCGCTGTCCGGGGTCGAGAGTTTGGGTCCTCGACACCGCCAAGAGGTCGGGCACCCGCACCGCTACGCACCTCGTATCGGCGGGTGAATGCCAGTTCTTGAGGGAGCACCACATGACTGTTGCGTCGTCCACCCGCCGTATCGCCGCCACCATCCTCGCCGCGGGCGCCGTCGTGGCCGCGGTCGCCGTCCCGGCCACCGCCGACGACGGCGCCGGCGACCACCGGCACCAGCAGCGGTCTCAGGTGGAGATCAGCCGGGTCCAGGCCAACAGCACGGGCCGTGAGGACGGCTCCAACCGGTCCCTGAACGGCGAGTGGGTGGAGATCACCAACAACTCCCGCCACGGCGTCAACCTCAAGGGCTGGACCCTGAAGGACGAGGACGGCAACCGCTA
>NZ_JBIVNX010000033.1:0-85930 GCF_044753805.1 Streptomyces sp. NPDC093225
GGCCCGGGCCTGGGGTGGCCGCAGGCCAGGGGCGGAGCCCCCGAAGCCCCAGGGGTGGGCCTGCCGCAGGGCCTGCAGGCCCTACCGGGTCAAGCGCCGGGGGGACCCGCACACCACGGGGCGGCCCTCGAAGCGAGCCCACCCCGACACAGGCCACGCGGGCACGGTGCCCTCCGCACCCGGGCCTCGAGCACCTGCGCCTGAAGCACCTGCGCCTCAGGCGGCCTTGGCCTTCAGCGCAGCCAACCGCGCCTCGACCTCCGACTGCCGCCCCAGGTCGTCGAGGGCCTCGAACTGCGCGTCCAGGGACGAGGCGGCCAGCTCCTCCCGGCCCATCGCCCGCGCCTCCTCGCGCCGGACCTTGTCCTCGAAGCGGCTCAGCTCGCTGGTCGGGTCCAGGACGTCGATGCTCTTGACCGCGTCGAGCATCGTGTTCTGCGCCTGCGCCGTCTTCGCCCGCGCCACCAACTCGTCCCGCTTGGCCTGTAGTTCGCCCAGCTTGGCCTTCATGGAGTCCAGCCCGGCCTTGAGCCGGTCCACGACCTCCGTCTGCGCGGCGATCGTCGGCTCCGCGGTCGCGGCCTCCTTCTCCGACTGCAACTGCCGCCCCAGTGCGACCTTGGCGAGGTTGTCGAACCGGTCCGCGTCCGCGGTCTGTCCGGCCGCCCGCAGCTCGTCGGCCTTCCGGCTGGCCGCCAGCGCCTTGCCGCCCCACTCCGCCGCCGCGGCCACGTCCTCCTGGTGGTCCTGCTCCAGCATCCGCAGGTTGCCGATCGTGGTCGCCACGGCCTGCTCCGCCTCGGAGATGTTGTTCGTGTAGTCGCGGATCAGCTGGTCCAGCATCTTCTGCGGGTCCTCCGCCTGGTCCAGCAGGGCGTTGATGTTCGCCTTCGCCAACTGGGCGACCCGGCCGAGGATGGTCTGCTTGGTCATGGTGCTCGCTCTCTCGGATCAATGCGTACGTGTCACCCGACGGCCCCGCCCCACCCGACGGCGCCCCGCCCCACCCGACGGCCCCCGCCCCCGCCTCAGAACCGACCACCACCCCCCATCCGCCCCCGTGTCCCCCCACCCCCGAACGACCCGGGCCCGGGACCGAACCCCCCACCCCCGAAGCCCCCACCGCGGGAGCGGCTGCCACCCCCACCACCCCCGCGCCCCGCCCCGCGCAGGATCTCGCCGAGGATGATCCCGCCCAGCACGGCCCCGCCCCGCCCGCCGGAACCCGTGCCCCCGCCCCCACCCCCGCCGTACGGGGACAGGAAGCCCCCCACGTCCTGCTCGGCCAGCTGCTGCGCCTCGCGCGCCAGCGCGTCCGCCCGCTGCGCCTCCGCCAGCGCGCCCGACGCGTCCGAGCCGGCCAGCTCCCGGGCCCGCTCCAGGTGCCGCTGCGCCTCCGCCAGCCGGGTGCGGGCCCGGCTGCCGACCGCTCCGCGCGAGGTCGTGACGTAGTCCGCGGCCGCTCCGATCGTGCTGCGCGCGGTCAGCAGGGCCTGGTCCAGCAGGGCCCGGGCCCGCTGGTTCGAGGTCTCCCGCTCCCGGGCGCCGGCGAGCGCCTCGTCCAGCACTGCGTCGGCCTCCTCGGTCCGGCGCAGCGCGTCGATCGGGTCGTACCGGCCGGCGGCCTGCTCCCGCCGTACGTCGGCGACCACCGACTCCGCCCGGGCGATGCGGCCGCGCAGGTCCGCGGTGGACACCCCGTCGGTGGTGCCCGTGAGGAGTCCGCGCGCGTCGGCGAGGTCGGTCTCGGTCTCGGTGAGCGCGCCGTCGAGCCGGCCGGCCGCCTCGGCGAGGTCCTGGGCCCGCCGCTCCACGGCGTCCACGAGGGTGGCGGCCTGGTCGACGGCGCCCTCCGCGGCCCGGACGTGGACGGCGGCGCGGGCGTTGTCCGCGGCGTCGAGGGCCGTGCGGGCCTCGCCCAGGCTGGTGGTGGCGAACAGCAGCCGGTCCTCGGCCTGTTCGACGCTGCCCGCGACCGGGGCGGAGGCGGAGTCGGCGTACCGGGTGCGCAGTGCGGTCAGGGTGGCCCGGGCGATGGTGGTCCGGCCGGTCAGCTCGCGGAAGCGGGCCTCGACGGCCGCCAGCGCCTGCGGGGCGTTCTTCTGCAGGTCGCGCAGCCGGTCGAAGGCCTCCGTCTCGGCGTCGAGACCGGCGTTGGCCTCGGTGCAGCGGGCGATGATCTCGTCGAGCATGCGGCGCCGGGTGGGGTCGTCCTCGGGGTAGGCGTCGTCGAGTTGCTGGCGCAGCCGGAAGGCGGCGGTCAGCTCGTCCGTGGCGCGGGCCAGGGCCTCGGTGAACGGCTGGGCCGCCGCGTCGCCGAACTGGGCCGCGGCGAAGCCGAGTTCCTCGGTGCTGGTGCGGACGGCGTCGTCGGTCTCGACCAGCAGGGCCTTCGCGTGGGCGTCGAGCTCGGGCAGCGGGACCTGGCCGGGCGGGGCGGCGGGGGTGCCCCAGCCGGGCGGCGCGGGCGTGGTCGTGCCGGCCTTCGCGCCCGTGCGGCGGCGGCTGCGGGTGTACGCGAGCACGCCGAGGGCGCCGGCGGCACCGACCGCGACGACGGGCAGCACGTAGTCCCCGGCGCTGAACCCGTCGTCCTCGGCGGCCGTGCGGCTGCCGCCTCCCGGGTCGGGGTCGCCGGGGGTGATCGTGGGGGTCGGTACGGGCAGGCCGCCGAGCACCGCGTCGTAGCCGTTCGCCGCGCCGATGGCCGCGCCGGCCCAGTCGTTCTGCCGCAGGGCGGGCTCGACGGCCGTCCGGGCCACGTCGTCCAGCTGCTGCTGGGTGAAGCCGGAGTCGGTGGCGGCGGAGTACGCGTACTGGCGGTCGCCGGTGGCGATCGCGAGCAGGACGTCGTCCCGGCCGAGGCCGTTGCGCTCGGCGGTGGCGTCGGCCCAGCTCTGGGGCGAGCGTCCGGAGAAGCCGTCCACGTACGCGACGAACAGCTGCACGCGGCGGCTGTCGTACAGCCGGTCCAGGGCCCGCGCGACCTCCGCCCGCCGGCCCGTGACGGCGCCGACCCGGTCGGTGATCTGGCCCTGCCGGTCCAGCGCGATGGGCTCGTCGGCGGGGGCCCGCGCCGGCACCGCCGGCTGCGCGTGCGGTACGTCCGCCTCGGCGGCCCCCGGCGCGGTCCGGCGGGCGGGGTCGGCGCCCAGGCCGTCGAGGTGCCCGGTGGCCGCGCGGGCGGCGTGCTCCGGGGGGCGGGCGGCGTGCGGTGCGGGACGGTCCGCCCGGGCGGACGGGGCCGGCTCGACGGCGCCGGGGCCCTGTGACAGGGCCTGCGTCAGGGCGAAGCCCGTGAGGCCGACCGCGGCGAGCGCGAGGGATGCGCGGGCGGCCGTGCCGGCGCGGCTGCGTCTCCTCCTCGGCGGCGTCACATCTGGGAGCGTATGGGGGGTTCGTCCCCCTCGCGACCGGAGCCGCCGGTGTGCGTCGGCGCGGCCGCGGGCCGGCCTCCGGCCGGTGGGCCCTGCGGGGCGATGTCCCCTCCCCGCCCCTTCCCGCAACCGTGGCTTGCGACCACGGACGCCGCCTCCACCGGGCTCCGCCCGGAAGACCCTGGCGCTGCGCGCCGGGTTCGCCTCAAACGCCGGCGGGGCTGGAATGGCCTCCCGCGCCGGGTTCGCCTCAAACGCCGGCGGGGCTGGAATGGCCTCCCGTGCCGGGTTCGCCTCGATCGCCGGCGGAGCTGGAGATCCAGCCCCGCCGGCGAGGCGAGGGATCCGGGGCGGAGCCTCGGAAGGAACCCGAGGTCACTCCCCCCGGCGGCGGATGCGGTTGCCGAGCCAGACCAAGGGGTCGTACTTGCGGTCGACGGCGCGTTCCTTCAGGGGGATCAGGGCGTTGTCCGTGATGCGGATGCCCTCGGGGCAGACCTCCGTGCAGCACTTGGTGATGTTGCAGTAGCCCAGGCCGTGGTCCTCCTGGGCGGTCCGCTTGCGGTCGAGGCCCTGGGACTCGGCCGCGTCCAGCGGGTGCATGTCCAGCTCGGCGACCCGCATCAGGAAGCGCGGCCCGGCGAAGGCGGGCTTGTTCTCCTCGTGGTCGCGCACCACATGGCACGTGTCCTGGCACAGGAAGCACTCGATGCACTTGCGGAACTCCTGCGAGCGGTCCACGTCCACCTGCTGCATCCGGTACTCGCCCGCGGCCACCCCCGGCGGCGGTACGAAGGCCGGGACCTCGCGCGCCTTCGCGTAGTTGAAGCCCACGTCCGTGACGAGGTCGCGGATGACGGGGAAGGCCCGCAGCGGGGTGACCGTGACGGTCTCGGAGGGGTCGAAGACCGACATGCGCGTCATGCACATCAGCCGTGGCCGCCCGTTGATCTCGGCGCTGCACGAACCGCACTTGCCCGCCTTGCAGTTCCACCGCACCGCCAGGTCCGAGGCCTGCGTGGCCTGCAGCCGGTGGATGATGTCCAGCACCACCTCCCCGTCGTTGACCTCGACGGTGAAGTCGGCCAGGTCCCCGCCCTCCGCGTCGCCCCGCCAGACCCGGAAGCGTGCGTCGTAGGTCGTCACTCGTAGAGCTCCTCTTCGGCGAGGTACTTGACCAGCTCTTCCTTCTCGAACAGCGCGAGCAGGTCGGGGCGGATGGGGTCGGTGCGGGTGCGGACCAGCTCGATGCGGTCGGCGGCCGGGTCCGCGGGGGCGGGGTCGACGGGGCGGCACAGCAGGTTCACCGGCCGCCAGGTGCGCTCCATCGCGGGGCGGTCCTCCCGGGTGTGCCCGCCGCGGCTCTCGGTGCGCTCCAGGGCGGCCTTCGCCACGCACTCGCTGACCAGCAGCATGTTCCGCAGGTCCAGTGCCAGGTGCCAGCCGGGGTTGAACTGCCGGTGGCCCTCGACCCCGGCCCGGGCCGCCCGCGCGCGCAGGGCGGAGAGCCGTTCCAGGGCCTCGCGCATCTCGCCCTCCCGGCGGATGATGCCCACCAGGTCGTTCATGGTCTGCTGGAGCTCCTGGTGGAGCGTGTACGGGTTCTCGGCGCCCTCGTCGGCGTGGAACGGCGCCAGCGCCTCCGCCGCCGCCTCGTCGATCCGGGCCTGCGCCACCGTCGGCCGCGTGCCGGCCCCGATCCGCCCGGCCGCGTACTCGGATGCGTGCAGGCCGGCCCGGCGGCCGAAGACCAGCAGGTCGGACAGCGAGTTGCCGCCCAGCCGGTTCGAGCCGTGCATGCCGCCGGCCACCTCGCCGGCCGCGTACAGGCCGGGTACGCCCACGGTCGCGGCGGTCTCGGAGTCGACGGCGATGCCGCCCATCACGTAGTGGCAGGTCGGGCCGACCTCCATGGGCTCGGCGGTGATGTCGACGTCGGCCAGTTCCTTGAACTGGTGGTACATGGAGGGCAGTCGCCGCTTGATCCGCTCCGCCGGCATGCGGGTGGACACGTCCAGGAAGACCCCGCCGTGCGGGGATCCGCGCCCGGCCTTGACCTCGGAGTTGATGGCCCGGGCCACCTCGTCGCGGGGCAGCAGTTCGGGCGGGCGCCGGTTGTGGTCCGGGTCCTCGTACCAGCGGTCGCCCTCCTCCTCCGTCTCGGCGTACTTCTCCTTGAAGACGTCCGGGACGTAGTCGAACATGAAGCGCTTTCCCTCGGAGTTGCGCAGCACCCCGCCGTCGCCGCGCACCGACTCGGTGACGAGGATGCCCTTCACCGACGGCGGCCAGACCATGCCGGTGGGGTGGAACTGGACGAACTCCATGTTCAGCAGCGGCGCCCCGGCCAGCAGGGCCAGCGCGTGCCCGTCGCCGGTGTACTCCCACGAGTTGGACGTCGTCTTGAAGGACTTGCCGATGCCCCCCGTGGCCAGGACGACCGCCGGGGCCTCCAGGACGAAGAAGCGGCCGGATTCGCGCTCGTAGCAGAAGACGCCGGCGACCGCGCCGCCGGCGTCCTTCACGACGCGGGTGACGGTGCACTCCTGGAAGACCTTGAGGCCGGACTCGTAGTCCCCGGTCTCCGCGTGGTCCTGCTGCTGCAGCTGGACGATCTTCTGCTGGAGCGTGCGGATCAGTTCGAGGCCGGTGCGGTCGCCGACGTGCGCCAGTCGCGGGTACTCGTGGCCGCCGAAGTTGCGCTGCGAGATCCGCCCGTCCGGGGTGCGGTCGAAGAGGGCGCCCCAGGTCTCCAGCTCCCAGACCCGGTCGGGGGCCTCCTTGGCGTGCAGTTCGGCCATCCGCCACTGGTTGAGGAACTTCCCGCCGCGCATGGTGTCGCGGAAGTGCACCTGCCAATTGTCGTGCTCGTTCACGTTGCCCATGGAGGCGGCGATGCCGCCCTCGGCCATCACCGTGTGGGCCTTGCCGAAGAGGGACTTGCAGATCACCGCGGTACGGGCGCCCCGTTCGCGGGCCTCGATCGCGGCCCGCAGCCCGGCGCCACCGGCGCCGACCACGACCACGTCCCACTCCTGCCGGTCGACTTGAGCCATCTCGTGCAGCACCTTTCCCTGGGGAGCTAGAAGAAGCGCGGATCCTCGAAGGCGCCGGTGGCCAGCAGGTACACGTACAGGTCGCACGCGGCGACGCTGACCAGGGAGGACCAGGCCAGCAGCATGTGGCGGGCGTTGAGCTTCCCCACCCAGCCCCACATCCGGTAGCGCACCGGGTGCTTGGAGAAGTGCTTCAGGCGGCCGCCGATGATGTGCCGGCAGGAATGGCAGGACAGCGTGTACGCCCAGATCAGCACGATGTTCGCGAGGAAGACCAGGCTGCCCAGGCCCATGTGGCCCCAGGCGTAGTGCTCGTCGCGGAAGGTCAGCACGGTGTCGTACGTGAGGATGCCGGCGACCGGAAGCGCCGCGTAGAAGAAGTACCGGTGCAGGTTCTGCAGGATCAGCGGGAAGCGGGTCTCCCCGGTGTACCCCGCGTGCGGCTCGGCCACCGCGCAGGCGGGCGGCGAGGCCCAGAAGCCGCGGTAGTAGGCCTTGCGGTAGTAGTAGCAGGTCAGTCGGAAGCCGAGCGGGAAGACCAGGATCAGCAGGGCGGGGGACAGGCCCCACCAGCTGCCGAACAGGGCCCAGTTGGGGCCGCCGTGCATGGGCGCGCAGTTCTCCGCCAGGCAGGGCGAGTAGAAGGGCGAGACGTAGGGCGCCGCGTAGTAGTGGGCGTTCGCGAAGGCCCGCCAGGTCGAGTACGCGATGAAGGCGAGCAGGCCGGCCGCGGTGGCGGCGGGGGCCAGCCACCAGCGGTCGGTGCGCAGGTGCCGGGCCGGGATCGCGGCCCGGGAGGGGTCGTGGACGCCGGTCAGCCGGTGGGGCGGTGGTTGGGTGCCTGTGGCCAAGAGGGACTCCGGGTGGAGTGGGCGAGGGGTGTGCGGCCGAGCCGCCGGTGTGCGGCGCGGCGCGGCCGTGGGGGCGGGAACGCGACGGCGCCGCACCGGGCCGCCGCGGGAACGCGGGGGCCCGGACGGCGCCGGAGCGTGCGCCGGTGGCCCGTGGCCGGTGGGGGCCCGGGGCCTGGGGGAGCCGGGGGAGCTACGGGGCCCGGCGGTCGCGGGCGCCGAGGCCCTCGTCGTCCGAGTCGGACCACAGGGCGGAGTCGTACGGCGTGTCCGGGATGCTGACCATGCCCGACGGGCCCGGCGGCGTGTCCCGGCCGGCGGCGGGCGGCTGCCCGGCGGCCTTCCGCTCCAGTTGCTCGACCTTCCGGGTGAGCTCGTCCAGGTTGCGGCGTACGGCGTTCAAATCGTCCTGCAGGGACATGACTTGCCCTCACTTCCGCAGGTTGCGGTGGCAACGCTCATGTGCGCCTGCGAGTGTCGCGCCTCCCGTCCCCCCTTGTGAAGGGACGTGCGGCGATTACGGGCGCGCAGGCGCGATCTGTGCGCCCCCTCCTGTGTCCATTCTCGTCCCTCCCGGGAGGGAAGGCGCTGCCGACCCGCAACTCGCGTTGGTCCGAGCGGGTGGGGTTCGCGGCGTGGCGGGGCCCGGCTGAGGGGGTCGCGGCGGGCGGTCGATTTCAGTGGGTTCCGACACCGGTGTGATCAGCTCCATATACCGCCGAAAGTGATCGTTCACGGCCGTCCCCGCCCGTTCCGTCCCGTTCCGGAGGTACCCCCATGTCCCAGCGAAGGCGCGGCTCCTTGGCGTTCCTGACCTCGGGCGTCCTCGCTCTGCCCCTGCTGGCAGGCTGCAGCGCCTCCGACGGCGGCGGCCCGGCCGCGTCCCCGCCGGACATCCAGGCCACCGTCCGGGACCTGGTCGCGGACGGTGGCGTGATGCGGTGGGCGGTGGACTCCCTGCCGGACACCCTCAACGCCTACCAGGCGGACGCGGACGCCACGACCGGCCGGATCGCGGGCGCGGTGCTGCCCGCCCTCTTCACCCTCGACGACCGCGGCCGGCCCGTGGCCAATCCGGACTACCTGGAGAAGGCCGAGGTCACCGGCCGCGAGCCCAAGCAGGTCGTGGTCTACAAGCTCAACCAGCAGGCCGTGTGGAGCGACGGGCGGGAGATCGGCGCGGCCGACTTCGTGTCCCAGTGGCGGGCCCTGAGCGGCCGCGACTCCGCCTTCTGGACCGCCCGCAACGCCGGCTACGACCGCATCGAGAAGATCGAGCGCGGGGCGAACGACCTGGAGGTCAAGGTCACCTTCGCCAAGCCGTACGCGGACTGGCGCTCGCTGTTCTCCCCGCTCTACCCCAAGCAGGTCACCGGCACGCCGGACGCCTTCAACGAGGGCGCCCGCGGCGCGCTCAAGGTCACCGCGGGCCCCTTCACCCTCGGCGCGATCGACAAGGGCGCCCGCACGGTCACGCTGTCCCGCAACCCGCGCTGGTGGGGCAAGCCGGCCAAGCTCGACACCCTCGTGCTCACCGCCGTGCCGCGGGCGGAGCGGGCGGCCGCGCTGGCCGCCGGGAAGCTGGACATCGCCGAGATCGACCGGGCCGGGGCCGAGCGGATCACGCTCGCCGCCGGGGACGCCACCGGCGGGGCGCCCGGCACGCCCGCCCACGGGGCGCCCGCTGCCCGGACCACGACCTCGCGGGCCGCCCGTCCGGACGACGCCCAGCGGCGGGCGCTGGCCGGGTACCGGGTCCGCCGCTCCCTGGAGCCTGTCTGGACCCAGCTCGCCCTGAACGGCTCCGCCGGCCCGCTCGCCGACGAGCGCGTGCGCCGGGCCGTGGCCCGGGCCCTGGACCGGCAGGACCTGGCCGACCTGGTGCTGCGGCCCCTTGGGCTGCCCGCGAAGCCGGTCGGCAGCCACCTGGCGCTGGCCGGGCAGCGCGCGTACGAAGACAACAGCGACGCGCTCGGCGGCCAGGACCCCAAGGCGGCCCAGGCGCTGCTGGCCGACGCGGGCTGGCGGCGCGGGGCCCCGCTGAGCGACCGGACGGACGGCGCCCGGGCCGGCAGCCAGGCCGCGGGGGAGGAGCACGACAAGAAGGACGACGGGAAGACCGCGCGCGGTGACGGTACCGGCAACGACGGGCTGTACATCGTCGGCGACGACAAGAACACCGGTGGCGGGAACCCCGACGGCACGAACCCCGGGGGCAAGGCCGCCGACCCGAAGAACCCGGCCCGCGCCGCCACCCAGTACCGCGTCTTCGGCGCTCCCGCCCTCGCCCACGGGACCGGCCACGGCAGCGCGGCCGATCCGGGGCGCGCGGCGCTCCCGGAGGGCGGCTACCGGAGCCGGCCGGACGGCGAGGTCGTCGACGCGGACACCGCCGGCGAGCTGCGGGGCGGCCCCGCACTGATGGCCCCGGCCCCGCTGGCGGCCCTGCAGGGCGCCTCGCTGGTCGCCCAGGCCGAGGCCGCGGCCCAGGCGGACGCGGCCGGCGTCCGCGACGACGGCAAGAAGCGGGCCGAGGAGGAGCCGGCCGCCCCCGCGGACGGCAAGGACCCCGCGGCCGGGGCCCGCGTGGTGGACCGCGAGCCGCAGGCCGGTGCCTACGCCCCGCAGGGCACTCCGGCCCCGGCCCCCGCCAATCAGGCCCGTACCTCGGGGAACCTGCTCGCCAAGGACGGCCGGACCCTCTCGCTGCGGTTCGTCCTGCCCTCGGGCCCGGGCTCGGAGCAGCTGCGGGCGGTGGGCGACCGGATCGCGCAGATGCTGCTGAAGATCGGCATCAGCACCGAGGTGACCAAGGTGGCGGACGACAGCTTCTTCAAGGACCACGTCGCCTCCGGCCAGTACGACCTGGCCCTGTACTCGTGGCCCGCGACCGCCTTCCCCGCCACCGACGCCCGGCCGATCTTCGCCAAGCCGGAGCCGGCGGCGGACGGCTCGCTGCTGATCGAACAGAATTACACCCGGGTCGGCACCGACCACATCGACCAGTTGTTCGATCAGGCCCTGGGTGAGCTGGACGAGGACGCGGCCCGCGAGCTGATGAAGAAGGCCGACGCCCGGATCTGGGCGGCCGCCGGATCGATCCCGCTCTTCCAGCGGCCGGAGCTGGTCGCGGTCAAGGCGGGTGTGGTCAACGCCGGCGCCTTCGGCCTCGGCGCGCCGCACTACCAGGACATCGGCTGGAAGAAGGCCGGCGCGGCCGGCGCCCCGAAGAACAAGGGGTAGCGGTTCCGGGAACACTGCCCGCCCCGGGGGCCGAGCCCGCGGGGCGGGCCCCTGGAGATCCTGTGGAGACCGGGGGCCGCAACCTCAGATGTGCCTCAATTTCCTTGCCCGCCGGTGCGCCCGGCGGGCAAGGTCGTACGCACCCGTTGACCCGGCCCCGCACCGTTCGACCCGGCCCTTGACCCGGCCCCCGTGCCCCATCGCCCCGGCCCCGCCGGCCGCAGTCCGGTCCCCACGACCGTACGGACTCGGCCACCCCCGAAAGCTCCTCCCTCCGGGCTCTTGACATACCCCCGGCATGCGCCCCGCGCTGCGCGAAGTACCATGGGGTAAGGCCGTGGCAGGTTTTCCGCCCGGCGGGCTCGCGTGCCGGACCGTACGCGACGCCAATCCACGATCCGGGAGAAGCGCCGAAGTATGCCCACGCGCCACGATATTCGTAACGTCGCCATCGTCGCCCACGTCGACCACGGCAAGACGACCATCGTCGACGCCATGCTCAAGCAGGCCGGCGCGTTCGCGGCCCACCAGCAGCTCGACGACCGCATGATGGACTCGAACGACCTGGAGCGTGAGAAGGGCATCACGATCCTCGCCAAGAACACGGCGGTGAAGTACCACCCCAAGGACGGCGGGGCCCCGATCACGATCAACATCATCGACACCCCCGGCCACGCCGACTTCGGTGGCGAGGTCGAGCGCGGTCTGTCGATGGTGGACGCCGTCGTCCTCCTGGTGGACGCCTCCGAGGGTCCGCTGCCGCAGACCCGCTTCGTGCTCCGCAAGGCCCTCCAGCAGCGCAAGCCGGTCATCCTCTGCATCAACAAGACGGACCGCCCGGACTCCCGGATCGACGAGGTCGTCAACGAGACGTACGACCTGTTCCTGGACCTGGACGCCGACGAGGACCAGATCGAGTTCCCGATCGTCTACGCCTGCGGCCGTGACGGCATCGCCTCGCTGACCAAGCCGGAGGACGGCACCGTCCCGGCGGACTCCACCAACCTGGAGCCGTTCTTCTCCACGATCCTGGAGCACGTCCCGGCCCCGACGTTCGAGGAGGACGCGCCGCTCCAGGCCCACGTCACCAACCTCGACGCCGACAACTTCCTCGGCCGCATCGCGCTGCTCCGCGTCGAGCAGGGCGAGCTGCGCAAGGGCCAGACGGTCGCGTGGATCAAGCGTGACGGCACGATCGCCAACGTCCGCATCACCGAGCTGATGATGACCGAGGCGCTCACCCGCAAGCCCGCCGAGGTCGCCGGCCCCGGTGACATCTGTGCGGTCGCCGGTATCCCCGAGATCATGATCGGTGAGACCCTGGCCGACCCGGAGAACCCGATCGCGCTGCCGCTCATCACGGTGGACGAGCCGGCCATCTCCATGGTCATCGGCACCAACACCTCCCCGATGGTCGGCCGCGGCGGCTCCGGCAAGGGCGCGGACGCGAAGGCCGCGGTCAAGGACCGCAAGGTCACCGCGCGCCAGGTCAAGGACCGTCTGGACCGCGAGCTGATCGGTAACGTCTCGCTGCGCGTCCTGGACACCGAGCGTCCCGACGCCTGGGAGGTGCAGGGCCGTGGTGAGCTGGCGCTGGCCATCCTGGTCGAGCAGATGCGCCGCGAGGGCTTCGAGCTGACCATCGGCAAGCCCCAGGTCGTCACCAAGGAGGTCGACGGCAAGACCCACGAGCCCGTCGAGCGCATGACGATCGACGTGCCCGAGGAGCACATGGGCGCCGTCACCCAGCTCATGGGCGTCCGCAAGGGCCGCATGGACAACATGTCGAACCACGGCTCCGGCTGGGTCCGCATGGAGTTCGTCGTCCCGTCCCGCGGCCTGATCGGCTTCCGTACGGAGTTCCTGACCCAGACCCGCGGCACCGGCATCGGCCACTCCATCCACGAGGGCCACGAGCCGTGGTTCGGCGCGCTGCAGACCCGCAACAACGGCTCCCTGGTCGCCGACCGCGCCGGTGCGGTCACCGCGTTCGCGATGACCAACCTCCAGGAGCGCGGCGTGCTGTTCACCGACCCCGGCACCGAGGTGTACGAGGGCATGATCGTCGGCGAGAACTCCCGCTCCGACGACATGGACGTGAACATCACCAAGGAGAAGAAGCTCACCAACATGCGCTCCGCCTCCGCCGACTCCTTCGAGGCGATCGTCCCGCCGCGCAAGCTCTCCCTGGAGCAGTCCCTGGAGTTCTGCCGCGACGACGAGTGCGTCGAGGTGACCCCGGAGGCCGTGCGCATCCGCAAGGTCGTCCTGGACCAGAAGGAGCGCTCGCGCACCGCGTCGCGCGCCAAGGCCGCCAAGTAGGGCGTACGGCCGCCGAGTAGTAAGCAGAGTCACAAGGCCTGGTAAAAGAGGCCGCTCCGCACTGGCCGCCGCAGTGTGCCGTGACGCACACTGCGGCAGGCGCGACGGATGACGACAGCCCGGCCCCCACGGACTCGTGGGGGCCGGGCTGTGTGCGTTGTCCGACGGTTTGTCAACCGGATTGTTGCACTCCGGTGTCCGGATTCCGACCGTCACACTCCGGAACGTGCGCTAACAGTCCGTTTCGCACGTGTCTGTCTGTGCTCCCTTTGTCCGTATTTCGGGTTTTGAGAGCTGTTGATGTTGTGAAAACGAGACCCTTTAAGTGTGGTTAACGGACAGTGCTGTCCTTGAGGATGTCTGCATTGAGCTCGGGTCAATGGGTCACGCGCTGTGGGGAGCGCCGACTCACGAGCACACTCGGGGCACTGTCTCGCAGCCGTCAGGGGTGTCGGCTGCTTACTTGTGTCCCTCATGTTGATCAGTGGACTCATGAGGAGGAATCCCATGCGCGGTGCCAAGAGCGCCAAGCTGGTAACGGGCGCGATCGTCGTCGCCCTGGCGGCCACGGCCTGTGGTGGCAACGACGGCAACACCGGCTCGGCCAAGGGTGCCGTTGACCCGAAGGGCGTCTACAGCTACCAGAGCAGCGAGCCGCAGAACCCGCTCCAGCCGGCGAACGCCATGGAGGTCGGTGGCGGCCGCATCATCAAGAACCTGTTCCGCGGTCTGCTCGACTACGACCCGGCGACCGGCAAGCTGCGCAACCAGATGGCCGAGAAGATCGAGACCACTGACGCCCAGCACTACAAGGTCACCCTGAAGAAGGGCTGGACCTTCCACGACGGCACCCCCGTCACGGCTGCGTCCTTCGTGGACTCGTGGAACTGGTCCGCGACCACCAAGAACAACCAGATCAACTCGAACTGGTTCTCCGACATCGTCGGTTACACCGACGTGCACCCGGAGAAGGGCAACGGCAAGACCGAGAAGATGTCCGGTCTGAAGGTCGTCTCGGACACCGAGTTCACCATCGACCTGGTCCAGCCGGTCTCCTACTTCCAGTACAAGCTCGGCTACACGGCCTTCTCGCCGCTGCCGAAGGCGTTCTTCGGTGACCCGAAGAAGTACGGCCAGGCCCCCATCGGCAACGGCCCGTACAAGTTCGTCAGCTGGGAGCACAACAAGGCCGTCACGCTGACCGCGTACGACGGTTACAAGGGCGACGACAAGCCGAAGAACGGCGGCATCGTCTTCAAGAACTACACCCAGGCCGAGGCCGCGTACAAGGAGCTCACCTCCGACACGCTGGACGTCCTGGACCAGGTCGACCCGACCGACCTGCCCAAGTACAAGGCGGACCTCGGCGACCGCGCCGTGGACCAGGCCATGGGTGGCATCACCTCCATCGCCTTCGCCATGTACAACAAGGACTGGCAGGGCGTGAACAAGGCCCAGGTCCGCAAGGGTCTGTCGATGGCGATCGACCGCGACACGATCACCAAGACCGTGCTCCAGGGCTCCCGTCAGCCCGCCGACTCCTGGGTCGCCCCGGGTGTCGCCGGCTACAAGTCCGGCGCCTGCGGCGAGGCCTGCAAGTTCGACGCGACCAAGGCCAAGGACCTGATCAAGGCCGGCGGCGGCGTCCCCGGCAACAAGGTCACCATCCTGTACAACGCCGATGGCGGTCACAAGGAGTGGGTGGACGCGGTCTGCAACTCCATCCGTCAGTCCACCGGTGTCGAGTGCTCCGGTGAGCCGAAGGCCGACTTCAAGACGGCCCGCGACATCATCGACGGCCACAAGGTCAAGAGCATCATGCGCTCGGCCTGGCAGCAGGACTACCCGCTGAACGCCAACTTCCTCCGTGACATCTACGGCACCGGCGCTTCCGCGAACGACTCGCTGTACTCCTCCCCCGAGTTCGACAAGCTCGCGAAGGAGGCCGACAAGGCCACCTCGGTCGACAAGACCACCGAGCTGTACCAGGAGGCCGAGGCCGTCCTCGCCAAGGACATGCCCTCCATCCCGCTCTGGTACTACAAGACGAACGCGGGCTGGTCGAACAACGTCCAGAACGTGACGTACGACTCCTTCGGCGACCCGGTGTTCACCCAGGTCGAGGTCAAGAAGAAGTAACTGGTCGGCAACCGGCCCACCCCTCACGCTCCGCGAGGCGCGGAGCAGGCAGTTTGACGACACGGCCGGACGCTCCCCCCACTCTGGGGGAGCGGTCCGGCCGCTGTCGCGCCGACCACCAATGGAGGCACCATGGGGCGCTATGTCGCGAGGCGACTGCTCCAGATGATCCCGGTATTCCTCGGGACCACTTTGCTCATCTTCCTGATGGTGTACGCCCTCCCGGGCGACCCCGTCCGAGCCATGTGGGGCGACAAGGCGGCAGACCCCGCCCAGCTCGCGTCCATCAAGCACGAACTGGGCCTGGACCAGCCGCTGTGGAAGCAGTACCTGGACTACATCACCAACCTGGTTCAGTTCGACTTCGGCAAGACGATGTCCGGCCGTGAGGTCACGGACGTGATGGGTGAGGCCCTCCCCGTCACCGTCCGCCTCGCCCTGCTGGCTTTCGGCATCGAGCTCGTCCTGGGCATCCTGCTCGGCGTTCTCGCGGGTCTGCGCCGCAACAAGCTCATGGACAAGCTCGTGCTGGTCGTCACCCTGCTGGTGATCTCCATGCCGATCTTCGTTCTCGCGTACGTCCTGCAGGCCGTCTTCTCCGACGGCCTCGGCTGGGTCACCCCGACCGTCCAGGACTCGATGGACCTCCAGCAGCTGATGCTGCCGGCCATCGTCCTCGGCTCGCTGTCCCTGGCGTACGTCGCCCGTCTGACGCGTACCTCGATCGTCGAGAACATGCGCTCGGACTACATCCGCACCGCGGTGGCCAAGGGCCTGCCCCGCCGCCGGATCATCGGCCGCCACCTGCTGCGCAACTCGATGATCCCCGTGGTCACCTTCCTCGGTACCGACCTGGGCGCCCTCATGGGCGGCGCCATCGTCACCGAGGGCATCTTCAACGTGCAGGGCGTGGGCAACGCGCTCTACCGAGCGATCAACGGCAAGGAGGGTGCGACGGTGGTCGGTTTCGTGACCGTGCTCGTCGTCGTCTACCTGCTCTCCAGCCTGATCGTCGACCTGCTCTACGCCGTCCTGGACCCGAGGATCCGGTATGCCTGACACCATCCAGACGGCCGAGGCCGTGACCGAGCAGACCGCTGCCGCCGCCGCGGCGCCGGCCAAGAAGGACGACAAGGCCCGCAGCCTCTGGTCGGACGCGTGGGGCGACCTGCGCCGCCGCCCGGTCTTCGTCCTCTCGCTCGCGCTGATCGTCCTGCTCATCGCCATCGCCATCGCGCCCGGCCTGTTCACCTCGGTGGACCCGCGCGCCGGCGACCTGCGCAACCACTACCTGACCACGCCGAGCTGGGGCCACCTGTTCCAGCCCGACTGGTTCGGTTACGACGGCCAGGGCCGCTCCATCTACGCCCGCATGATCTACGGCGCCCGCGCCTCGATCACCGTCGGCATCTGCGTCACCGCCGCCGTCACGATCATCGGTGGCATCACCGGTCTGATCGCCGGCTACTTCGGCGGCTGGGTCGACACCGTCGTCTCCCGCATCACCGACATCTTCTTCGGCATCCCGCTGCTGCTGGGTTCGCTGGTCATCCTGAACGCCTTCGCCGACCGCACCATCTGGACCGTGGTCTTCGCGATGACGTTCCTCGGCTGGACCCAGATGACCCGCGTCATGCGCGGTGCGGTGATCATCGCCAAGGAGGCGGACTACGTCACCGCCGCCCGCGCGCTGGGCGCCGGCACCTGGCGGATCATGCTCCGCCACATCGTGCCGAACGCCATCGCGCCCGTGATCGTCGTCGCGACCATCGCGCTCGGCGGCTACATCGGCGCCGAGGCGACCCTGAGCTACCTGGGTATCGGTCTGCAGGACCCGACCATCAGCTGGGGCATCGACATCTCGTCGGCCCAGCGCGTGATCCGCACGGCCCCGCACGCGCTGTTCTTCCCCGCAGGCATGCTGAGCCTCACCGTGCTGGCGTTCATCATGCTCGGCGACGCAGTGCGCGACGCCCTCGACCCCAAGCTGCGCTGAGGAGGGCGTACGTGACCACCACCGACAAGACCGCGACGGTCCCGGCCCCGCGCAACGGGGAGAAGGACTACCAGGGCTCGCTGCTCGAAGTCCGAGACCTGCACGTGGAGTTCCACACCCGTGAGGGTGTCGCCAAGGCCGTCAACGGCGTCAACTACTCCGTCGACGCCGGCGAGACGCTGGCCGTGCTGGGCGAGTCCGGCTCCGGCAAGTCCGTCACCGCGCAGGCGATCATGGGCATCCTCGACATGCCCCCCGGCCGCATCCCGAAGGGCGAGATCGTCTTCCGCGGCCAGGACATGCTCAAGATGAGCAACGAGGAGCGCCGGAAGATCCGTGGCCGGAAGATCGCCATGATCTTCCAGGACGCGCTGTCCTCCCTGAACCCCGTGCTCAACGTGGGCTACCAGCTGGGCGAGATGTTCCGCGTCCACGAGGGCATGTCCGCCAAGGACGCCAAGGCCAAGGCCATCGAGCTGATGGACCGGGTGAAGATCCCCGCCGCCAAGGCCCGGGTCAACGACTACCCGCACCAGTTCTCCGGCGGTATGCGCCAGCGCATCATGATCGCCATGGCCCTGGCCCTCGAGCCGGACCTGATCATCGCCGACGAGCCCACCACCGCCCTGGACGTGACCGTCCAGGCGCAGGTCATGGACCTGCTGGCGGAGCTCCAGCGCGAGATGAACATGGGCCTGATCCTGATCACCCACGACCTCGGCGTCGTCGCCGACGTCGCGGACAAGATCGCGGTCATGTACGCCGGCCGGATCGTCGAGACCGCCCCGGTCCACGAGATCTACAAGCGCCCGGCGCACCCGTACACCAAGGGCCTGCTGGACTCGATCCCGCGGCTCGACCAGAAGGGCTCGGAGCTCTTCGCGATCAAGGGCCTGCCGCCCAACCTGCTCAACCTCCCGAGCGGTTGCTCGTTCAACCCGCGCTGCACCGCGGTCCAGGACGTGTGCCGGACCGAGGTCCCGGCGCTGCAGCTGGTGACCGAGCAGGACGGCAGCGAGCTGCCGGGCCGCAAGAGCGCCTGCCACTTCTGGAAGGAGACGATCCATGGCTGAGCTCAGCAAGAACGACGGGGCTGCCGAGGAAGCCGTCTCCGCCGAGGCCGTCGAGGCCGCGATCAGCGCGCCCGTCGCCAAGGGCGAGCCGATCCTGCAGGTGCGCAACCTGGTCAAGCACTTCCCGCTGACCCAGGGCATCCTGTTCAAGAAGCAGGTCGGCGCCGTCAAGGCCGTCGACGGCGTCTCGTTCGACCTGTACCAGGGCGAGACCCTGGGCATCGTCGGCGAGTCCGGCTGTGGCAAGTCCACGGTCGCCAAGCTGCTGATGAACCTGGAGCGCGCCACCGCGGGCGAGGTCTTCTACAAGGGCCAGGACATCACCAAGCTGTCGGGTCGCGCCCTCAAGGCCGTCCGCCGCAACATCCAGATGGTGTTCCAGGACCCGTACACCTCGCTCAACCCCCGTATGACGGTGGGCGACATCATCGGCGAGACCTTCGAGATCCACCCCGAGGTGGCCCCGAAGGGCGACCGGCGCCGCAAGGTGCAGGAGCTCCTCGACGTCGTCGGCCTGAACCCGGAGTACATCAACCGCTACCCGCACCAGTTCTCGGGCGGTCAGCGGCAGCGCATCGGCATCGCCCGCGGCCTCGCGCTCAACCCCGAGATCATCATCTGCGACGAGCCGGTCTCCGCCCTGGACGTGTCCGTCCAGGCGCAGGTCGTCAACCTGATGGAGAAGCTGCAGGACGAGTTCAACCTCTCCTACGTCTTCATCGCGCACGACCTGTCGATCGTCCGGCACATCTCGGACCGCGTGGGCGTGATGTACCTCGGCAAGATGGCCGAGATCGGCACCGACGTGCAGATCTACGACCACCCGACGCACCCCTACACCCAGGCGCTGCTCTCCGCCGTCCCGGTCCCGGACCCGGACGCGCGCGAGCACCGCGAGCGGATCATCCTCACCGGTGACGTCCCCTCGCCGGCCAACCCGCCGTCGGGCTGCCGCTTCCGCACCCGCTGCTGGAAGGCCCAGGACAAGTGCGCCGAGGAGGTGCCCGTGCTGGCGATCCCCGAGCGCTTCAAGGGCTCGGACTCCCCGGCCGCGCACGAGTCGGCCTGCCACTTCGCGGAGGACAAGGACGTCCTCGGCGTCGTCTGATCCTCCCGGTACGTCCCCAGGGCGCCCGAGCCGCTTCCGAGCGGCCCGGGCGCCCTGTGGCGTTTCCGGCCGGGGTCGGGCCGGGGTCAGGCGTGCGCCACGATCTGGGTCACGACCCAGATCGCCCAGGCCAGGGGGATGAGCGCCGCGTAGGCCTGCGGCCGCTTCAGCACGGGCAGGCCCGGCTCCAGCTGGACGCGTCCCGGGGCCGGCGGGCACGGGGGCAGCTTGCGGTACGTGAGGTGGGCGCGCAGGTTCCACAGCAGCGTGAACGGGTTGAAGATCACCAGGGAGAGCGGCCCCCACCAGCCCAGCATCAGCGCCCTGGTCGTCATCTGGCGGACGACGGACAGGCCGCAGGTCCGGCAGAACGGTCCGTCCAGGTGCTCGAACCGCATGACGACGAGGAAGCCCACGTGGGCCCGCACCTTGGTGTACGCGACGGCCTGGCCGCCGCACGCGCGGCACGTGGTCGGCGGCACGAAGTAGACCGGGCCGGTGCCGGCCTGCCCGGCCGGCACGGGTCCGGCGTGGCCGCCGGGGGGTGGGGCGGCGTAACCGCCGGGGGCCGGTGCGGCGTAACCGCCCGGGGCGGCGTGACCGTCGGGAGCGTGGGGTGCGTAACCGCCGGGCATGGGAGCGGAGTTGGCGGGTGGCTGCGGGTAACCACCGGCTGCGGGAGCGGGGTTGGTCGGTTGGTGCGGTGTTGCCATGGTCGAGGGGTTCTCCGGTTCTTGGGGACGTGAGCCCAGACGGGCTGACCGGAGCGTTCGGTTCCATGATCGCGGGTCCGGCGGGCGTGACGCGGGTCTCGCCGCCGGCCCCGTCCGGACCGGAAGGGGGTGTCCGCCGGACCGTCCCTAGGCGTCGGTGCCCGTCGGCGGGGGTGGTGGCGGGGGCGGGGGGAGGTGGCCCTCGGGCGGGACCACCGTCTTCTCGGCGGCGAAGTGACAGGCGGAGGGGTGGGCCGCCGGGCCCCCCGCGGCCCGGAACGCCTCCGGCACGGCCAGCAGCGGGACTTCGATCGTGCACCGCTCCTGCGCCTTCCAGCAGCGGGTGCGGAACCGGCAGCCGGAGGGCACGTTCGCCGGGGAGGGCACGTCGCCGGTGAGGATGATCCGCTCGCGGTGCTCGCGCGCCGCGGGGTCCGGGACCGGCACCGCCGAGAGCAGCGCCTGGGTGTACGGGTGGGTGGGGTGGTCGTAGATCTGCGCGTCGGTGCCGGTCTCGACGATGCGGCCGAGGTACATGACCCCGACCCGGTCGGAGATGTGCCGGACGATCGACAGGTCGTGGGCGATGAAGACGTAGGAGAGCCTGAACTCGTCCTGCAGCCGCTCCAGCAGGTTGACCACCTGGGCCTGCACCGAGACGTCGAGGGCGGAGACCGGCTCGTCGCAGATGATGATCTCGGGGTTGAGCGCGAGGCCGCGGGCGATGCCGATGCGCTGGCGCTGGCCGCCCGAGAACTGGTGCGGGTAGCGGTTGACGTACTCCGGGTTCAGGCCGACGACGTCGAGCAGGTCCTGCACCCGGCGCCGCCGGTCGCCCTTGGGTGCCGCCTCGGGGTGGATCTCGTACGGCTCGCCGATGATGTCGCCCACCGTCATGCGGGGGTTGAGCGAGGTGTACGGGTCCTGGAACACCATCTGGATGTTGCGGCGGACGGCCTTCAGCGCCCGGCCGGACAGCTTGGTGATGTCCTCGCCCTTGTACGAGATCGAGCCGGCCGTCGGCCGCTCCAGGTTGACCAGCATCTTCGCGACGGTGGACTTGCCGCAGCCGGACTCGCCCACGATGCCGAGGGTCTCCCCCTCGCGCAGGTCGAACGAGACGCCGTCGACGGCCTTGACCGCGCCGATCTGCTTCTTGAAGAGGATGCCCTGGGTCAGCGGGAAGTGCTTGACCAGGTCGCGGACCTCCAGGAGGGCTCCGGTCCCCCTGGCCGTCGCCGCCGTCGCGGTCGTCGCCTCAGGCATGGAGGCACTCCTTCCAGAAGTGGCAGGCGCTCGCGCGGGGTACGGGCGACTCGGTGACGGGGTACAGCGGTGGCACGTCGGTCCGGCACACCGGCTGGGCCATCGGGCAGCGCGGGTGGAAGGCGCAGCCGGACGGGATGGCCAGCAGGTTCGGCGGCAGGCCCTTGATGGCGTACAGCTCCTGGCCCTTCTGGTCCAGCCGCGGGATCGAGTCCAGCAGGCCCCGCGTGTACGGGTGGGCCGGCGCCTTGTAGATCTCGTGGACGGGCGCCTGCTCCACGATCCGGCCGGCGTACATGACCGCGATCTTGTCGGCGACGTCGGCGACGACGCCGAGGTCGTGGGTGATGAGGATCAGGCCCATGTTGAGCTCCCGCTGGAGCTCCGCGAGCAGGTCCATCACCTGCGCCTGGACGGTCACGTCCAGGGCGGTGGTCGGCTCGTCGGCGATGATCAGCGAGGGCTCCAGGGCCAGCGCCATGGCGATCATGATGCGCTGGCGCATGCCGCCGGAGAACTGGTGCGGGTAGTCCGTCACCCGCTGCGCGGCGGCCGGGATCTTCACCCGGTCCATCAGTTCCACGGCCCTGGCCCTGGCGTCCTTGCGGGACATCCCGCGGTGCACCTGGAACATCTCGCCGAGCTGGGCGCCCACGGTCAGCACGGGGTTGAGGGAGGACAGCGCGTCCTGGAAGATCATCGCCATCCCGGCGCCCCGGACCTTGCGCCGCTGGTCCTCCTTCATCTTCAGGAGGTCCTCGCCCTTGAAGAGGATCTCGCCGCCGGCGATCCGGCCGGGGGGCACGTCGAGGATGCCCATGACGGCCTGCGCGGTGACGGACTTGCCGGAGCCGGACTCGCCCAGCACGGCCAGGGTCTCGCCCTCCTCGACCGAGTAGTTGACCCCGTTGACGGCCTTGGCGACCCCGTCCCTGGTCTTGAACTCCACGTGCAGATCGCGGACTTCGAGCAGCATCTTCCGACTCTCCTCGGATCTCCTTGGAAGGGCGCGCCTCAGCGCAGCTTGGGGTCGAGGGCGTCGCGCACCGCGTCGCCGAGCATGATGAACGCGAGCACCGTGATGCTCAGCGCGCCCGCGGGCCACAGCAGCATGTGCGGGGCGTTGCGGATCTGCGGGGCGGCGTTGGAGATGTCGATGCCCCACGAGACGGTGGGCGGGCGCAGCCCGACGCCGAGGAAGGACAGGGTGGCCTCCAGGGCGATGTACGTGCCCAGGGCGATCGTCGCGACGACGATGACCGGGGCCACGGCGTTGGGGGCGACGTGCCGCAGCAGCATGCGCCCGTTGCCGGCGCCGAGGGCGCGGGCGGCCTGCACGTAGTCGTTCTGCTTGGCGGTGATGACGGAGCCGCGGCCGATGCGGGCGATCTGCGGCCAGCCGAGCAGCACGATGAAGCCGACCACCGGCCACACGGTGGTGCTGGTGACCACGGACAGGAACACCAGGCCGCCGAGGACGACGGGGATGCCGAAGAAGATGTCGGCGACCCGCGAGAGCACCGAGTCGTACCAGCCGCCGAAGAACCCGGCCAGCCCGCCGAGGAACGAGCCGAGCAGGGCCGCGCCGACGGTCGCGCAGATGCCGACCGTGATGGAGGCCCGCGCGCCGTAGACCGTCCGGGTGTACACGTCGCAGCCCTGGGTGTCGTACCCGAACGGGTGGCCGGGCTCGGAACCCTGCTGGGACTTGGACAGGTCGCACTGGAGGGGGTCGCCGGAGGCGATCAGCTGGGGCCAGATGGCGATGACGACCAGGAACAGGATCAGCAGTGAGGAGATGATGAAGACCGGGTTGCGGCGCAGCTGGTGCCAGGCGTCCGACCACAGGCTGCGGGGCTTCTGAGCCGGCCCGGAGCCGCCCTCGTTGTCGAGGGACTTCTCCAGGCTCTCGGCCTCGTCGAGTGCGAGGTCCATGGGTCCGCCCTGTCCGGTGGGGGCGATCGCTTCCCGGCGTCCGGGTCGCAGGGGGTCGTAGTGCCCGGGGACGCCGGGCTGCTCGGTGCGTTCGGGGACGTCCGGCTCGGTCGGGGGGCGCTCGGGGTCGGGCTCAGGCATAACGGATCCTCGGGTCCAGGACCGCGTAGAGCAGGTCGACGAGCAGGTTCGCGAGCAGGAAGACGATGACGAGGATGGTCACGAAGCCCACGACCGTGGGGGAGTTGTTGCGCAGGATGCCCTGGTAGAGCTGGTAGCCGACGCCGTGGATGTTGAAGATCCGCTCGGTGACGATGGCACCGCCCATCAGGGCGCCGATGTCGGTGCCGATGAAGGTGACCACCGGGATCAGGGAGTTGCGCAGCAGGTGCCGGGTGATGACCCGGTGGCGGGGCAGGCCCTTGGCGGTGGCCGTGCGGACGTAGTCGGCCTTGGTGTTCTCGGCGATGGAGGTGCGGGTCAGCCGGGTGACGTACGCGAGGGACACCAGGGCCAGCACGATGCCGGGCAGGATCAGCTCGTTGAACGGTGCGTCGGAGGAGACGGTGGGCGACACCCAGCCCCATTTCACGCCGAGGACGTACTGGAGGAGGTAGCCGGTCACGAAGGTCGGGACGGAGATGACGACGAGGGTGAGGACCAGCAGCGTCGTGTCGACGGCCCGCCCGCGGCGCAGGCCGCTGATCACGCCGAAGGTGATGCCGACGATGATCTCGATGAGGATCGCGATGATCGTCAGGCGCAGCGTGACGGGGAAGGCCGAGGCCATCAGTTCGGTGACCGGCTGGCCGTTGAAGGCGGTGCCGAAGTCGCCTTGGAAGATCTGGCCCATGTAGTGCAGGTACTGCTTCCACAGGGGCTGGTCGAGGTAGAGGTCCTTGCGGATGCGGGCGGCGGTGGCGGGGTCGGGGGCCTTGTCGCCGAAGAGGGCCGCGACCGGGTCGCCCAGCGCGTACACCATGACGAAGATCAGGAAGGTGCTGCCGATGAAGACCGGGATCATCTGCAGCAGCCGCCGGATGACGTAGCGTCCCATGGACGGCTCCAGGGTCCGGGTGGGTGCGCCGGCGGCGGCGCGGGGCGCGAGGGCGTACGCGCCGCCGCCGGTGTGCCCAGTGCGGGGTCGGGTGGGTCAGCTGACCTTGATCTGGTCGTAGACCGGGACGCTGAACTGGTTGAGCGAGACGTTCGACAGCCGCTCCGAGTAGCCCGCGCTGCCGTTCTGGTACCAGAGCGGGATCGACGGCATCTGCGCCGCCAGGATCTTCTCGGCGTCCTGGAACTTCGCGATCGCCGCGGCGGTGTCGCTCTCCTGGTTGGCCTGGTCGACGAGCTTGTCGAAGTCGGGGTTGCTGAACTTCCCGTAGTTGGAGGAGGCGCCGGTGTAGTACAGCGGCTGCAGGAAGTTCTGGATCAGCGGGTAGTCGCCCTGCCAGCCGGACCGGAAGGGGCCGGTGAGCTTGAAGGAGCTCTGCTGGTTGCGGAAGTCCGCGAAGGTGCCGACCGGGTTGACGGTGCAGACCGCGCCCTGGCCGAGGACGTTGTTGATGCTGTTGCAGACGGCGTCCATCCAGACGCGGTGCGAGCCGGTGTCGACGTTCGAGGTGATCGTCATCTTGCCGCCGGGCAGGCCGCCGCCCTCCTGGATGAGCTGCTTGGCCGCCGCCGGGTCGTACGTGCAGAGGTCGCCGCAGATGTTCGCGAAGCCGCCCTTCTCGCCCAGGGCCGAGGAGGTCCAGTCCTGGGCGGGGCTGCGGGTGTCCTGGAAGATCTGCTTGGTGATCTCCGGGCGGTTGATCGCGCGGGAGATGCCCTGGCGGACCTTCTCCATGCCCGGCTTGCCCCACTGGGGGTCGTACAGCGGGAAGGTGAGGGTCTGGATGATGAGCGCCGGCTGGTTGATGTAGCGGTCGCCGAGGTCGCTCTTGACGTTCTTGAGCTGTGACGCGGGCACGTCGTCGACGAGGTCGAGGTTGCCGGCCAGGAGGTCGGTGTAGGCGGTGTTGTTGTCCGTGTAGACCTTCAGGTCCACGCCGCCGTTCTGCGCCTTGTCGGGGCCGGTGTAGCCGGTCCACGCGCGCAGGTTCATGCCGGTGCCCTTGGTGTACGAGTCCACGGTGTACGGGCCGTTGCCGACGGGCTTGTTCAGCCAGCCGGCGTGGTCGGTGAAGAAGGCCTTCGGGAGCGGGGAGAAGGCCTGGTAGCCGAGGGTGTCGGGCCAGGTGGAGAACTTGTCCTTCAGGGCGACGGTGAAGGTCGTGTCGTTCTTCACGACCAGGCCGCTCATGGTCTTGGCCTTGGGCTCGCCGCTCTCCGGGTGGAGGTCGTCGTAGCCGACGATGTTGGAGAAGAACGGCGCGTTGTTCTGCTTGTTGCGCACGTCGGCGGCGTAGTTCCAGGCGTCGACGAAGGAGCTCGCGGTCACCGGCTCGTCGTTGCTGAACTTCCAGCCGTTCTTGAGCGTGACCGTGAAGTTCTGCTGGTCGGTGGTGTCGATCGACTGGGCGACCATGTTGTCGGCCGCGCCGGTCTTGGGGTCGTACCGCTTCAGACCCCGGAAGATCATGTCGAGGACCTTGCCGCCCTGGACCTCGTTCGTGTTCGCCGGCTCCAACGGGTTCTGGGGGTCGCCCCAGGAGGAACTGACGATGCCGTCGCCCCCGCCGCCGCTGTCGCTTCCTCCGCCGCATGCCGTCGCCGCGAGGGCTACGGCCACCGCACATGCGGCCCACTTGGCGTGGGTGGCTCCGCGCATGGAGTGCCTCCTATTGGCTCCCAGGACTCACTTAGGCGCCAATATCACCCCAAACAGGTGGGTCACGCACATTATGCGCGCCCGTCCGCGACCGGGCGTCACCCGCCGTTCAGCCGACCGGCCGTCACCCGGGCGGGGCCGGCCGGCGGGCCTCGCTCCCGCGGCGGGTCAGGACAGGGTGACCTCCCAGGTGTCGACCGAGTACCGGGGACTCATCCCGTGCGCCTCGTACAGCGCCAGGGCCCCGCTCGCGTTCTGCGTGTCCACGCCCAGGCCCAGCGTGTCCCGACCCCGGGCGGCGTACACGGCGAAGGCGTGCCGGAGCAGGTGGCCGCCGATGCCCCGGCCGCGTACGTCCTTGCGCACGCCGAGGCTGCGCACCCAGCCCATGGCGGCCCGGTTGTCGCGGCTGATGCACACCGCGACGTCGCCGTGGTCCGCGAGCCGGGCGATCCACACCAGGGACCAGTCGACCTCGCCGCGCACCGCCCCTATGTCGGCGAGCCACTGCTCGTACGTCCGCGGCTGGTGGTCGAAGTGGTCCGCGAAGCTCTCCATCAGGAGGGCGTGCGCCACCCGCCGGTCCGCCTCGTCCGTGCAGTCGCGCAGCGCGAGCCCCTCGGGCGGGGCGGGCGGCAGATCGGCCGTACGGGACACCGCGCGGGTCATCACGTAGTAGCGGCGGACCGTGCGCCAGCCGCGGCCGCCCAGGACAGCGGTGTCGGTGGTCGGCGCCGAGTTCAGCTGCAGGTGCACCACGGCCCGCGCGCCGCCGCCCTCCCGGGCCCGCTCCAGCGCCCGCGCCTCCAGCAGTGCGAGCAGCCGCTCGCCGGCCGCCTGGTGGTCCGGCAGCACGTAGTGGTCGGAGTCGATCCGCTCGGGATCGCCGTCGCACCACAGGCAGGCGTACGCGACCACCTTGCCGTCCTCGAGGGCCAGCCACGAGTCGCGGGCCAGGTCCATCTCGGGGTGCAGGAGGTCGGACTCCACCTCGCCCAGGTCGGTCTCGGGGTGGCCGAGCTCGATGACGTCGACGGCGTTCATCAGGCCGCAGATGTCGGCGGCGTCACTGGGCCCCGCGGGCCGTACGGTCAGCATCGCCCCACTCTCGACGGCCCCGCCCGCCCCCGGCAAACCCTTTTGCGGGCAGCGGTGTCCGCACGCGCCGCGGACGGTGGCGGCGGGGTCCTCGGCGTCGTCGACCGGGACGTGGTCGAGGACCGCCGGGTCGGGGAGCTCGCAGAACCGGTGGGTGGTGCGCGCCCCGTCGGCCGTCCGGGCCGGCCCCGGTGCCTTCCTGGCGGTCCGTCGATCGTGGGCTCGTATGAACGCTCACCCCTGCGGGGGATCCGCGGGGCCGGGGGTGGACGGGGGTGGGGGGCGCGCGCCTTGGGACGTACGGGGTGCGGGGGCGCATATACCAGGCGCGAGTGCAGAGCGTGGGGATTTTGCCAAGATCCACGGAGCGTGCTGGATTGATCACCGACAGTGTCGCCTGCGCCGAGGGGATCACATGCGCACCGTTCGCGAAGCCGTGCTCGACGTTCTGCGGACCCGGGGGATGACCACGGTCTTCGGCAACCCCGGCTCCACCGAGCTGCCGATGCTCAAGGACTTCCCCGACGACTTCCGTTACGTGCTCGGCCTCCAGGAGGCCGTGGTCGCCGGCATGGCCGACGGCTTCGCGATGGCCACCGGCACCACCGCCCTGGTCAACCTGCACACCGCCCCCGGCACCGGCAACGCGATGGGGGCGATCCTCAACGCCCGCGCCAACCGCACGCCCATGGTGGTCACCGCCGGCCAGCAGGTGCGTCCCATGCTCACCATGGAGGCCCTGCTCACCAACCCGCAGCCCACCCTGCTGCCGCAGCCCGCCGTGAAGTGGGCGTACGAGCCGCCCCGCCCCGCGGACGCGGCCACCGCCCTGGCCCGGGCCGTCCAGATCGCCGAAACCCCGCCCCAGGGACCGGTGTTCCTCTCCCTCCCCATGGACGACCTCGACGCGCCCCTGGACGAGGACGAGGACCGGGCCGCGCGCACCACCGCCGCCCGCCGGGTCCGCCACGCGACCCGCCCCGCCCCGGACGCCGTACGCGACCTGGCCGACCGGATCGCCCGCGCCGCCGACCCCGTCCTCGTCGTCGGCAACGACGTGGACGCCGCGCCCGGCGCCTGGGACGCCGTCGTCGCGCTCGCCGAACGCGCCGGCCTGCCCGTCTGGTCCGCGCCCACCGAGGGCCGGGTCTCCTTCCCGAAGACCCACCCCCGCTACCGCGGCACCCTGCCCCCGGCCATCGCCCCGCTCGCCCGCTGCCTGGCGGGCCACGACCTCGTCCTCGTCGTCGGCGCACCGGTCTTCTGCTACTACCCCTACCTGCCCGGCGACTACCTGCCCGAGGGCGCCGCGCTCGTCCTGCTCACCCGCGACGCCGACGAGGCGGCCCGGGCCCCCGTCGGCGACGCGCTCGTGGCCGACCTCGCGCCGACGGTGCGCGAGCTCGTCCGGGAACTGGGGGAGCGCGGACGGCAGGCGGGCGGCCGCGGGGCGGAAGCGGGCGACGACGGCGTGGCGGAAGCGGGCGGCCGCACGGCGGAAGCGCGCGACGGCGTGGCGGCACCGGCGAACGCCGGCACCGACACCCCCGAGGCCGTGACCGACGACGGCGCGCTCACTCCGCTCGCCGCCCTCACCGCCGTCGCCCAGGGCGCCCCCGCCGACACGCTCTGGGTCAACGAGTCGCCGTCGAACCTCCCGCAGTTCCACGAGGCGACCCGCATCAGCCGCCCGCACTCGTTCTTCTTCACCGCCGGCGGCGGGCTCGGCTACGGCGCGGCCGCCGCCGTCGGCGCCCAGCTCGGCCGCCCGGACCGACCCGTGGTCGCCGTCATCGGCGACGGCTCGATGCACTACGCCGTCCAGGCCCTGTGGACCGCCGCCGCCTACAAGATCCCGGTCACGTACGTGGTGCTCAGCAACCAGCGGTACGCCATCCTCCACTGGTTCGCCCAGGTCGAGCGGGCCGCCGGCGCCCCCGGCCTCGACATCCCCGGCCTCGACATCGCCTCCGTCGCCACCGGCTACGGCGTCCGCGCCCACCGCGCCACCGGCGCCGGCGAACTCGCCAAGCTCGTCCGCGAGTCCGCCGCCCAGCAGGACGGCCCCGTGCTCATCGACGTACCGGTCACGACGGAACTCCCCTCCCTCTGAAGGCCCTCGGCGGGAGTCCCCCGAGCCCCCGCCCCCGCAGCGCGCCCCTCCCCTGTCCCGCGTACCGTCCGGAAGGCACCGGCATGCCCCACCCCGAGCTCGTCGACCAGCTCCTCGCCCACCTCCCCGCCGACGCCCTGATCACCGACCCGGTCCAGCTCGCCGCCCACGCCCGCGACTCGGCCCCCTTCTCCGACTGCGGCACCCCCGCTGCCCTGGCCCTGCCCAGCACCCCCGAGCAGGTCCAGCACATCCTCGCCACCACGTACGGACTCGGCGTCCCCGTCGTTCCCCAGGGCGCCCGCACCGGCCTGGCCGGTGCCGCCAACGCCGTCGACGGCTGCGTGCTGCTGTCCACCGCCCGCATGGACCGCATCCTCGCCGTCGACCCCGCCAACCGCCTCGTCCGCTGCGAGCCCGGGGTCGTCACCAAGCACCTCAACGAGGCGGTCGCCTCGCACGGCCTGACCTATCCGCCCGACCCCGCGTCCTGGGAGCGCTGCACCATCGGCGGCAACATCGCCACCGGCGCCGGCGGCATCTGCTGCGTCAAGTACGGGGTCACCGCCGACTACGTCCTCGGCCTCGACCTCGTCCTGCCCGACGGACGGCGCATGCGCACGGGCCGGGACACCGCCAAGGGCGTGGCCGGCTACGACCTCACCCGCCTCGTCGTCGGCTCCGAGGGCACCCTCGCCGTGGTCGTGGGCGCGACCCTGGCGCTGCGCCCGCTGCGTCCGCCCGCCCTCTCGCTGCTCGCCCAGTTCCCGACCCTGACCTCGGCCGGGGACGCGGTGGCCGCCGTCATCGCCGCCGGCCACACCCCCTCCGCCCTCGAGCTCCTCGACCGGGCCACCACCCGGGCCGTCGCCGACCACGGCCACCCGCTGCTGCGCGGCGACAGCGCGGCCACCCTGATCGTGGAGAGCGACAGCGCCCGACCGGCCGCCGACCTGGACGCGATGGCCCTGCTCTGCAAGGAGGCCGGTGCCGACCACGTGGTCAGCGCCACCACCCCCGAGGAGTCCCGGCGCGTCATCGAGGCCCGCCGGCTGGTCAGCCCGGCGCTCGCCCGGTGCGCGGCGGAACTGCCCGGCACGCCGACCGCGTTCATCGAGGACGTGGCCGTGCCCCGCTCCGAACTGGCCAAGTTCATCGGCACCATCGAGGAGATCGCCCGCCGCCACCGGCTGCGGATCTTCACCCTCGGACACGCCGGGGACGGCAACCTCCACCCCACCGTCGTCTTCGACGAGTCCGACCCCGCGGAGACGCAGCGGGCCAGGACGGCGTACGACGAGATCATGGCGGCCGGCCTGGCGCTGGGCGGCACCACCACCGGCGAGCACGGCATCGGCACCCTCAAGCGCGACTGGCTCACCCGCGAACTCGACCCCGCGTCGCTGGAGCTCCAGCGCGGCCTCAAGCGGCTCTTCGACCCGAAGAACCTGCTCAACCCGGGCAAGGTGGTGTTCGCGTGACCGCCTCCACGGATCCCGCCGCCGCGGACGCGGCACCCGCGTCCCCCGCCGCCATCCCTGCGGGCTGCCCGGTCACCGGCTCCGGCTCCGGCCCCGGCCCCGGCCCCGGCTCCGGCCCCGACGCCGGCCCCGACACCGGTGGGACCACCGCCCCCCGGGCCCGCCTCCCCATCCCGCGGACCGCCCGGGCCTCCCGCACCGAGACCCTGCGCTTCGTCGCCACCCACACCCTGCCCGCCTTCGTGCGCGGAGTCGTCAGCCCCCGCCCGCCGGTGCTGGCCGCGTACGCCGCGCTCGACCAGGCGGCCTGGTCGGCCGCCACCCTGCGCGCCCTGCGCGCCCGGCACGGCGGGGCGCCCGTACGGGTGCGGGGCCTGTCGGGCGAGGTGCTGGTGCTCCTCGACCCGGCCGACGTCCGGACGTTCTTCGCCCTGCCGGTGCCCGTCCTGGCCATGGACGCCGACGACAAGAAGCGGGCGTTCTCGGCCTTCGAGCCCGACGGGGTCCTGTGCACCCACGGCGAACTGCGCGAGCGGCTGCGCCGGGTCAACGACGAGGTGCTCGGCTGGGACCAGCCGGTGCACCCGTCCTGCGCGGAGTACCTCGCGGTGGTCGAGGAGGAGTGCGCCTCCCTCACCCACGGCGGGACCCTGCCGTACGGGCGCATCCAGCGGGTCCTGACCCGGATCTCCCGCCGGCTCGTGCTCGGCGACCGGGCGGCCGGCGACGAGGAGTTCGGCGGCTGGCTCACCGCGCTGCGGGCCGAGGGCAACTGGATGGGGCTGCGCACGGGCCGCCGGGCCGCGACCCGTGCGCTGTACGAGCGCGCGTCCGCCCGGATCGCCGAGTACGCCGCGGACGCCCCCGCCCACACCCTGGCCGCCCGGGCACTGCGGACGGACAACCCGCCGGGCACGGACCCGCTGGCCCAGACCCACCACTGGCTGGCCGCCCTCGACGCCTGCGCCCCGGTCGCAGCCCGCACCCTGATGCTGCTGGCCGCGCACCCGGCCGAGCAGGAGGCGGCCGCGCTGGTCCCGGCCGACGCCGAGCCGCAGGACATGGACCGGCTGCGGGCCTGCGTCCAGGAGTCCCTGCGGCTCTACCCGCTCGTCCCGGACCTGGTACGGGTCACCCGCGCCGAGACGGAGTGGCGCGGGGTGCACCATCCGCCCGGCACCACGGTCCTGGTGCCCATCGGGTTCCACCAGCGCGACCCCGCGCACGTCGCGGGCGCCGACCTGTTCGTACCCGGTCGGTGGCTGCGCCCCGAGGCCGACCGGGACACCGCGACGGCCCCGTTCAGCCACGGCGGCGGCCGCTGCCCGGGCGACCAGCTCGGACTGCTGCTCACCGCCGCGGTCTGCGCGCGGGTGCTGCGCGACCACCGGATCACCGGCGCCCGGCCGCGCCTCGACCCGGTCGGGCCGCTGCCGGGGGCGGTGGACACCCCGGCGATCCGGCTGACCCTCCGCCCGCGCTGAGGGTCCCCGCCGCCCACCGCCGGGCGAGCCCCACCGGAGGCCGGGCCCGGCGCGCCGGTCACGTCGCCGCGCACGCCGCGGCATCCACCACCGGCCATCCACCACCGGCCATCCGCCACCGGCCGTCCGCCACCGGCCGTCCGCCACGGCCCCCACGGTCCGCCGCCCGTCCCGGCGGCCGTTCCGCTCCGGTCGGGCGGGCCGTTCCCCCGCCCCGGCCCGCCCGACCGGTCCCGTACCCGAACCCGTCCCGTACCCGTACCCGCAGCCGGACCCCACCAGGAGAGCCCGCCCCCTCATGCCCGAAGCCGTGACCTCCGACGCCACCGCCGCGGCCGCCCGCGAGCCGGACGTGGCCTCCCTGCACCACCTCTGCCGGGTCCTGGCCGAGGCCGCCGAGGCCGTCGGGGAGGCCGCGGCGCACGCCTCCGGACTCGCCCTCGGCGGCCCGGCGGCCGGGGGCGGGCGACTGCCCGCCCCCGCCCGCCGGGCCCTGCTGCGCGCCCTCACCGACCCCGAAGGGCTCGGCTGGGCCTGGCGCGGCCGCGGACTCCTGGCCCGGGCCGGCTGGCTGGCCGGGGTGCTCACCAGCCGCGAGTCGCTGGCCGTCTCGCTCGCCGTCACCGGCCTCAAGGCCCGCATCCGGGCCGCGGCCGTCTCGCACCCCGAACTCCTCGACCACGGCACCGCCGCCAAGGTGCTGCGCGCCATCGAGGCCGACCGGCAGACCGAGGCCGCCGGCCACTTCCGCCGGCTCATGACCGAGCGCGGGGCGGAGTACGCCCTCGCGATCCTCGCGCCGTCGTTCACCGACGTGCTCGCCTGGAACGCGCTCACCGACGAGAACCCCTTCAACGACCGCGCCGGCTGGCAGATCGCCACCGGCCGCCCGCTCACCTCCGAGCCCCTGCTCGGCGTGGCCGCCCCCGTCTGGTCCCGCCTGGACCGCGGTCCCGGCCGCGCCGAACCGCACCGCCCCGACGCCGCCCTGCGCGACCGGGTCGACACCTCCGGCACCATCACCGGCTACGTCCGCAACATCGGCCTCATCGGCACCGGAGGGCTGCTCCTGGTCCAGCCCGTCACCGGCCCCGACGGGGTGCGCCGGTACGTCGTCCAACTCGCCGGCATGGCCCCCGGCAAGCCCAACCACGACAGCCCCCAGGACCTCATCGGCGCCATCGACGCCGTCGGCGCCACCGAGACCCCCTACACCCGGGCCGTCACCAAGGCGCTGCGCCAGAGCGTCCCCTCCGGCGCCGAGCTCGCCCTCGTCGGCCACAGCCAGGGCGGCATCACCGCCATGAACCTCGCCGGCAGCCGGGACTTCACGGCCGTCTACACCGTCACGCACGTGGTCGCGGTCGGCTCGCCGATCGACCACAAGCGCCCGGCCGACCCTGCGACCCGGGTGTTCTCCCTGGTCAACGAGCACGACATCGTGCCGAGCCTGGAGGGCCGGTCGGCCGTCTCGCCGTACGGACTGCCCGCCTGCTTCACCGAGTTCACCTGGACCGACGACACCCACGCCTTCCCGCTGTGCCACGCGGCGGAGCGGTACGCGCACAACCTCCGCCACGACGTCCCCGACGTGGCCGCCCGGGTCGACAAGGAGCTCGCCGCCTACCGCGGCCGCCCGGCCGCCGCCCGCTTCTTCACCCTGCACGACCGCTGAGCCGGCGGGCCCACCCCGACCGCCCCTCCGTCGCTCCTCCGACCGCCCCCTCCGCCGCCCCCGACCCGCTGAGGACATCGCCCATGACCGCCACCCCCGACGCAGCACCCGCGGACGAAGCCGCGGACCGGTCCGCCGCCGACGCCCGCTCCGCCGTCCCCGGCCCACGCACCCCGGCCTCCGGTGCCCCCACCCCGCCCCCGTACCCGCCGCCCGGCCCGCTGGAGCGGTTCGGCTCCGCCGCCTTCGCCCGCGTCAACCGCACCCGCGAGTGGTGGGAGCTGCCCGGCCCGCTCGCCCTGCTGAACCTCCGCGTGCTCCGCGACGACCTGCGCCGCGAGAACCTGTACGACACCTACGGCGCCGGCGGCGAACGCCCCCGCCGCGCCCCCCGGCGCCTCGCCCCGTACCGCTCGTACGACGGATCGGGCTACGACCCGCACGACGAGGACATGGGCCGGGCAGGCACCCGGCTGGACCGCAACGCCCCCCTCGCCCTCTCCCACCCGGACGACGACGGCGACCTGATGGACCCGAGCCCGCGCGAGATCAGCCGGCAGCTGCTCGCCCGCCGCTCCTTCACCCCGGCGCCCACCCTCAACCTGCTGGCCGCCGCCTGGATCCAGTTCCAGAACCACGGCTGGGCCAACCACGGCGACAACGAGGAGGCCGAGCCCTTCACCGTCCCGCTCGCCGCGGACGACGACTGGGCGGGGGAGTGCCCGATGCGGATCCGCCGCACCCGCCCCGACCCCGTCGCCCACACCACGCCCGACGCCCCGCCGACGTACGAGAACACCGTCACGCACTGGTGGGACGGCTCCCAGGTCTACGGCAGCGACGAGGCCCGCTGCCGCTCCCTGCGCACCGGCGAGCGCGGCAAGCTGATCCTCGTCGACGGCCGGCTGCCGGCCGACCCCCGCCCGGGCCTGGACTGCCTGGACGCCACCGGCTTCAACAGCGACTACTGGGTCGGCCTCTCGCTGCTCCACACCCTCTTCGCCAAGGAGCACAACGCGATCTGCGACCTGCTCGCCGCCCAGCACCCCACCTGGGACGACGAGCGGACCTTCCACACCGCCCGACTGGTCAACACCGCCCTGATGGCGAAGATCCACACGGTGGAGTGGACCCCCGGCATCCTCGACACGCCCGTGCTGCGCCGCGCGATGAACGCCAACTGGTACGGCGTACTGCCCCGCTGGGTCACCCGGCAGTTCGGCCGGATCGGCGCGGGGGAGATGCTCAGCGGCATCCTCGGCTCCCCGACCGACCACCACGCGGCGCCGTTCTCCATGACCGAGGAGTTCGTCTCCGCCTACCGGCTGCACCCGCTGATCCCCGACGAGATCACCCTCCGCGACCACCGGGCCGGCGGCGTGCTCAAGACCGTCGGCTTCGACGCGGTGCAGGGCGCCGCCACCCGCACCGCCGTCGACGACCACGGCACGAGCGACCTCCTCTACACCTTCGGCACCGAGCACCCCGGCGCGCTGGTCCTGCACAACCACCCCGACGCCCTGCGGAACCTGGCCCGGCTCTCCGGCGAGCACGTCGACCTGGCCACGGTCGACGTCCTGCGCGACCGCGAGCGCGGCATCCCCCGCTACAACGCCTACCGGCGCATGCTCCGCAAGCGGCCGGTCACCTCCTTCGAGGAGCTCACCGGCGGACACCCCGGGGACACCCCGCTGCTGAGGGAGGTCTACGAGGGCCGGCTCGACCGGGTCGACACCCTGGTCGGCAACCTGGCCGAGCCACGGCCGGCCGGCTTCGGCTTCAGCGACAGCCTCTTCCGCATCTTCATCCTGATGGCCAGCCGCCGGCTCAAGAGCGACCGGTTCTTCACCACCGACTACCGGCCCGAGGTCTACACCCCCGAGGGGCTGGAGTGGATCGACCGCAACACCATGGTCACCGTCCTGCTGCGGCACCACCCGGAGCTCGGCCCGGCCCTGGCCGGCGTCGACAACGCCTTCTCCCCCTGGAGGGGCCTGTGACCACGTTCCCGGGCCCGCGCACCGGGGCCCCGACCGCGCAGGGCGGGACGGCCCCCGGCGGCCACCTGCCGCCGGGCACCTCCCTGCTCGCCCACGCCGAGTCCCTGCGGACCCAGGCCGACCGCCTCCGCGCGGCCGTCGCCTCCCTCGCCTGGACCGGCCCGGACGCCGACGCCCTCCGCGCCCGCGTCACCACCCTCGCCGCCCGCTGCGACACGGCGGCCACCGCCCTGGCCCGGGGCGCGGACCGGGCGTAGGGGGCCTCCGCCGGAGGGGAGGGACAGGGCCCCGGGCGGAGGTCGCCCTCCTCGACGGTGCCGGCGCGGCGCGCTCGTGCGCTCCCCGGAACGCACGGGCACCACCGCGGTGCTGCGCTACGGGGTGTCCGCGGCGGAGTCCTCCAGCGCGGCCAGCGCGGGGTCGAGGACGATCGCCTCGCCGCGCGCCCCGGCCGCGGTCGTCGGTTCCTCCGGGAAGTGGCACGCCGTCAGGTGCCCTTCCCGGTTGCCCTCGATCCGCACCAGCGGCGGTTCCTCGGCCGCGCACTTCTCCCGCGCCTTCCAGCAGCGGGTGCGGAACCGGCAGCCCGAGGGCGGGTCCACCGGCGAGGGCACGTCCCCGGCCAGACGGATCCGCTCCCGGGCCGCGTGCTCCTCGTCGTCGGTCAGCGCGGCCTCGGGGACCGCCGAGAGCAGCGCGTGCGTGTACGGGTGCCGCGGCCGCAGGTAGATCGAGTCCCGGTCGCCCACCTCGATGATCTTCCCGAGGTACATCACGGCCAGCCGCTGCGAGAAGTGCCGTACGACCGCCAGGTCGTGGGCGATGAACACGAAGGCGATGCCCAGCTCCCGCCGCAGCTCCTGGAGCAGGTTGACCACCTGCGCCTGGATGGAGACGTCGAGCGCCGAGACCGGCTCGTCGGCCACGATCAGCCGCGGTTCCAGGGCCAGGGCCCGGGCCACCCCGATCCGCTGGCGCTGGCCGCCGGAGAACTCGTGCGGGAAACGGTTGTAGTGCTCGGGGTTGAGCCCCACCGTCTCCAGCAGCTCCCGGACCCGCCGTTCGCGCCCGCCCGGCGGCTCGATCCCGTTGATCTCCATCGGGCCGCGGATGATGGTCCCGACCGTCTGGCGCGGGTTCAGCGACGAGTACGGATCCTGGAAGATCATCTGGATCTCGGAGCGGATGGGGGCCAGGTGGCGGCGCCCGGCGTGCGTGATGTCCCGGCCGCGGTACGAGAGCGAACCGGCGGTCGGCTCCAGCAGCCGGGTCAGCAGCCGGCCCGTCGTCGACTTCCCGCACCCGGACTCGCCGACCAGGCCGAAGCTCTCGCCCGCGTGCACGGTCAGGTCGATCCCGTCCACGGCCCGGACGGCGCCGATCCGGCGCTTGAAGGGGAAGCCGCCCATGATCGGGAAGTGCTTGGTCAGGCCCCGGGCCACCAGCAGCGGCTCACCCGCGGCGGGCGCGGCCGGCGCCCCCGCCGCGGCCGGCTCCGCTCCGGCCGGTTCCCGCTGCGCGGGCAGGGTGGTCTCTTCGCTCATGGCTTCCGGCTCCTCGGTGCCCGGCCGAGCCGGGGCAGGATCTGCTCGGTGAACAGGGTCCGCTGCTGCTCGTCGGTCAGGTGGCAGGCGCCCGCCCGCCCGTCGGCCAGCACCGGCCGCTCGCTCGCGCACCGGCCCCCGCCCACCTGCGCGGTGAAGCCGCAGCGGGGGTGGAAGGCGCAGCCCGGGGGCGGGTCGAGCAGGCTGGGCGGACTGCCCGGGATCGGGCTCAGCGCGGTGTCGACGTCCGAGCCGAGCCGGGGCATCGAACCGAGCAGGCCCCACGTGTACGGGTGCCGGGGCGCCCGCAGCACCTCGCGCACCGGGCCGCGCTCGACCGCCCGGCCCCCGTACATCACGAGGATGTCGTCGGCGGTGTTGGCGATCACCCCGAGGTCGTGGGTGATGAAGATGATCGCGCTGCCGAACTCCTGCTGGAGGTCGCGCAACAGGTCGAGGATCTGCGCCTGGACGGTGACGTCCAGGGCGGTGGTCGGCTCGTCCGCGATCAGCAGGTCGGGGTTGCAGACCAGGGCCATCGCGATCATCGCGCGCTGCCGCATGCCCCCGGAGAACTGGTGCGGGTAGTCCTTGGCCCGCAGCGCCGGCTGCGGGATGCCGACCTTCGCGAGCATCTCCACCGCCCGCGCCCAGGCCTCGCGGCGGGAGGCGCCGGTGTGCTTCATGTACGGCTCGGCGATCTGGCGGCCGATCGTGTAGTACGGCGAGAGGGCGGTGAGCGCGTCCTGGAAGATCATCGCCATCTTGTTCCCGCGCAGCTTCTCCAGCGTCCGTTCCGGGGCGCCGGTCAGCTCCTGCCCGTCGAGCACGATCTCCCCGGCGACCTCCGTGAACTGCGGGTTGTGCAGCCCGAGCACGGTCAGGTTCGTCACGGACTTGCCGGAGCCGGACTCGCCGACGATGCCGAGGGTCCGGCCGCGCTCCAGCTCGAACGACAGCCCGTCGACGGCCTTGACGACGCCGTCCTCGGTCGAGAAGCGCACGTACAGGTCGCGCACCGAGAGGAAGGCGCCCGTACCTCCCGCGGCGCCGCCGCCCGCTTCCTTGGTCAGAGTGGTCACTTCGGCGTCCCCTAGGCCAGCCGCACGCGCGGGTCGATGAACGCGTACAGGGCGTCCACGATGATGTTGAAGAGCAGGATCATGGCGGCGCCGAAGAGCATCACGCCCAGCAGCAGCGGCAGGTCGGAGTCGGTCACGGCGTGCACCGAGAGGTTGCCCAGGCCCGTGAGGCCGAAGGTGTACTCGGTGATGATCGCGCCGCCGAGCAGTCCGCCCAGGTCGATGCCGAAGATGGTGATGATCGGTACGAGTGAGCCGCGCCAGGCGTAGCGGAAGAACACGTACCGGCCGGACATGCCCTTCGCGCGGGCGGTCTTCACGTGCTCCTCCTGGAGCTGCTCGACCATCGTGGAGCGCGCCATGCGGGTGTAGTTGCCGGTGAAGATGGTGGAGAGGATCACCCAGGGCAGCAGCAGGCCGGTGAACCAGGCCACCGGGTTCTCGGTGAAGTCCGTGTACTTGGGCTCCGGCAGCAGCTCGGTCTGGAAGACCAGGACCGCGAGCGCCATCGGGCCGAGGAAGTAGATCTGCATCGAGCTCAGGACGAGCGAGCCGCCGCTGAAGACCTTGTCGGTGAGGGTGCCGCGGCGCCAGGCCGAGACCATCCCGGTGCCCAGGCCCACGAGCAGGAAGCACACCGAGGAGCCCACGGTCAGCGACAGGGTGACGGGGAACCGGTCCAGCAGCAGGTCCCAGACCGGCTCGCTCTTGGCGAAGGAGTAGCCGAAACAGGGTGCGGGGCACGGCCCGAGGTCGAAGTCGCGGCCGACGAACAGGCCCTTGAGGAACTCCCAGTACTGGACCGGGACGGGCTCGTCGATGCCGAGGTTCTTGTGGATCACCGCCAGCGCGTCCGGCGTGCAGGTCTTGCCGCAGGCGAGCAGGGCCGGGTCGTGCGGGATGGCGAAGAAGAGGTAGAAGGTGAAGACGCTGATCAGCAGCAGGATCACGACGGAGCCGAGGGTCCGGCGGAGGAGGAAGCGCAGCATGGTGGTCGGCAGCTCCCGGCGGCGGCGGTGGGCGGAGGAGGTGGCGGGGTGGCCGGGGCGGCCACCCCGCCGGGAGCCTTACTTCAGGAAGAGCCTGCGCGGGTCGATGCCGCCGATGACGTCGTCGTAGACGACGCCGCCGACGCCCGAGCCGGCGATCTGCACCTGCTTGTAGTAGCCGGTCGGCACGACGTTGACCACGTCGGAGAGCAGGTACTCGTTGACCTTGTTCCACTCCTTGGCGGCCTGGACGGCGTCCGTGATCCCGTTGATCCGGTCGATGTCCGCGTTCACCTTGGGGTCGTTGACCTGCGAGTAGTTCTGCGCGCCGTCCTGGATCTGGCGGCCGTCGTACAGCGGCGGGATGACGGTGGAGGCCGAGGGCCAGTCCGCGCCCCAGGCGGTGTGGAAGATGTCGTACTTGTTGTTCACCTTGCTGATGACGTCGTAGTACGTGTCCTTCGGGATCTCCTGGCGCTGGACGTCGAAGCCGGCCTTCTTCAGGCCCTCGGCCATCGCGTTGGAGTACTGCTGGCCCTCGGGGGTGTTGATGTAGCCGAAGGTCAGCTTCAGCCCGGACTTGCCGGCCTCCTCCAGGAGCTTCTTGGCCTTCGCCGGGTCACCGGCCGGCTTCTTCTTCTTGCCGAACGGGTCGGACTCGGCGTACCCGCTGACGGTCGGCGAGATCAGGCCGCCCGCGATGGCCATGGCGTCCTCGCCGCCGTACGCGCGGACGAAGGGCGAGACCGGCAGCGCGTAGGCGATGGCCCTGCGCACCCGGACGTCCTTGAGCTCCGGCTTGCTCGTGTTGATGTTCATCTGGCCGACGTACGGCTGGAAGCCGTCCACCGAGCGGGCCTTGAGCTTGGCGTCCGCGTGCAGCTTGGCCAGGTTGGTGGCGTCCACCTGGTTGGTGAAGCTGAGGGCGGTGCGGTTCTCGCCGGTGTCCGCGATGAGGCGGCGGCTGGAGTCCTCGTACTGGTGGTTGAAGGTGATGTCGAACTCGTCCGCGTACGCGTTGCGGATCGGGTCCGTCTTCGGGTCCCAGTTCTCGTTGCGCACGAGCGTCATGGACTTGTCGGCCTTGAATTCCTTGATCTTGTACGGGCCGGTGGTGACGGGGGCCTTGTCGTACGCCTTCTGCGTGTCGCCCTTCATCGAGACGACGCTGTAGCCGGCCATCGCCAGCGCGTACGGCAGGTCGCCCTTGGGCTTGGCGAAGTGGAAGACGATCGTCTTGCCGTCCGGGGTGTCCAGGACGGACGCGGGCAGGTGGGCCCCCTTGTACGGGCCGTCCGGCAGCAGCTTGCGGTACTCGGCGCCCGGCTTGTCGGCCATCCACTGCTGGACGTACGTCGGGCCCTCGGTGATGACCTGGGAGAACAGCCGCTCGAAGGTGTGGCGGACGTCCTTGGCGGTGATGGGCGTGCCGTCGGCGAACTTGATGCCGTCCTTGAGGGTGTACTTCCACGTCCGGCCGCCGTCGGAGGGCGTGCCGCTGTCGGTGGCCAGGTCGCCGACGACGGTGTGGCCCTTGCCGGTCGCGTCGGCCTTGTAGCCCGTCAGACCGCGGTGGATCAGCTGGGACAGCACCATCTCGTCGGACACGTAGATCTGGCCCGGGTCGAGGTGCGCGAAGCTGTCGCGCTGGAACACTCTCAGCTTGCCGCCCGTCTTGGCGCCCGCGACCGCGGCGGCCGGGCCCGTGGAGTCGGCCGCGGTGCCGAACTTGATCTGGGCCTGCTGGCGCTGCGCGTTGTCCTTGTCCTTCGCGCCGTCGTCGCCGTCGTCCCCGCCGCCGCTGCCGCCGCAGGCCGTGAGCGCGAGCGCTCCGGCGGCGATCACCGTGAGGGCGGCGTACGCCCTGCGTCCACCTTGAGGGGTCACTGGTTCCACCTGTCCGTCCGTCGTCGTCGAGGGATCTAGGGGTGTGCGTGTGACGTGGGCCGACCCGGTCCCGGGGCGGGCGGACGCCCGTCCGGCGGTCGGGCCGGCGCCCGGCGCCGGCTAGCGCGCGGCCTTGGGATCGAAGGCGTCCCGGACCGAGTCGCCGAGCAGGTTGAAGGCCACGATGAAGACGATCATCGCGACGCCGGGGAAGAACATGTACGTCAGGTCGACCTCGTAGACGGACGCCGCCTTGGCGAACATCGCGCCCCAGTCCGGGGTGGGTTCGACCACCCCGACGCCGAGGAAGGACAGGCCCGCCTCCGCGGTGACGAAGTTGGGCAGCATGAAGGTGCCCTGGACGAGGATCGGTGTGACGAGGTTCGGCAGGATCTCCTTGCGGATGATCCGCCAGGGCGAGGCCCCGCTGACCTTGGCGGCCTCGATGAACTCCCGCTCGCGCAGGGTGAGCGTCGTGCCCCGCAGCAGCCGGGCCAGGCCCATCCAGCCGAGGAACCACTGCACGGCGATGAGCGCGACCACGCGCACGTACGTCGGCGTCTCGTCGCGCGGGTCGACGAAGAGCGAGACCACGACCGGCATGGACGCGATGAAGAACAGCTGCGCCGGGAAGGCCAGCAGCAGGTCGATCGTGCGGCCGATCCAGTAGTCCGTGCGGCCGCCGAGGTAGCCGGCGGCCACGCCGAGCAGGATGCCGGTGAGCACGGTGGCCACGGTCACCGCCAGCGAGATCATCAGCGAGGTGCGGATCCCGTAGAGCAGCTTGGTGAACACGTCGTAGCCGTTGCCGGGTTCGAGCCCGAACCAGAACTCGGAGCTGATCCCCCCGTTGGGCCCGATCGGGGTGCCGGCGCTGTCGAACAGGTCCATCCGCTCGTCGGCCCAGACGGTGTACGGGTCCTTGCCGTACAGCGCGGAGATGACCGGCGCCAGCAGGCCGACGGCGAAGAAGAACAGCACCACGTACGCCGAGACGACGCCGGTGCGGTCGCGGCGGAACCGCCGCCACATGAGCTGCCCGGGCGAGCGCCCGGCGAGCTCCCGGGCCCCCGCGGGATCGACGGGCGCGAGCGGATCCTGTGGAGGCGTCGAGGACGCTCCGGGTAAGGCTTGGGAAGGACTCGACATCGCCGGCGGCTCCCCGCGGTCGGTGTGGGAATTGAGCGGAACTCTCTTCACGCGGAGCGGGCCAGTCAAGGGGGACGGACAGGTTGCGTGTGGCGAACGCCACAACTTGAGGAAAGGGTGCTCCGATCGCCGCCGTAATGTGCTTGACGGGGCGTCAGGCCATGCGGACATGGGCGATAAATACCCATGAAGTTCGTTAACACGCAGGCAACTTGACTGTCGCAACACCGATATACGGACCGGCCAACCTGGACAGCGTACGGCCGTGCGGGTGCCGTCGGCCGACCGGGAGGTGCGAACCGCCCGGTCGGCCATCCGCGCGCCGCCGTCCGCAACCGCGCGCCCCCTCCGCTCCAGCGCCATGCGCCCCCTCGTGCACCCGTGCTCCGACGGATGTCCGGCCACGGATAGCTATGATCCGTAGCGCATGGTGGGTATGACTCCGCCACGTGCGACTTCCGCGGGCGGCTCGTGCACCCGTGGCGAGCCGCCGCGCGTCATGAACGCTGTCCGGGTCCGTGAACAGATGTGGAGGTGAACCGCCGTGGCACTCTCGATTTCGGCGGTGGTGCTGCTGGCGATCATCGTCTTCCTGCTGGTCCGCAAGTCGGGCCTGAAGGCGGGTCACGCATTCGTCTGCATGCTCCTCGGGTTCTACCTCGCCAGCTCCACCATCGCCCCGACCGTCCGTGAACTCACCACGAACGTGGCGGGCATGATCAGCGGCCTGAAGTTCTGAGGTCCGCCTCGTAGGCTGTTCTCCATGAACGGTCTTCCCGCCCGGCGCTTGCTGCTGGTGCACGCGCACCCCGACGACGAGTCGATCAACAACGGCGTCACCATGGCCAAGTACGCGGCCGAAGGCGCGCACGTCGCGCTGGTGACCTGCACCCTGGGCGAGGAGGGCGAGGTCATCCCGGCCGAGCTGGCCCACCTGGCGGCCGACCGGGACGACACGCTCGGCGCGCACCGGGTCGGCGAGCTGGCCGCGGCCATGGCCGAACTCGGCGTCACCGACCACGGCTTCCTGGGCGGGCCGGGCCGCTTCCGCGACTCCGGGATGATGGGCGTCGCGCAGAACCGGCGCTCCGGCGCGTTCTGGAACACCGACGTGGACGACGCCGCCCCGTACCTCGTCGAGGTGATCCGCCGGATCCGCCCCCAGGTGCTCGTCACGTACGACCCCCACGGCGGCTACGGCCACCCCGACCACATCCAGGCGCACCGGGTCGCCATGCGCGCGGCGGAACTCGCCGCCGAGCAGGCGTTCCGGCGCGACCTGGGCGAGGCGCACGAGATCTCCAAGATCTACTGGAACCGCATTCCGCGCTCCGTGGTCGAGGCCGGCTTCGAGCGGTTGCGGGCAAAGGGCCAGGAATCCCCCGTGCCGGGCATCGCGGCCGTGGAGGACGTGCCGGGAGTCGTCGACGACGACCGGATCACGGCCGAGATCGGCGGCGAGAAGTACGGTGCCGCCAAGGCGGCCGCCATGCGCGCCCACGGCACTCAGATCGCCGTCGACGTCCCCTTCTTCGCGCTCTCCAACGACCTGCTCCAGCCGCTGTTCACCACCGAGTTCTACGAGCTCGCCGTCGGGCGCCCCGGCGCGCCGGCGGGCGAGCGGGAGCACGACCTGTTCGCGGGGGTGGACGCGTGAGCGGCGGCGGGCGGGCGCGGGCGGGCAGCGGCACGGCCGGCGCCGCGGGCCCGTCCGGCGGGTCCCGGACGGGCGGTCAGGGCTGGGCGGCGCCCGTCGGCCCCGTCCGCATCCTCCTCGCCCTGGGGCTGCTCGTCCTGGGCGCGCTCGTCGGGATCGCCGGCGCCCTCGTCGTCGAGGCCTGGCCCCCCGGCGGCCTGGTGCTCGCCCTGCTCGCCAGCCTCGGCTGCTTCATGGGCGCCCGGATCGCCACCGGCGGTGCGCTCGGCGTCGGCGCGGCGGCCACGGGATGGCTGATCGCGTTCATGTGGCTGTCCGCGCCCCGCGCGGAGGGTGACGCCGTGTTCGTCGCCGGAATCAGTACGTATGTCTACATGCTGGGTGGAATCGTCGCCGCTGTGATCTGCGCCACCCTGCGCGGTGCGGTCCGCCGTCGGGTTTGAGCCGTCCGAACCGGCAGATGACGTGCCGTTCGGGCCGACGCCGGGTCCGCGTGCGGGGGTTGCGGAGCGCGCCCCCGTGCGCCCCGCGGGCCACCAAGCGGAACCGGGCTTCACCCAGGGGTCAGTTGCGTTCGCGCAGCGGCCAGTATGGTGGACCGCGCCGCCGAGCTGCCCGCGCACGGTATGACGGGCGGCGGAGCAAACCGGGAGAACCTGCCTTGAGTCGTGAAACTGACAGTTCGTCCTCCGGGCCCCCGGGGCGTGGCGGAGCCGGCTACCCGTCGGGTACGCCGCCGTACGGATCCCGCCAGTACGCGTCCACGGACACCGGATTCCACGATCCGGAGGAGTAAACGATGACTTCGAAGCCCGCGCCGTCCTCCCAGGACGCGGACGAGCCCAAGACCGAGACCACGCTGACCACCCGGATCCGCATCAACATCCCGGGTTCGCGCCCGATCCCGCCCGTGGTGGTCCGCAAGCCCGTCCCGTCCGATTCCTCCACCACGGACCCGGAACCGGCCGCGGCCTCTGACGCGTCCATGCCCGAGGAGTCCACCGCGGCCCCGACCCCGGCCACCGAGCCGAAGGCCGAGGCCAGCGGCTGGTTCGCCCCGCGCAAGAACCTGGGCCAGGCCCCGGTGCGGCGCCCCGCCCTCCCGGGCCCGGGCGCCGGCCCCGCTGCCACGCCCCCTGCGGGGGGCGCTGACAACGGGGGAGAGGACATGAACGGATCGGCACCGGGCGGCCAACGCCCCGGCGCCCCGCGCGCGAGCCTGCCGCAGCGCCCTGTCGGGCGCACCGGCGCGCCCGGGGCGCCCCGGGCGGGCGCGGCCGGCGGCTTCGGCGCGGGCAGCCCCGGAGCGGGCACCGCAGCGGGCCCGGCGGGCGCCGCGGGCAACGGCTTCGCACCCGGCGCACCGGGTCCCGGCGCACCCGGCCCCGGCGCGCCGGCGGGCCGACTGCCCGTCCGCGGCCCCGGCGGCCCGGCCGCGGGCCCCGGCGCGCGCGGTGGCGCCGCCCCCGGACGCCTCGGCGCGGGCGGCCGTCCCGGCGCCCCGGCGGGCCCGGGCGCTCCCGCGGCTCCCGGCAACGACTTCGCCCCCGGCGGCCCCGCTGCGGGCATGCCCCAGCCCGGCGGCAACTTCGGCCCCGGCGGCCCGGGTGCTCCCGGGGTCCCGGGTGGTCCGGGCATGCCGGGTGGTCCGGGTGCCCCCGGTGCCCCCGGCGGTCCGGGTGGCTTCGTACCCGGTGGCCCCGGTGCTCCGGGAATGCCGGGTGCCCCGAGCGCCCCGGCCGGTCCCGGTGCCGACTTCGGTCCCGGCGGCGACTTCGGTCCCGCCCGCGGCGCCGGCGCCTCGCTGAACGGCGTCCCCGGACCCGTCGGCCCCACCACGGGCCCCGGGTACGGCACCATGCCGGTCGCTCCCCGCGTCGAGGACGAGGCCGCGGCGTACGGCTCGCAGTGGCCCGGCTCGGAGTTCGCCGACGACGCGCCCACCAGCGCCCTCCCGACGGTCCCGCCGCCGGGACCGCAGGCACCCCGGCCGGGGGTTCCGCAGGCGGTCCCGCAGTCCGGTCCCGACGTGGACAACCCCGCGCTGACCACGCCCGGGCAGCCGCCCCGGCGCCCCATGCCCAAGGCCAAGAAGGCGGCGGCGGCCCGCAAGGGCGGCTCCAAGGTGGTGCTGATCTGCTCCGGCGTGGTGGCCCTGCTCGGCGTCGCGTACGGCGCCGGCCTGCTGCTCAACCACTCCGACGTGCCCAAGGGCACCACGGTGCTCGGCGTCGACATCGGCGGCACCAAGGAGGAGGCGCTCGGCCGTCTCGACGAGGCCTTCGGCACCCGTGCCACCACCCCGATCCAGCTCACGGTCGGCGGCAAGCAGGTCGAGCTCCGGCCCGAGCGGGCCGGCCTGACGCTCGACGCGCAGACCACCGTCCGCAACGCCGAGGGCAGCGACTACAACCCGCTGTCCGTCATCGGCTCGCTGTTCGGCAACGACCGCGTGTCCGACCCGGTCCTGCCGGTCGACGACGAGAAGCTGCTGGCCGCCCTCACCGACCTCGCTGGCTCGGCCGGTTCCGTCGTCGAGGGCACGATCAAGTTCGAGCCGAACAAGGTGACGCCGGTCCCCGGCAAGGCCGGCACGACCCTCGACGTCGACAAGTCGACCGCGGCCGTCAAGGCGGCGTTCCGGACCCAGCTGGAGACCGGCAGGGCCCCCGCCGTGGAGCTGCCCGTCACCACCAGGGAGCCGGTCGTCGACCAGGCCGAGCTGGACCGGATGATGGAGGCGTTCGCCAAGCCCGCCATGTCCGCCCAGGTCGTCATCAAGGCGGGCCCGAAGTCCATCCCGTTCGGCCCCGCCCGCTCCCTGCCCAAGATCCTCGGCGTCAAGGTCGTGGACGGGCACCTTGAGGAGACGTACGACCTCGAGGCCCTCAAGGAGCTGTACGGGGACACCTTCGACGGCGTCCTGGTCACCCGCGCCGAAGGGAAGACCCCGGTCACCCCGCAGGACGTGGTGATGGCGCTCCGCAAGGCCCTGCACGGCAAGACCACCGCGGAGCGGGTCGGCGTCATCGAGACCGACCCGAGCTGACCCGCGGCCACGGCCCACGGCCACGACCCGTGAGCCGAGGCCACGGCCGCGCACCGTACGACAGAGCCTCCGCCGGCACCCGTCCGGCGGGGGCTCCGCCGTGCGTCCCGGCCGGCCGTCACCCCGCCCGCATGACATCTGTCATGCCGCACCGACGACGCCCGACACTGCCGCCGGGACCCGCTCGCGGGCGAGTCTTGGGCCATGACGACGACGACCGTGAAGAGCACCGCCACCTCCGTGGTGCACTTCGAGAACGTGACCAAGAGTTACGGCCCCGTCCGCGCGGTCGACGGCCTCTCCCTCGAACTCCACGCAGGGGAGACCGTCGCCCTGCTCGGCCCCAACGGCGCGGGCAAGTCCTCCACCCTGGACCTGCTGCTGGGCCTGCGCACCCCCGACTCCGGCACCGTCCGCCTCTTCGGCGGCACCCCCCAGCAGGCCATCTCCGGCGGCCGGGTCGGCGCCATGCTGCAGAGCGGCGGCCTCATGGAGGAGGTCACCGTCCGCGAACTGGTCTCCCTCGGCTGCTCGCTGCACCCGAAGGCGCACCCGGTCGACGAGGTGCTCGCCCGGGCCGGCATCACCGAGATCGCCGACCGCCGGGTGGACAAGCTCTCCGGCGGCCAGGAGCAGCGGGTCCGCTTCGCCCTCGCCACCGCCGGGGCCAACGACCTGATCGTGCTCGACGAGCCGACCACGGGCATGGACGTCACCTCCCGGCAGGCCTTCTGGGCCACCATGCGGGAGCAGGCCGACCAGGGGCGCACGGTCCTCTTCGCCACCCACTACCTCGAGGAGGCGGACGCGATCGCCGACCGCGTCCTGGTGCTGCACCGCGGTCGGCTCCTCGCGGACGGCACCGCCGCCGAGATCAAGGCCCGCGCCGGCGCCCGCCGGATCTCCTTCGACCTGTCCGACCCCGTCGACGAGGACGCCCTGCACGGGCTGCCGTTCCTCACGCGGCTCGAGGTCAACGGCCGTACGGTCCGCCTGCAGTCCGCCGACGCGGACGCGACCGTGCACGCGGTCTACGCGGCCGGCCTCTACCCCCGCAACCTGGAAGTCGCCGGGCTGGGCCTGGAGCAGGCCTTCATCGCCCTCACCGAGGCCGAGGAGGCCCGCTCATGAGCACCGCACTGGTCCGCCTGGAGATCACCCGGGCGCTGCGCAACAAGAAGTTCCTGTTCTTCACCGTCATCTACCCGGCGGCGCTGTTCCTGATGATCGGCGGCACCCAGAACGGCAAGATCCCGGTCTTCGGCACCGAGCTGACCATGGCCGCCTTCTACATGGTCGCCATGGCCTCCTTCGGCGCGCTGACCGCGGTCCTGATGGGCAACAGCGAGCGCATCGCCAAGGAGCGCGAGAAGGGCTGGGTCCGCCAGCTGCGGCTGACCGCCCTGCCCGGTCGCGGCTACGTCCTGGCGAAGATCGCCAGTGCGGCCGTGGTGAGCCTGCCGTCCATCGTGGTGGTCTTCGTCGTGGCGGCCGCCGTCAAGGACGTCCGCTTCGACGCCTGGCAGTGGTTCGCCCTCACCGGCGCCATCTGGGCCGGCAGCCTGGTCTTCGCCGCCCTCGGCGTGGCCATCGGCTACCTGGTCAGCGGCGACACCGCCCGCCCCGTCACGATGATCATCTACTTCGGCCTGTCGATCCTCGGCGGCCTGTGGATGCCCACCACGGTCTACCCGCAGTGGCTCCAGGACATCGCCGAGTGGCTGCCCACGCACGCCTACGCCGCGCTCGGCCAGGCGATCGAGCTCGGCGACGCCCCGCACGCCAAGGACGTCGCGATCCTCGCCGTCTACTTCGTCCTCTTCGCCGGTGGCGCCGCATGGCTCTACCGCAAGGACACACTGAAGGCATGACGGTGGACACCGCACGGGACCGGGCCGGCGCCCTCGAGGGCGACGGCCTCGTCCGCATCGGAGAACGGCCCGTGGGACGACGGCAGACGATCGTGAAGTCCCTGTGGATCGGCGTCTGGCTGCTGTACCTCAGCGCGCCGGTCGACGACCTGATCAGCGGGGGCCACGGGCCCGGGGCGGTGGCGCTCGGGGCGCTCGGCCTGGCGGCCTTCGTCGCCTGGTACCTGGTGCTGGTGTTCCGTACCGTGCGGCAGTTCGCGCCGCGGCGGGTCCTGCTCTCGCTCGCCGTCATGGCCGTGCAGGCCGGCGTGCTGTCCCTGGCCCTCGGCCGTGAGTGGCTGGTGCTCTTCGTGTACGTGGCCATCGCCTCCGGCGCCGCGCTGCCCCCGCGGTACTCCCGGTGGACGGTGCCCGGTGCCACCGCCCTGCTCGCCGTCACCGCGACGGCGGTGCCCGGCGGCGTCGCGTACCTGGTCGGACTGGTGGTGCCGGCGCTGCTCGGCGGGTTCGCGATGGTCGGCATCCGGAAGATGATCCAGACCACGGTCGAACTCCGGGAGGCCCGGGCCACGGTCGCCGCGCTCGCGGCCAACGAGGAGCGGCTGCGGCTGGCCCGCGACCTGCACGACCTGCTCGGCCACTCGCTCTCGCTCATCACGCTCAAGAGCGAGCTGGCCGGCCGCATGCTGCCCGACCACCCGGAGAAGGCCGCCCAGCAGGTGGCCGACATCGAGAAGGTCAGCCGGCAGGCGCTGGTCGACGTGCGGGAGGCCGTCAGCGGCTACCGGCGGCCGACCCTGACCGCCGAGCTCGCGGGCGCCCGTACGGCACTGACGGCGGCCGGCATCGCGGCCGCGGTGCCCCTGGACCCGACGCTGCCCGAGCTGCCCGAGGAGGCGGAGTCGGCCCTCGCGTGGGCGCTGCGGGAGGCCGTCACGAACGTCGTACGGCACAGCGGCGCGCGCCGCTGCACCGTCGGGCTGGGCGCCCGCCAGACCCTCGACGGCCCCGAGGTGGAGCTGTCGGTGCGCGACGACGGCGCCGGCGGTGGACCGGTGCAGCCCGGCAACGGCCTGAACGGCCTGACGGAGCGTCTGGCGGCGGTCGGAGGCCGGCTGTCGGCGGGCCCGACGGCCGGTGGGTTCACCCTCTCGGCGCGGGTCCCGCTGCCGCAGCCCCTAGGATCGGACGCATGACCGGCACCACCCCGATCCGCGTCCTCCTGGCCGAGGACCAGTCGATGGTGCGCGAGGCGCTGGCCGCCCTGCTCGGGCTGGAGCCCGACATCGAGGTCGTGGCCCAGGTGGCGCGCGGCGACGAGGTGCTGGCGGCGGCCCGCGGCCACGACGTGAACGTGGCACTGCTCGACATCGAGATGCCGGGCCGCACCGGCATCGAGGCGGCCGCCGAGCTGCACGCCGCGCTGCCGGGGCTGAAGATCGTGGTCCTGACGACCTTCGGGCGCCCCGGCTACCTGCGCGGCGCGATGGAGGCGGGGGCCTCGGCGTTCCTCGTCAAGGACGCCCCGGCCGCCCAGCTCGCGGACGCCGTGCGCAAGGTCCTGGCGGGGGAGCGGGTCATCGACCCGACCCTGGCCGCGGCCGCCCTCGCGGAGGGCGCGAACCCCCTGACCGACCGCGAGCGCGAGGTGCTGCGGGCGGCCGGCGCCGGGGCGAGCAACGCGGAGCTCGCCGCGGCCCTGCACCTGTCGCAGGGCACGGTGCGCAACTACCTGTCGACGGCGATCCAGAAGCTCGCCGTGCGCAACCGGGCCGAGGCGGTGCGCATGGCCCGCGAGAAGGGCTGGCTCTGAGGCCTCCTAGGCGTCGGCCCGGTCGGCGTCCTTGGCGCGGGCGCGCAGGAAGTCCGCTACCAGCGGGGCGATCCGCGGCAGCTGGTCCTCCAGGGCGAAGTGGCCGGTGGGGAGCAGGTGCAGCTCGGCCTCCGGGAGGTCGCGCAGGTACGCCCGCGCACCCGGCTCGGTGAAGAACGGGTCACCCGTGCCCCACACGACCAGCGCCGGCGGGGTGTGGGCGCGCAGCCACTCCTGCCAGGCGGGGTACAGGGCCACGTTGGAGCGGTAGTCGAGGGCGAGGTCGACCTGGGCCGCCGTGCGGCCGGGCAGGTCCAGGAAGTGCTGGTCGAGGGTCCAGCTGTCGGGGTCGAGCAGGGCCGGGTCGGCGACGCCGGTCTCGTACTGGAACCGCGTGCCGTCGAGCGTGAGCAGGCCCTCGATCTGCTCGACGTCCCCCGGGTTCTCGCGCCGCAGCGCGATGAACTCCCGTGCCGCGTCGGACAGTCCGTCCTCGTACGCGTTGCCGTTCTGGACGATCAGGCCCTCGATCCACTCCGGGTGCCGGGCGGCGATCCGGAACCCGACGGGCGCGCCGAAGTCGAAGACGTAGAGGGAGAAGCGGTCGAGGCCGAGGGCGGTCACGAAGCCCTCCGTGACGTCGGCCAGCGCGTCGAAGGTGTACGTGAAGTCCGCCGGCGCCTCGGTGCGCCCGAAGCCGGGGTAGTCGGGGGCGACGAGCCGGAACTCGCCCCCGAGCTCCGCCATCAGCCGCCGGTACTGGTGGGAGCCGGACGGGAAGCCGTGCAGGAGCAGCAGCACGGGGGCGTCCGCGGGGCCCGTCTCGCGGTAGAAGACGCGGACGCCGTCGACGTCGAGGTGGCGGTGGGTGATCAGGGCCGAGCTCATCACATGCCTCCTTGGGGTGTGGTGGCATTAGATTCGCCGATCACGGCTAACGTGTCAACCGCCTGAGTTAGCATTAGGGGCATGACCGCATCGTTCCCGCTCACCGGCGAGCCCCTCGCCCTGGACCTGGTCAACACCCGCGTCCTGGACGGCACGGTGGACCTCCTCGGCACCCCCGAGGCGCTGGCGGACTGGCTGACGGCCCAGGCCGGCCGGCTGGCCGCCGTACCCGGCCCGGTCCCGGAGGTCGGCGCGCCCGAACTGGCCGCCGTGCACGCGGTGCGCGACACCGCCGCCCGCCTCATCGCGCCCGCCCGCGCGGGCCAGGCGCCCCCGCCGGACGCCCTGCACCGCCTCAACGGCCACCTGGCGGCCGCCCCCGCCCACCGCGAACTGGGCTGGGGCGAGGACGGCTTCACCGCCGGCGTCCGGCGCCCCGCCCCGCTCGCCGACCGGCTGGCGGCCGAACTCGCCGAAGCCGTGGCCGACCTCCTGACCGACCCCCGGCTGGACCGGGTCCGCCAGTGCGAGGGCCACGACTGCGTGCTGCTCTTCCTGCCCGCCCACCCCCGCCGCCGCTGGTGCGTCCCCTCCGTCTGCGGCAACCGCGCCCGCGTGGCCCGCTACTACGAGCGCCACAAGGGGGACCTGCCGGAGTCCCGCCAAGCTCTCTAGGGGGCGTCCGGCCCCGGAATCTCGGGCATTTTCCTTTGGCATGACCGTCCGTAGCGCTACTGTGACCGAACTCACTGCCGCCGGGGGGCGAGCGGTCGCACGCGGCCGCCGGGCGTGATCCCGCCTCGCCCTGCCGTGCTGCCGTGTGCCCGGAGGCGGACGGCTTCGCTGGCCGCCACCCTGACGAGCAGAGGAGCAGCGTGGCGCGGCCGCTTCCCCAAGGGATCGAATACCTCATCGAGCAGTTCGACACGTTCGCGGGCAACCCGGGCAGGAGTCGTCGGTTACCCGTGGTGCTGTTGAAGCGGGACCCCGCCGAGTCCTGGCGCACCCATGCATCAACCGGACGCGCGGTCATCCTCGAGTACCGGGAGCGCCTGCGGGATACGGAGCAGGGCTCTGCGGTCGATCTCGTACCGCACGCACTGATCGAGGACGGAGACGCCGGTCCATGGGACGCCGTGCCCGGGCAGGAGGACGGCGGTGGGCCCGGACAGCACGTCGCGCTGCTGGACGCCATCGTCGAGCAGTTTGAGAACGCCATGCCCCCCGGCACCGGCGAGCTCAGGCTGCCGCGGTTTCACACCTGTCGCGCCGCCCTCGACGTGCCCGTCGGCGCAGGGCCCACCGCGACCAGGCGACGGCGGCTGCGGGACGCGCTCTACGTCCAGCTCCTGCTCCGGCGCCCGCTGCTCAACGCACTGGCGGGACTGGCGGGAGCAACCGGCGGCAACTTCGTGGCCGCCATCTGGGGCTCTCTGGTCCAGCTCCTGGTCGTGGGACTGCCCCGCCGTGTCTACGGTCTGTGGCTCAGCCGGCGGAGCGCCCTGCGCTGGGTCGGCTCCCGACGTCCCAAGGGCGCCAACTTCCTCCAGATGGCGCTGACCATCACCCCGACCGGTACTTCCCGGAGCAACCACGCGCTGGTCCAGCGCATGCTGCTCATGGCTCTGCTGAACGACCTGTCCAGAGCCGCGGCGCCGTCCTGGCCCCTGGTCCATCGGGCTCGTCGGCGCTGGCCCTTCGTCCTGCTCCTGCCCGACGTCGGCGGGGAGGGCACCCCCGTGCGCCAGCTGCTCGACACGTACGCGGACATCGCGAGGACCGAGCGGCCCGCGCCGCTGATGATCCTGGGCGCCCTGTCGGACGAGCCGCCCTCGTACGCGCAGACGCTCGCCGCCGACTCCCGCAGTGTGACCGCCCTCGCCGACCGGGTGCACGGCCTTTACACCGCCCGCTCTTCCTCGGCCGTGTACGTCGTCCCGCTGTCCGCGCACGACGACGACGGCCCGGCCGACCACTGGTGGGACACCAACCCCAAGGTTCCAGTACGAGCGAACGGCTGGGCGGACTACGCGTGGGTAGTGGCGGTCCCGGCCGTCGTGCTCGTCCTCGTCGCCGGGGGGCTGTACGTCTCCACTCGCACCACGGCGCCGTCGTGCCACAAGGTGAGCACAGGAGAGACCGTCGGCATCACCGACGGACACGAATGCCGCTTCGGCGTCCCGGGCCGGGACACCGACCTGCTCGCCCTGGAGGAGATCGCGGCACGGCAGAACGACGCGGCGGTGCACAGCGGGCGCCCGTACCGGACCGTGGTGTTCTTCGCCCCGCTGACGGCCGAGGTCGGCGACTCCACCCCGGTCAGCATCCAGAGCCTGCGCGGCGCACTCGCCGCGCAGGCCGAGATCAACAGCCGCGAGGGCGACGTCGTCCAGATCCGCCTGCTGATCGCCAACGCGGGGCAGTACTTCGCCTACGGATCGCGCAACGACCGGGGACCCGACGTCGCGCGGCAGATCATCGAACGGCAGGACCGGGACGGCATCGTGGCCGTGGTGGGCATCACCCAGAGCCGCCCGGCCTCGCTCGCCGCCGTGGAGGAACTCTCGGACGCGAACATCCCCGTGATCGGCAATTCGGTCACGGGCAGCAGGATGGTGGACGAGCGGCACCCGCCCACCTACTTCCAGGTGTCCCCCTCGAACGACCGGATCGGCCAGGTGATGGCCGAGTTCGCCGCGCAGTCCGAGGAGCTCGCCGAGTTGACGACGCCGAAGGACGGCGGCCGGACGGCCGTGGTGGTCTACGACCCCTACGACGAGTTCTTCAGCTCCGACCTCCGGAGCAAGTTCGCCGAGTACTACAAGGGCGGCAAGGTGGTGACCGTCTCCTACTACGAGCACCGCAACCAGGACGTCAAGGCCGTGGCACAGGAGATCTGCGGCAAGGTCCGGGCCTCCGGGGGGTTCATCCTGTATGCCGGCCGCTCGGGCGAGATGCCGGAGCTGTTCGACACGCTCGACAAGGGCCCGGACTGCAACAAGGAGGACGGGAAACCGGTCGCCGTCTTCGCCGAAAGCGTGGCCGCGAGGTACCTGCAGGACCCTGCGGGCACGCTCCGGGAGCACCCCCATCTGAAGCCGTTCTACGTCACGCTGAACAACTCGAACGGCGCGACGAGGCCCGGCAGCCGGTATTCCGAATTCATCTCCCGCTTCCGGAAGGTCTTCGGGCCCGTCCCGGTGCCGGAGGGGAACGCGGCGGGGGCCTACGACGCGCTCCGACTGACGTCCGAGTCGATCACCTCGATCTACGGGCTGAACAAGTCGTCGCAGGGTGGCGGTGCGAGCGTCCGGCCGGGGGACGTTCTCCAGCAGCTGTCGAACGGCGTCCGGAACTTCTCCGGCACCTCGGGCATGCTGTCGCTGGACAGCGGCCACAGGTACCCGCCGAACAAGGCGGTCTACGTCATGGAGCCGCAGACGGACGGGAGCGTGCGGACACTGCTCGCGTGCGGCCTGCTGCCCGACCGGCCGACCGGCCTGAACAACCCCGCCACCTGGGGCGGCGGTCCCACCAGCAAGCACAAGTGCCCCATGGACGCGGGCTAGGGGGTGGGTGGGGGCCGCGCCGGTCCCCGACCCGGCCCCCACCCACCCTCAGTTCAGCATCGCCCGCGCCGCCGCCGCCTCCGCGCGGATGCGGTCCGCGCCCGGCGGGTCGTACGCCGTCACGATCGCGGCGTAGGAATCCAGCTCCGCGGCCCCGCGCAGGAACTCGCCCCGCTGCACCAGGAGCTGCGCCCTCTCGTACCGCAGCCGGGCCGGGTGCGAGGGCATCCGCAGCGCCAGCTCCAGCGCCGCCAGCTGGACCCCCGACTGCTCAGGCCGGGCCGCGGCCCAGGCGCGGATGTTGCCCAGGATCCGCTGCACGATCGCCAGCGGCGGGGCCGGCTCGAGGTGCGAGGGGTCCAGCGGGCTGCCCGTGGCGCCGACCACCAGCAGCTCGGCGTCCGTACCGGTCAGCGGCCGCCCGCCGGCGAACGGGTCGGCCAGCACCCGCTCCGCAGGGTCCCCGAAGCCGACCACGAAGTGCCCGGGCAGCGCCACGCCGTACACCGGCGCGCCCGCCCGCCGGGCCACCTCCATCCACACCACCGAGAGCATGATCGGCAGCCCGCGGCGGCGCCGCAGCACCTCGTGCAGCAGCGAGGACTCCAGCCGCTGGTAGTCCACCGGCACGCCCTGGAAGCCGTACCGGCCGCCGAGCAGCTCCGCCAGCGCCGAGGCCCAGCCACGGGCGTCGTGCGTGCCGTACGGGAGCTCCCCGGCGAGCCGGTCGAGCTCGATCTCGGCCTCGTCGATGCCCCGCTCGTCCAGACCGGGGTCGCCCGGGTCCAGCTCCGCGGCCAGCAGCAGGCACAGCCGTGCGAGGTCGGGCCGCTCCTCGCGGGCCGCTGAGGCGAACTCCTCCCGCCACCGGCTCACGGCGCGGTCCCGGAGGCGTCGCCGGACGGTGCCCGGAAGTGGTGGTAGGCGTGGTGCGCGGCGAAGCCGAGGCCCTCGTAGAGGCCCTGCGCGCCGCCGTTGTCGGTCTCGACCTGCAGCCAGGCGGCCGACGCGCCCTCCGCCAGCGCCTGCCGGGACAGCGCTGCCATCACCGCGGTCGCCAGCCCGCGCCGCCGCTGCTCGGGCGCCACCTCCACGGCCATGAACCCGGCCCAGCGGCCGTCCACCACGCACCGCCCGATGGCCAGCACCTCACCGGCCCCGCCGCCCTCGCCGCCTTCGACCACCGACGCGAACCACACCGACGGACCGGCCGCGAGCACCTGCGCCACCTCGGGCGCCGGCTCGCCGGACCGCTGGTAGCGGCCCATCCAGGACGCGTCCGCGGTCCGCGACAGCCGCACCGCGGAGAGGTCCGCCGCCACGTCCGCGATCGGCGCCAGCGCCGCGATCCGCACCTCCGCCGACACCTCCCGGACCCAGCCGCGCCGCTCCAGCTCTGCGCACAGCACCTCCTGGGTGCCCGCGGCGCCGGTCGCCGCCTGCACGTACGCCGGAAGCCCTCGTTCCGCGTACCAGGCCGTCACCCGCGCGAGTGCATCGTCGAGGGGTATCCCCGGATCGCCGAGCGGCAGGACGGAGTTGGCCCGGCGGGTGAATCCGGCGGCGGCGCGCAGTTGCCACTCGCCCAGCGGTTCGGCCTCCACGGGCTGCCAGGCGCGCGCAGAGGCCCTCGCGAGTTCCTCGAAAGTCGCTGCCGGACCGCGCCGCCGGGCCGGGGCAGGGGGCACAATCTTGCCCGCTACCAGCGTCGATTCCGCGATGTGGACGGTTTCCCCGGTTCGTCGTGTGATCACGAGCACACCTTCGTCCCAGGATGCGAGAACCCCGACCGTGTCAGTAAAGGTACCGGTGCCGTCCCGCTCGGGGCTGAGGCGTCGAACCGATACGCGTTTTCCCACGTCAGCCGGGGTGATACGTACTTCAAACCGTCCGCCGGCAGTGATTTCCACAGCTCTGTGCGCCCCTCCTGTTCGGATCGTGCCCGGGAACGGAGATACTAGGTGCGGGCATCGACGACGCCGCGCTCCCGCGCGATATGGACAGCCCTACCGAGGAGGAACGAGAGCGTGACCTACGTCATCGCGGAGCCTTGTGTCGACGTCAAGGACAAGGCCTGTATCGAAGAGTGCCCCGTCGACTGCATCTACGAGGGTCAGCGGTCGCTGTACATCCACCCGGACGAATGCGTCGACTGCGGTGCCTGTGAGCCGGTCTGCCCCGTCGAGGCGATCTTCTACGAGGACGACACTCCGGAGGAGTGGAAGGACTACTACAAGGCGAACGTCGAGTTCTTCGACGAGCTCGGCTCGCCCGGTGGTGCTTCCAAGCTCGGTCTGATCGAGCGCGACCACCCGTTCGTCGCCGGCCTTCCGGCCGACATCAACGCCGGTCACTGATCCGGCAACCCGGTCCTGTACGGCGCGCCCGCCGTACAGGACCGATGTGCTTTTCTGCCCGTACGAGAAAGTGAGCACCCCGCCGTGGCCGCAGTCTCCGCCCGCCTGCCCGTCTTCCCGTGGGACAAGCTGGAGCCGTACAAGGCGACGGCGGCCGCGCACGCCGACGGCCTCGTCGACCTTTCCGTGGGCACCCCCGTCGACCCGGTCCCGGCGCACGTCCAGCGGGCGCTGATCGAGGCCGCCGACTCGCCCGGCTACCCCACCGTCTGGGGCACGCCCGCCCTGCGCGACGCGATCGCCGGCTGGGTGGAGCGCCGCCTGGGCGCCGCGTCGGTCGCCCACGCCAACGTCCTCCCGGTGGTGGGCTCGAAGGAACTGGTGGCCTGGCTGCCGACCCAGCTCGGGCTCGGCGCGGGCGACAAGGTGGCGTACCCGCGGCTCGCGTACCCGACCTACGAGGTCGGCGCGCGGCTGTGCGGCGCCGAGCCGGTCGTGTACGACGACCCGACCGAGCTCGACCCGGCCGGCCTGAAGCTGCTGTGGCTCAACTCGCCCTCCAACCCGACCGGCAAGGTCCTGCCCAAGGACGAGCTGGTCCGGATCGTGGCCTGGGCGCGCGAGCACGGCGTGCTGGTCTTCTCCGACGAGTGCTACCTGGAGCTGGGCTGGGAGGCCGACCCGGTCTCGGTCCTGCACCCGGACGTCTGCGGCGGCTCCTTCGAGGGCCTGGTCGCGGTGCACTCGCTCTCCAAGCGCTCCAACCTGGCCGGCTACCGGGCCGCGTTCCTCGCGGGCGACGCGGCCGTGCTCGGCGAGCTGCTCCAGATCCGCAAGCACGGCGGCATGATGACCCCGGCCCCGGTCCAGGCGGCCACGGTCGCGGCGCTCGGCGACGACGCGCACGTGACCGAGCAGCGCGAGCGGTACGCCGCCCGGCGCGCGGCCCTCAAGGGCGCGCTGGAGGCGCACGGCTTCCGGATCGAGCACAGCGAGGCGAGCCTGTACCTGTGGGCCACCCGCGACGAGCCCTGCTGGGACACCGTCGGGTACCTCGCGGAGCTCGGCATCCTGGTGGCACCGGGAGACTTCTACGGCACCGCGGGCGACCGCTTCGTCCGCGTGGCCTTCACCGCGACCGACGAGCGCGTGGCGGCGGCCGTGAAGCGCCTCGGCGCGGCCTGAGCCCTTCCCCGCCGGCCCGACGGCCGCAGGGCGGCCCCAGCGGCCCGCCCGCGGTCCGACGGCCCCGCGGGAGCCCTTGAACGACGGAAGGCCCCGGAGCGCGCGCTCCGGGGCCTGCGCGGCGTACGGACTCCGTCCGGGCCGCGTACGGACTAGCCGAGCGGGGTCACACCGCCCAGCGCGCCGGTCGGCAGCCCGCCCAGGGACGGCGCCGCGGGCACGGCCGGGAGGGCGCCGCCCGGCACTCCTCCGGCGACGGCGTCGGTCGGCAGGCCCGTGTCACCGGCGGCGCCGGCCGCGTCGCCGACGAGGGAGGTGGCGCTTCCGGCCACGTCCGTGGCCGAGTCCTGGGCGGCCGGAGCGCCCTTCTTGACGGCGTCGCCGCCGGCCTGGCCGGCGGCTCCGGTGGCCTGCTGCGCGGTGGCGTCGACTGCCTGGCCGAGGTTCGCGCTGTCCAGGGCCGTCAGCGAACCGAGCTGCGGGAGGGCGGGGGCCTCCGCGGCGCTCGCCGCGCCGGCCGCACCGACCACGGGTGCCGCTCCCGCTGCGAGCAGCAGCGCGGTGCGGGCGATCCGGCGGGTCAGGGGGAGGGACATGGGGCTCCTTCAAGCGGGGTTGTCGTGCGTCGTGCCGAGCTACGTACGCCCTTCCAACAGGTCCCGGGGCGGGGTTGGTTGCGGTGACCCGCGGTAAAGGATTGGTAACGCGTCGCATTATCGGCTTCCTCGAAAATGCGACGACCCGCTGGTGAGCGCCCTGCCGAATCCTTCCGGCCGGTACGCCCGACCCCCCACGCAGGAGCGACCCCTCGTACGTCCGTCCGGTGCCGGACGGGCCGGCGTCAGCCCGCGGACGGGGTGAGCAGGACCTCCGTCGAAGGGGCCTCGGCCGTGCGCCAGCTGCCGCCGTGCTTGCCCGCGGTCCACACGCGGCCGGCGTACGAGACCTCCACGAGGTCGAGCGCGGCGGCCTGCGACACCGCCCAGTGGGCCACCGCCCACCCGCGCCGCTCCGAACCGGCCGGCACGGCCAGCGGGGACGCCGGCACCGAGGCACCCTTCGCACCCCCCGGCAGCACCCCCGGCCCGAAGTCCCGCACCAGCGCCGTCCGCACCCGCGCCGCCGACCCGGCGACCTGCGCCACCGGCCCCCGGCACGTCACCGCCGCCGGCTCCCGCCCCGTCAGCGCCCCGGCCAGCAGCTGCGCGTCCGGCTCGTGCTTCGCGTACGCCTGCGGGAAACCGCTCATCTGCACCCGCTGCGCCGCCACCGTCAGCGGCAGCCGCGAGTAGCCGCGCACCTCCGCGAGCCGGTCGTAGAAGATCCCCGCCGAGTACACCGGGTCGAGGATCTGCCGCGCCGTGCCCCAGCCCTGCGAGGGACGCTGCTGGAACAGCCCCAGCGAGTCCCGGTCGCCGCGCCGCAGGTTGCGCAGCCCCGACTCCTGCATGGCCGTGGCCAGCGCGATCGTCACCGCCCGCACCGGCAGCCCCTTGCGGGTCCCGACCGCGGCGATGGTGGCCGCGTTCGACGCCTGCTCCGGGCTCATCTCGTACGCGGCGCCCTCCCCGCTGCCGCCGGCCGCGGCGCGCACCGTGCAGCGGGGCGCCCCCGGGCCCCCGTTCGAGTCGTACTGGGCGGCGAAGTACCCGGCGATCCCGACGAGCACGCCCAGCCCGGCGACCAGGCGCAGCGGACGGCGGCGGCGGCGCCGACGGGAGGGCGCGGGGCGGGAATCGGACAGGGACGCGGACACGGAGCCACCGTACTCGAGCCACTCCCGAGGTCCACCCGCCGGACGTCGCCGGTCCCGGAGCCCCCGGGGCGTTAGGGTCGGGAGCATGCCCGATACCGCGCTCGACCTCAGCCTCGACGCAGCCGAACTGACCGCCCGGCTCGTCGACATCCCGTCCGTCAGCGGCACCGAGGAGCCCCTCGCCGACGCGGTCGAACAGGCGCTGCGCGCCCTGCCGCACCTGACCGTGGACCGGTTCGGCAACAACGTGGTGGCCCGTACGACGCTCGGCCGCGCCGAACGCGTCGTGCTCGCCGGGCACCTCGACACCGTGCCCATCGCCGACAACGTCCCCTCCCGCCTGGACGAGAACGGCGTGCTGTGGGGCTGCGGCACCACCGACATGAAGTCCGGGGTCGCGGTCCAGCTGCGCATCGCCGCCACCGTCCCCGAGCCCAACCGCGACCTCACCTTCGTCTTCTACGACAACGAGGAGGTCGCCGCCGACCTCAACGGCCTCGGACACGTCGCCGCGGCGCACCCGGAGTGGCTGGTCGGCGACTTCGCCGTCCTGCTGGAGCCCTCCAACGCGCAGGTCGAGGGCGGCTGCCAGGGCACCCTGCGGGTCCTGCTGAAGACCAAGGGCGAGCGGGCCCACTCCGCGCGCAGCTGGATGGGCTCCAACGCCATCCACACGGCCGGGCCGATCCTGGCGAAGCTCGCCGCGTACGAGCCGCGCAAGCCCGTGATCGACGGCCTGGAGTACCACGAGGGCCTCAACGCCGTGGGCATCGAGGGCGGGGTGGCCACCAACGTCATCCCCGACTCCTGCACGGTGACGGTGAACTTCCGGTACGCCCCCGACCGCACCAAGGAGGACGCCGAGGCGCACGTGCGCGAGGTGTTCGCGGACTGCGGCGTGGACGAGTTCGTCGTCGACGACCACAGCGGCGGCGCGCTGCCCGGCCTCTCGCACCCGGCCGCGGCCGCGTTCATGGACGCCGTCGGGGGCCTGCCCATGCCGAAGTTCGGGTGGACGGACGTGTCCCGCTTCAGCGCGCTCGGCGTGCCCGCGGTCAACTACGGGCCGGGCGACGCGCTGCTCGCGCACAAGGTCGACGAGCGGGTGGACACGAAGGCGATCATCTACTGCGAGGACCGGCTGCGGGCCTGGCTGACCTCGGACCTCTGACCGCCGCCACCGCGGACCCGGCCGTCCGCGTACGCCCTCCTGTGGCCCGGAATCGACCCGTGGTTTGACGGAATTCCGCTTTTCGTCACCCTTGTGTGCCTACCCTGATCCGAACGATCAGCAGGAGGGAGCACGTCATGGGCAACCCCGAAGGCGGGCGGCGCAAGCCGGAGGAGCAGCAGCTCGGCCCGGTACTGCGACGGCGCGGGCAGGTGCAGGCGGGGAGCACGACCGACCAGCGGCTGCTGGACACGGCCGGGCCCACCGAGTGGGTGCACACCGATCCGTGGCGGGTCCTGCGCATCCAGTCGGAGTTCATCGAGGGCTTCGGCACGCTGGCCGAGCTGCCGCCCGCGATCAGCGTGTTCGGCTCGGCCCGTACTCCGGCGGACTCGCCGGAGTACGCGGCGGGCGTGGCGATCGGCCGGGCGCTCGTCGACGCCGGCTTCGCCGTGATCACCGGCGGCGGACCGGGCGCGATGGAGGCCGCGAACAAGGGCGCCCGGGAGGGCGGCGGCATCTCGGTGGGCCTCGGCATCGAGCTGCCCTTCGAGCAGGGGCTCAACCCGCACGTCGACCTCGGCCTGAACTTCCGGTACTTCTTCGTCCGCAAGACGATGTTCGTGAAGTACGCGCAGGGGTTCGTCGTCCTGCCGGGCGGCCTCGGCACCCTCGACGAGCTCTTCGAGGCGCTGACCCTCGTCCAGACCCGCAAGGTGACGCGCTTCCCGATCGTGCTGTTCGGGACTGCGTACTGGAGCGGGCTGATCGACTGGCTGCGCGACACCGTCGTGGCCCAGGGCAAGGCCACCGAGCACGACCTGCTGCTCTTCCACGTCACGGACGACGTGGACGAGGCGATCGCCCTGGTCACGAAGGAAGTCGCCGGCTAGCCGGCCGGCGCCGCGCCTCCTACCGCCGGCGCCGGCGCGACCTCGAACGCCACGGAGCCAGGACCCCAGCCGGAGTCCTGGCCCGCGTCGGACAACGCGTCCCGTCCCTCGGCGGGTGCGCCCGGACCCCGGTCTGGCGCACCCGCCCACGGGTGTCCTGCCTCGTGTCGCCCGCCTACGCCGAAGCCTCGGCCCTCGAGCTGGGGGCGAACCCGCTCCCCTGCTCGGCGAACACCTTGATCGCGGCGCCCAGGAACTCCACCATCCCGGGGTGGTAGGAATCGTGGAACGCCCTCATGGCCTGGTCCTCGGCGTAGAAGAGCGACATGCCGACGTAAGCCTCCCGGGAGGGGGTGTAGAACCGGCAGACGATGTCGAAGTGCCTGCGGACGAGCTCCTGGATCTGCTGGTCTCCGGGTAGGGAGCCGCCGTCCAGGAAAGCCGTGATCTCCCGGTACAGGACGTCCCAGTCCTGGTGGACCCGCTCCCTGTCCACATGTTCCCAGTCGTTGGTCCCGGCAAGGCTCTTCGCCTGCTCCTCGGCCAACGACCGGCGACACTCGTCCTCGTAACTGTTCCCCACGGCACCGGTTCCCATCGTTTCGTCACCTCTCCGGTGGATCCCCGAGAGGCCGCCGACATGCCGACATCGGCTGGCCGCCGATGATCAACTGCCGGGCCAGGCCGAACGGTCACACACAGCCACCGGTCCGGCAAACCATTTCCTGGGCCTCCGGTGCTCCGTCCCCGCCCGCCGGCGGCGGAAGGGCGCGGCTCGAACGGCGAGCCGTCGGAGTGGGGCGTTCAGCCGCTCGGCCGCGCGGCCCGGACTCCGGCCGGTCGACCGCCTTAGGCGAGTCCCCGGCGGGCCACCGCCGGGGGCCGGTGGCCCTGGATCGAGGCCACCATGTCGAGGACCTGCCGGGTCTCGGCGACCTCGTGCACCCGGTACACCTGGGCGCCCAGCCAGGCCGAGACGGCGGTGGTGGCCAACGTGCCCAGCAGGCGCTCCTTGACCGGCATGTCGAGGGTCTCGCCGACGAAGTCCTTGTTGGACAGGGAGACCAGCACCGGCCAGCCGGTGGCGGTCATCTCCGGCAGCCGCCGGGTCGCCTCCAGCGAGTGCCGGGTGTTCTTGCCGAAGTCGTGGCCCGGGTCGATGAGGATCGACTCCCGCGGCACACCGAGCGCGGCGGCCCGCTCGGCCAGCCCCACCGTCACGCGCAGGATGTCCGCCATCACGTCCTCGTACGACGTCCGGTGCGGCCGGGTCCGCGGCTCGACCCCGCCCGCGTGCGTGCAGACCAGCCCCGCGCCGTACCGGGCCGCGACCTCGGCCAGCTTCGGGTCCACCCCGCCCCAGGCGTCGTTGAGCAGGTCGGCCCCGGCCTCGCAGACCGCCTCGCCGACCTCGTGCCGCCAGGTGTCCACGCTGATCACCACGTCGGGGTGGCGGCGGCGCACCTCGGCCACGAAACCGACCGTGCGGCGGGCCTCCTCGGCGGCGTCCACGTGCTCGCCGGGCCCGGCCTTGACCCCGCCGATGTCGATGATCGCGGCACCTTCGGCGACCGCCTGCTCGACCCGGTCGAGCGCGGGCTCGTCGCGGAACGTCGCGCCCTGGTCGTAGAAGGAGTCCGGGGTCCGGTTCACGATCGCCATGATCACCGGCTCGTGCGCGCCGAACTCACGCCTGCCCAGTCGCAGCATCCCCTGTTTTCCCTTCTCGATCCGTCGCCTGTGACCTTAACCGCCGTACCCGCATGGCACGATCGGACCGGACAGTCCGCCAGTGGGGAGTTGATCGTGTTCTGGTTCTTGCTGATCGCGCTGGTCGTGGTCGTCACCGGGGTCACCCTCGCCGTCGTGGGCGGCGGGGAGGAGGCGGTGCTGCCGGAGGCGGAGCCGGAGCGGATCGCCGACGCGCTGCCGCCGGCCCGGCCGGTCGCCAGGGCGGACATAGAGGCGCTGCGGCTGCCGGTGGCGGCCCGCGGCTACCGGATGGCCGAGGTGGACGACGTACTGGCGCGGCTGGGCGCCGAGCTGGCCGAGCGGGACGCGCGGATCGCGGACCTCGAGGTGGCCCTCGCGGGCGCGCAGGCCACGGCGGTCGGCGGGCCGGACCTGTTCAAGCGGGACGCCGGCGGGGACCCGGGCCACGGCGGCGCACCGGGCCCGTTCGGGCGGGACACCGGCTGGGACGCGGACCCCGGCCACGAGGGCGGCAGCGGCGGTGCCGGCGGCACCGGTCCGCAGGGGGAGGAACGGCGATGAGCAGCGGTGCGGTGGCCGGACCCGACGGGCGGCTGCGCTGCCCCTGGGGCCTGTCGGCGGAGGACTACCTGGCCTACCACGACGAGGAGTGGGGCAAGGAGGTCCGCGGCGACGACGCGCTCTACGAGCGGCTGTGCCTGGAGGCCTTCCAGTCCGGGCTGTCGTGGATCACGATCCTGCGCCGCCGGGAGGGCTTCCGGACGGCGTTCGCGGGCTTCGAGATCAAGGCGGTGGCCGAGTTCACGGACGCGGACGCGCAGCGGCTCCTGGCGGACCCCGGGATCATCCGCAACCGCGCCAAGATCGAGGCCACCCTGGCCAACGCGAAGGTGCTGGCCGGCTGGGCGCCGGGGGAGCTGGACGAACTGATCTGGTCGCACGCGCCGGAGCCGGTGGCCGCGCCCCGGTCCCTCGCGGACGTACCGGCGGTGACGCCCGAGTCCACCGCCCTGTCCAAGGCCCTGAAGAAGGCCGGCATCCGTTTCGTCGGCCCCACCACGGCGTACGCCCTCATGCAGGCCTGCGGCCTCGTCAACGACCACCTGGTGGACTGCACGGCACGGTGAGCGGGAGGGCGCCCGCCAGCCCCGCCGGCGTTCGGGGCGCGGGGTCCGGGGCGGAGCCCCGGGGAACGGGGGAAGGGCGGGTCGGGGACGGGCCCCGCAGGGCACCGTCCCGCACCCGCCCCCCCCACACGGCTCAGCGCCCGACGTACTTCGGCTTCTCCTTCGCCAGGAACGCCGCGACCGCGATCGCGTGGTCCTCGGAGGCGCCGGACCGGGTCTGGAGCTCGTCCTCCTTCTCCAGCGCCTCCGCCAGCGAGCGGCCCGCCCCGTACGCCAGGGCCTCCTTGATGCCGGCGTACGCCACCGTCGGGCCGTCGGCCAGCCTGCGGGCCACCTCGGCAGCGGTGTCGGCGAGCTCGGCGGCCGGCACGAGCCGGTTCACGATGCCGAGCGCCTCGGCCTCCTGCGCGGAGATCGACCGCGGGAAGAGCAGCAGGTCGGCGGCCCGGCTCGTACCGATCAGCCGCGGCAGCGTCCACGAGAGGCCCGAGTCGGCGGACAGGCCGACCCCGGCGAAGGCGGTGGTGAAGCCGGCGGTGTCGGCGACCACCCGGTAGTCGGCGGCCAGCGCCAGGCCGAAGCCGGCGCCGGCGGCGACCCCGTTCACTCCGGCGACGACCGGCTTCGGCATCTCCGTGATCGCCCGGACGATCGGGTTGTAGTGCTCGGTCACCGTGCTCAGCGCGTTGCCCTCGCCGGACTCGCGGGCGGCCTGCAGGTTCCCGACGTGCTCCTTCAGGTCCTGGCCCACGCAGAAGGCCCGCCCGGTGGCGGTCAGCAGGACGGCACGCACGGCGGGGTCGGCCCCGGCCTCGCGCAGCACGTCCCGCAGGGCGACCTTCAGCTCCGTGTTCAGCGAGTTCATCGCGTCCGGGCGGTTCAGCGTGATCGTCGCGAGCCCGTCGGTCACGTCGTACAGCACGGTGTCGGCCATGTCAGGTGGTGTCCCCTCCGTCGCGGACCCGGCCGGCTCTCTGTACCGGCCGGTACAGGGTCAGCATGGCGGAGATCGCCGGGACCGGGCATGTGATGTGCGTCAAAGACTGCGTCCGCGCGTGGCGCCGCAGCCGTCGGACGGGGCGGCGAAGTATCGCAGCTGGATCCCCGAAATGAGTGGTTTTGGTCGAGCGCGTTGCACAGTCGTTCCCAGCCGATGTTGGTCATCGGGTCCTGACATGCGGGATAATGGCTTGGAAGCAATGTGTTCGATGCCGGGTACTAGGCGCCTGAATGGGGCCGTCGGCTGACGATGAGCTGGTTTCAGGAAGGGGAACGAGCATGGCGGCCATGAAGCCGCGGACGGGCGACGGCCCGCTCGAGGTCACCAAGGAGGGGCGGGGCATCGTCATGCGCGTACCGCTCGAAGGCGGCGGTCGGCTTGTCGTCGAGCTGACCCCGGACGAGGCCGAGGCCCTCGGTGACGCCCTGAAGCAGGTCGTCGGCTGACGCTCCGGCCACTCTGGATCTCTGCACTGCCCCGGCCGCCCCGTGCGGCCGGGGCAGTGTTGTGTCCGCCCTCCGGGGGCCGCCGGGACCGGCGGCCGCACCGATCGGCGGCGTACCGGATCGGCGACCGCGCCGGACCGGTGGCCGCCTGTCTCAGGGGCTGCCCGGGTCGGCGACCGCCCGTATCAGGGGCTGCCCGGACCGCCGGTCCCCCGGATCAGCGGCGGACCGCGCAGAGCAGCCCGTCGCCCACCGGCAGCAGTGCGGTCTGCAGGGCCGGACTCTCCCGCACCGTGCGCAGCAGCTCCCGGACCCGCAGGACCTCCACGGGCTGCAGGCCCGAGTCGACGGTCCGCCCGTCCGCGAAGATCCCCTCGAAGCAGACCAGCCCGCCGGGCCGCAGCAGGCGCAACGATTCAGCGAGGTAGTCCAGGGACTCGGTGGGGTCCCCGTCGCAGAACACGAGGTCGTATCCGCCGTCCGCGAGCCGCGGCAGCACGTCGAGGGCCCGGCCGGGGATGAAGCGGGCGCGGTTGCCCGCGAAGCCGGCCGCCCGGAACGCCTGCCGGGCGAAGGCCTGCCGGTCGGGCTCGGGGTCCACGGTGGTCAGGACGCCGTCGGGGCGCATGCCGTGCAGCAGGTGGATACCGGAGACTCCGGTTCCGGTGCCGATCTCCGCGACCGCCTTGGCGTCCGCGGTGGCGGCGAGCAGGCGCAGCGCGGCGCCGGTGCCGGGGGAGACCGGGCGCAGGCCCGCCTCCCTCGCCCGGTCGCGGGCCCACCGCAGCGCGTCGTCCTCGGGGACAAACGCGTCGGCGAACGCCCAGCTCGTCTGCCGGTTGCCGGTAATGGCCCTCTCCTGTCCCCTTAGTTGGCGCAACGGTGACTGTATCCGCTGGGCGCGGGAACCCGCAGATGGGACCGGGCGTTGTGGGGGTGTGAGGGACCCGCGGCGGACCGAGGCCGCGCTCTTTATGCAAAGTTAACGCAAAAACGCTTATCCGGAGCTGACGGACGGGGTGGCTATGGTAGGGGCTCCACTGGACACCACCAGAGCCGACAGGGGAGGTGCGGCTGCGCCTGTGGATCGTGGCGGCGTCATCAGACGTCTCTTCAGGTCAGCAGGTGAGCCGAAATCCGTGACCGACATCGCTGACCGTTTCCACTCCGCTCCCACCGCAACCACCGCGACCTTTGCCGCAGATGCGGGTTCGCAGGCGTGGACCCCTCCTTCATGGGAGGAGATCGTCAGCACGCACAGTGCCCGGGTCTACCGGCTCGCCTACCGACTCACGGGCAACCAGCACGACGCCGAGGACCTGACCCAGGAGGTCTTCGTCCGGGTCTTCCGGTCGCTCTCCACCTACACCCCGGGCACGTTCGAGGGCTGGCTGCACCGGATCACCACGAACCTGTTCCTGGACATGGTCCGCCGCAAGCAGCGGATCCGTTTCGACGCGCTCGCCGACGACGCCGCCGAGCGGCTCCCGAGCCGCGAGCCGTCCCCGCAGCAGGTGCTGCACGACACGCACTTCGACGCCGACGTCCAGCAGGCCCTGGACACGCTGGCGCCCGAGTTCCGCGCGGCCGTGGTGCTGTGCGACATCGAGGGGCTGTCGTACGAGGAGATCGCCGCGACCCTGGGCGTGAAGCTCGGCACCGTGCGCAGCCGTATCCACCGCGGGCGCTCGCACCTGCGCAAGGCGCTCAAGCACCGCTCGCCGGAGGTCCGGGCCGAGCAGCGGGCGCTGGCGACGGTGGGAGGAGAGGGCGGAGCCGAGTGAGCGGAGTCAGTCCGTCTCCTGCGGAGCACCATCTGGGCGACCGGCTCGCCGCCTTGGTGGACGGGGAGTTGAACCATGACACGCGCGAGCGGGTGCTCGCGCACCTCGCGACGTGCGCGCGCTGCAAGGCGGAAGCCGATGCGCAGCGCCGCCTGAAGAGCCTCTTCGTCGAGGCGGCCCCGCCGCCGCCGTCGGAGGGGTTGCTGGCGCGCCTGCAGATGCTGCCGGGCGGGGGCGACGGCGGCTACCTGGACCCGGTCCGGTCCGCTTTCCCGGTACGGGAGATCGGCCCCGACACCGAGCCCGATCCGACGCGCTTCGCCTTCCCGGTGCACGAGGTCGGCGTGGCGCAGCGGGGCGGGGGAGCGCGCGGGCGTCGCTTCGCCTTCGCCGCCGCGGGAGCAGTGTCGCTGGCCGCCATCGCCCTCGGCGGCGCGGGTCCGGTCGACTCCCTCGGTGACCCGGCCGCCCCGCGGGGCGAGGGCGTGAACCCGGTCCGGCCGGGCCTCCTGTCGGTCTCCGACCGTCAGGTCCTCGACGGCCGCGACCCCCGCCGCACCCCGGCCGCCCCCAGCGCCCACCCCGCCAACCTTCCGGCGATCCCTACTCCGGCTACGTTCCGGCGCTGAGGGGTTCGCTCCTGGGGCTGGTGCGGGGGCTCCCGTCGCGAGCTTCTGCTGCTGGCGTTTTCGATGCTGCCCCGGTGGTGGGTCGCCGCCCTTGGCCTTGGCGGCCGCACTCTGGTGGCGGCCGGTGTCGGGGCAGCTCGCTTCGTGGGCCGCACCGTGGTGTGTGGGTCCCCTCGGTGCTTGACGCGGCATGGCCTGCAGGCCCTGCGGCAGGCCCACCCCGGAGGCTTTGGGCCTTCGGCCACCTCCGGCCCGGGCCTGCCTCCGGACCAGCCTGCCATGCCGCGTCAAGCACCTCCCCCACACACCACGGCGCGGCACCGTGTCGCGGTCGCGGGGGCACTCAGCCTGCGCGGGGTTGAGCGCAGCTGGTGTGGGGCGTCGGGGTCGGGGGCTTGGTGGCTGGGGTATTCAGCCTGCGCGGCGTTTGAGCGCACCCGGCGCGGAGCGCCCGGGTCCGGGGCTCCGCCCCGAGGGCGGCGGCCGTGGTCGCAAGCCACGGTTTCGGGAAGGGGCGGGGTGGGGGACTATCCCCCGAAGGGGGACCTGGCGCCGCCGACCTGGTTGAATCCTCGGCAGGCGTGCCCGCCCCGCGGTGCGCCCAGCCTCGTCGGGGGAGTAGCGCATGAACGACGGCCGGCCCACGGAGTCGGCGGACACCACGCAGCAGCTGCAGCCGCAGCCGCAGTGGTGGAGCCGTCCCGACGAGTCCACGGCGCCGTCGCCCCGCGAGACCCCCTTGCCGTCCCCGCGGCAGTCCGACCGCACCCCGGTGATGCCGTACACCGCCACGGCTCCCGAGCCGGAGACCACGGTCGTGGACGTCGTGGACGCCGACGCCGCCACGGCCTCGGGGGTGGGGGCCGCCCCGGCCCCCGACGCCCCCGCGGCTCCCGAGCCGCTCCCCGGCGAGGCCCCCGCGCCCCCGGCTCCGCGCGACCCCTTCGCGCCGCCCGCCACCGACGAGGTGCTCGCACCGCAGGCGCAGCCCGCGCACGGCGACCCGTACGGAACGCAGGCCGCCCCCGCCGACCCGTACGCCACCGCGCCCGGGCAGCGGTACGACCCGTGGGCGGCGCCGCTGCAGGTCGCCGACGGCGGCACCGGGAAGCCGGCCCGGGCCGGCCGCCGCGCGGGCGGTCTGGTCGTCGGCGCCGTCCTGCTCGCACTCGTGGCCGGCGGCATCGGCGGCGGGATCGGCGTCTGGGCCGAGCGCAGTGCGTCCGGCGGCATCACCCTCGCGCAGGCCGGCCCGGAGCGGCCCGCCCCCGCGCCCGACAGCGTGGCCGGGATCGCCGCCGGCGCGCTTCCGGGCGTGGTCACCCTGCACGTCCAGGGCGGCGGCGAACAGGGCACCGGCACCGGCTTCGTCCTCGACGGCCGCGGCCACATCCTCACCAACAACCACGTCGTCGAGGCCGCCGCGGCCGGCGGCCGGATAACGGTCACGTTCAGCGGCGGCGAGACCGCCGCCGCCACGATCGTCGGCCGCGACACCGGTTACGACCTCGCCGTCGTCAAGGTCACCGGCGTGAACGGGCTGCGCCCGCTGCCGCTGGGCAACTCCGACGGCGTCCGGGTCGGCGACCCCGTCGTCGCCATCGGTGCCCCCTTCGACCTCTCCAACACCGTCACCGCGGGCATCATCAGCGCCAAGGAGCGCCCCATCACCGCGGGTGGCGACAAGGGCGACGGCAGCGACGTCTCGTACGTCGACGCCCTCCAGACCGACGCCCCGATCAACCCCGGCAACTCCGGTGGTCCGCTCCTCGACGCCCGCGGCCGCGTCATCGGCATCAACAGCGCCATCCGTGCCGCCAACGAGAGCGACAAGGACGACGACGGCACCCCGCACCAGTCCGGCAGCATCGGCCTCGGCTTCGCCATCCCGGTCAACCAGGGCAAGCGCGTCGCCGAGGAGCTGATCGCGCACGGCCGCGCCACCCACCCCGTGATCGGCGTCACCCTCGACATGCAGTACACCGGTGACGGCGCCCGGGTCGGCGCCAAGGACGCGGCCGGCAAGTCGCCGGTCGTGCCCGGCGGGCCCAGCGCCAAGGCCGGCATCCGTCCGGGCGACGTGATCACCCGGGTGGACGGCACGCGCGTGCACAGCGGCGAGGAACTCATCATCAAGGTCCGGGCCCACCGGCCGGGCGACCCGCTGACGCTCACCCTGCTGCGCGGCGGCCGCCAGCGTGAGGTGCGCCTCGTCCTGGGGTCGGCCGACGGATCGTGAGCGGGGGCCCGGGCGGGTGCGCGCCGTTCGGGTCATCCGCGGGGCGGAACGGATCATGACGAGCGGGTGAATACCCGCACGCAGTACCGGCTCCTTAGAGCGGGCGGGTACCGTTGTGCGGGCCCGCAGTGAGATAACCGAGGAGCGGCAAGGTGTTCAACGACATAGGCGCACTCGAGCTCGTGACGCTCGTGGTCCTCGCCGTGCTCATCTTCGGCCCCGACAAGCTGCCCAAGGTCATCCAGGACGTCTCGCGCTTCATCCGCAAGATCCGCGAGTTCTCCGACAGCGCCAAGCAGGACATCCGCGCCGAACTCGGGCCCGACTTCAAGGACTTCGAGTTCGAGGACCTGAACCCGAAGACCTTCATCCGCAAGCAGCTCACCGAGAACGAGGACCTCGCGGAGATCCGCAGCAGCCTCGACCTCCGCAAGGAGCTGAACGAGGTCGCGGACACCGTCAAGGACGGCGGCTCCACCGCGGCGGTCGACGCCCCGCAGTCGGGCGCCCCGCAGGTCGCCGGGCCGGACCTCACGAAGAAGCCCGCCGTCGAGCCGGCCCGCTTCGACGTCGACGCGACCTGACGCCCCCCGCCGACTCCGTCCGACCCGACGCTCGACATCGACGCCGCCCCGAGCCCGTCCTGCCCGGCGTGCCGGACTCGGATGGCTATCCTCCATCCTGTCCGGATCGCAGGACGCCCGAGGGGGGCGGGCCGCTGCCGGACACCACGGAACGAGAGGCGGCCTTGATGGAGACCACGAGTCGGGTAGCGGTTCAACAGAACCAGCCGGTGCCGGCTGCCCAGCCGGCCCCGCAGCCCCCGCCGGCCCACGAGGCCGAACCGGGCGCGGACGACCAGCCGGCCACACGGCAGGCGCAACAGACGCAGCAGACGCAGGGGGTGCCCGCCGCGCGCCGCACGGCCGAGGGCTACCTGCGGGCCGACTTCCCCTGGTACGGACTCGACGAGGCCTTCACCGGCCCCCGCTGGCTCATGCAGGTCGGTACGGGCGCGGACGGCACGGTCGAGCACGGCTCGGTCGGCCACGGCGAGGAGCCGGCGGTGCGCAGCGAGGCCACCGCCGCCGAACGCGAGCGTTTCGCCGTCGTCATCACCGTCGCCAGCAACCCCAACCGGCGCAGCGGCGACGGCACCGGCGTGCTGGAGGCCACCTCCGTCTCCTCCGCCGCCTGGCTGGCCGGGTCGGGCCTGCTGGCCTTCACCTGGCCCGGGAGCATGGACCACACCAGGCGCAGCGACTGGCTGGACCAGCAGACCGAGACCGCGTGGGAGCTGGCCGACGACCTCCGGGGGCCGGACTGGTCGACGCTGTCGCTGCCGGTGGACGGGGTGCCGACGCCGTTCCACTACCGCGAGTCCGAGTTCGGGTGGGTGCTGGCCGGGTCGACGGCCTCGGGCGTGCACCTGGGCGCCTACGGGCGCGGGATGAGCGCGTACGGACTGGCGTTCTCGCAGGTCAAGGACCTCGGCGCGTACACCTAGCAGGGCAGGGGGGATACGACGACGGGCGCCGCTCCGGTGGAGCGACGCCCGTGTCACGCGGCGCGGGGCGGAACGACCGCCGGCCCCGCGCGTGCGTCAGAACTTGTTGCGCGGGGTGATCCCCAGCGACATGCCCGACAGACCGCGGGCGCGGCCGCCGAGCTTGCCGGCGATGGCGCGCAGCGCGGCACCCGCCGGGGAGTCCGGGTCGGCGAGGACGACCGGCTGGCCGTTGTCGCCGCCCTCGCGCAGGCGCACGTCGATCGGGATCTGGCCCAGCACCGGCACCGTGGCGCCCGTGGTCCTGGTCAGGCCGTCCGCGACCAGCTGGCCGCCACCCGTGCCGAAGACGTCGACCATCTCGTCGCAGTGCGGGCACGGCAGCCCGGACATGTTCTCCACGACTCCGACGATCTTCTGGTGGGTCTGGACGGCGATCGAGCCGGCCCGCTCCGCGACCTCGGCCGCGGCCTGCTGCGGGGTGGTGACGACGAGGATCTCCGCGTTCGGCACCAGCTGCGCGACCGAGATCGCGATGTCGCCGGTGCCCGGCGGCAGGTCGAGGAGCAGCACGTCCAGATCGCCCCAGAAGACGTCCGCGAGGAACTGCTGGAGCGCGCGGTGCAGCATCGGGCCGCGCCACACCACCGGGGCGTTGCCGGGGGTGAACATGCCGATGGAGATGACCTTCACGCCGTTCGCGGACGGCGGCATGATCATGTTCTCGACCTGGGTGGGCTTGCCGTCCACGCCGAGCATGCGCGGCACGCTGTGGCCGTAGATGTCCGCGTCGACCACGCCGACCTTCAGGCCGTCCGCGGCCATCGCCGCGGCCAGGTTGACCGTCACGGAGGACTTGCCGACGCCGCCCTTGCCGGAGGCGACCGCGTAGACGCGGGTCAGCGAGCCGGGCTTGGCGAAGGGCACCTCCCGCTCGGCCTGGCCACCGCGCAGCGCCGCCGCGAGCTCCTTGCGCTGGGCGTCGCTCATCACGTCGAGGTCGACGGAGACGCCGGTGACGCCCGGTACCCGCTCGACGGCCTCGCGCACGTTGCTGGTGATCGTCTCGCGCATGGGGCAGCCCGACACCGTCAGGTAGACCGTGACCGCGACCGAACCGCCGTCGCCGATCTCCACCGATTTGACCATGCCGAGCTCGGTGATCGGCTTGTGGATCTCGGGGTCGTTGACCGTCGCCAGCGCTTCGAGGACCGCGTCCTGCGTGGGCACGGCAGCGGAGGGGGTATCGGTAGCCATGCCCCGATGGTACGGCCCAGTAGCAGAGCCGTGGAAAGGCCGCTAGCGGTCGCCTTCGTCACTCTCGGACGGGAATAGGCGCCGCTCGTCCATTTCCTTGATGAGGTCCTGGAACTCCGAGCGGATCCAGTCGCGGGTGGCGACCTCGCCCAGCCCCATGCGCAGCGCCGCGATCTCCCGGGTCAGGTATTCGGTGTCGGCGATGGACCGCTCGTTCTGCTTGCGGTCCTGCTCCTGGGTGACCCGGTCGCGGGCCTCCTGCCGGTTCTGCGCGAGCAGGATCAGGGGGGCGGCGTACGAGGCCTGCAGCGACAGCGCCAGGGTCAGGAAGATGAAGGGGTACTGGTCGAAACGCAGGCTGACCGGCGCGAAGATGTTCCACACCACCCAGAGGATGATGACGACGGTCATCCAGGCGATGAACCGGCCCGTGCCCAGGAAGCGCGCGATCCGCTCCGAGAACCGGCCGAAGGCCTCCGGATCGTACTCGGGCAGCAGGGCCCGCCGACGCACCCGCGGCAGGTCCAGGCGCACGCGCGAGCGGGTGGAGCCCGCCGCCGTCTTCTCGGCCCGCTCCTGGCGGTCGGCCGCGGTCTCCCGGCCCCGGTCAGTGGCCACGTGCGTGCTCCTCCGCCCCGCCCGACTGGCCTACGTCGCTGTCGTGGAAGTCGGTTTCGCGCCAGTCGTCCGGCAGCAGGTGGTCGAGCACGTCGTCGACCGTGACTGCACCGAGCAGCGAGCCGCTCTCGTCCACGACCGGAACCGCCACCATGTTGTACGCGGCCAGGTAGCTGGTCACGGCCGGCAACGAGGCGTCCGGGCGCAGCGGCGGCAGGTCGTTGTCCACGATCGAGCTGACGAGCGTGAACGGGGGGTCGCGCAGCAGCCGCTGGAAGTGCACCGTGCCCAGGTACTTGCCCGTCGGGGTCTCGTCCGGCGGCCGGCACACGTACACCTGGGCGGCCAGCGCCGGGGACAGGTCCTGCTGGCGGACCCGGGCCAGGGCGTCGGCGACCGTGGCGTCCGGGCGCAGCACGATCGGCTCGGTGGTCATCAGACCGCCCGCGGTGCGCTCCTCGTACGACAGCAGCCGGCGCACGTCCGCCGCGTCGTCGGGCTGCATCAGGGTCAGGAACCGCTCCTGGTCGTCGGCGGGCAGCTCCGAGAGCAGGTCGGCCGCGTCGTCGGGGTCCATGGCCTCCAGGACGTCGGCGGCCCGCTCCTCCTTCAGCTTGCCGATGATCTCGATCTGGTCGTCCTCGGGCAGCTCCTCCAGGACGTCCGCGAGCCGGTCGTCGTCGAGGGCGTTGGCGATCTCCGCCCGCCGCTTGGGCGGCAGGTGGTGCAGGACGTTCGCCAGGTCGGCCGGGCGCATCTGCTCGAACGTCGCCAGCAGGCTCTCGGCGCCCTGCCCGTGCTCCTCCAGCGAGAACCCGGTGACCGCGGACCACTCCACCGTCAGGGTCTCGCCGCGCCGGCGCAGCGCTCCGCCCTTGCCCTTGCGCACGAAGACCCGGTTGATCTCCCAGTCACGGCGGGCCGGCAGCTGCTGGATCGCGACGTCCAGGACCGTGCACTCCTCGCCGGTGCCCACCAGGGTCACCCGGCGGTCCAGCAGCTCGCCCAGCACCATCCGCTCGGTGGGGCGCTGCTCGAAGCGCCGCATGTTCACGACGCCGGTGGTGATGACCTGGCCGGACTCCACGCCCGTCACCCGGGTCATGGGCAGGAAGATGCGGCGCCGGCTGACCACCTCGACCACCAGGCCCAGCAGCCGCGGCGGGCGGCCGCCCACCCGCAGCATCGCCACGAGGTCGCGCACGCGGCCGACCTGGTCGCCGTTGGGGTCGAAGACGGGCACACCCGCAAGATGCGAGACGAAGATCCTGGGGGCGCCTGCTGCCATCCGTGCGCCTCCTCCTGAACCGTTGCCGCGGTGCCTGTCGGACCCCGGCCGCGGGATCCGGTGCCGTTGATGGGGTGTCGTGCCCCGTCCGGTGCCCCGTCCGGAGACCGTACGGGCTTGCTGTCGGCCTTCAGGCTAGCCGCAGCGGCCGGGAGACGCCCTGGTGGGGGCCTCCGGAGGGGATGGTGCCGTACAGCCGCAGCACGAGCCCCGGTACGCTGCCTGCTGCACTTCGACAGACGAGAGGCAGCCCGCCCGTGACCCCGTTCTCCCCGGCCGTCCGGCTCCGCCGCGCAGCCCTGCTCGGCGCCCTGTGCGCCGGGCTGGCCGTCGCCGGTACCACGGGCTGCGGAGCCGACCCCGACGAGGGCACCAACGGGGTCGGCAAGCTCTCCGCCGACAAGATCGAGAGCAAGGCGCGTGCGGCGGCCACCGGGGCGGACTCGGTGCGGCTGTCCGGCACGGTGGTCGTCTCGGGCAAGACCTTCACGCTCGACATGCGGCTCAAGGCGGACGGGGCCAGTGGCGAGGTGAAGTCGAAGGACTCCACCTTCCAGCTGCTGCGGCTGGGCGAGACGCTCTACCTGAAGGCCGACGCGGCGTTCTGGGACCACCACCGCAAGGAGGAGGCGGAGGGAGCGGCGGGGGCGCAGGAGTCCCCCGAGGCGCCCGAGCCCTCGGGCGACGCCGCCACCGCCGCCGACAAGCTGGGCGACAAGTTCGTGAAGGTGCCGGCGGCCGACGCCTCGTACAAGCAGCTGCGCGGCTTCACCGACATGCGGGTGCTGCTCGACGGCCTGCTGGGGCTGCACGGGAAGCTGGAGAAGGGCGCGTACACCCGGGTCGGCAACACCCGCGCCATCCAGGTCACCGGCGACAAGGGCGAGGGCGGCCGGCTCGCGGTCTCGCTGCTCGGTACCCCGTACCCGCTGCGGATGGAGCGGGCCGGCGGGGCCGGCGTGGTGGAGCTCGCCGACTGGGGCCAGCCGTTCGCGCTGGAGCCGCCGGCCAAGGGGGACACGGTGGACTACGGGAGTTCGTTGCCAGCGGGGTGAGTGGGGCGGGTGGTTCTGCGGGGGGTCGGTTTCGTGGATGGGCCGCGTCATGGGGGAGCGTTCAGGGGCCGTCCGGGGGCCGCGCCGTGGTGTGCGGGTCCCCTCGCCGCTTGACTGCCCGTGGCCTGCAGGCCCTGCGGCAGGCCCACCCCTGGGGCAAGGGGGCTCCGCCCCTGGCCTTCGGCCACCCCCACACACCACAGCGCGGCGCTCTCTCGCGGACGGGGCCCGTGGTGCGGCGTGCGCCAGGCGACGGCACTCCCCCGAGACGGAGACTCGCGGCACACCACAGGGCGGCACTCTCGTGTGGACGGTGACCCGTTGAGCGTCCGGCTGGTCGGACCGGCTGCGGGCCGGGGGCCGCGCACCCCCTACGCTGACCCTCATGACGCTGACGTTGCTCGATCAGGCCCTCGTCGAGGAGGCCACCAAGAAGTCCGGCCTCATCTGGGTGCAGGGCACCGGCCCGGCCCGCGGCCTGTGGCACGCGTGGGTGGACGGCGCCGCGTGCGTGCTGGGCGACGGTCCCGGCGAGCAGCCGTTCCCCGGCCTGGCCGACGGTGCCACCGCCGAGGTCACCGTACGGAGCAAGGACAAGGGCGGTCGGATCGTCGCCTGGACCGCCCGGGTGGCCGAGGTCGCTCCGGGCAGCGAGGCCTGGGAGGCCGCGGTCGCCGAACTCAAGGGCAAGCGGCTCAACGCGCCCGACTCCGAGACGATGACCGAGCGCTGGGCGCGCGAGTGCCGGGTGCTGCGCCTGGAGCCGCTCGGCGTCCATGCCGACATGCCCGGCTCGTCGCTCGCCGCCACTCCGCTGGGGTCCCCGGCGGTCACGCGCCGGCCGATTCCGGCGGCCCTGCCCAAGCTGCTGCTGAAGCGGAAGAAGAAGCGCCGCTGAGCGTCGCGCGCAGGTCCCGTTGTGCGGCCAGCCGCTCCTCGGTGAGCCGCTGCGCGTAGTACGGGGGCAGCCCGGACCGGCCCAGGTCGCCCAGCGGCCGCCCCCGCCACAGGGCCAGGGCCGAGCGCAGCGCCTGGCCGGCCGCCGCCCGCCGGCCCCGGGCCAGCAGCTCGCGGCCGCGGGCCGCCCGGTCCCGGAAGACGTGCAGGTCGAGCTCGCCCGGGCCGACGGCGAGCAGGTAGCCGGCGGCCGAGGTGCGCAGCACCGGGTGGCGGCGGGCGTCGCCGCCGGCGAGGCGGTGGCCCGGGTCCAGCACCAGCCGCAGCCCGGACACGTACATCTGGAGGGCGGACGGGGCCGAGCGCGGGGGCCGGCCGCCCCACAGCTCGTCGATGAGGAACTCCGCCGCCACCGGCTGGTTGGCGTGCAGCAGGAGCAGGGCGAACAGGGCCCGCAGCTTGCGGGGGGTGGGGGTGCACGGGACGCCGTGGCGGCGCAGCTCCAGCGGCCCGAGCACCAGGTACTTCGGCCCGCAGAGCGGGTCCGCGGCCGCCGTGGCCCCTCCCCGTACCGGTACCCCGTCCGGCCCGGCCGCCTCGCCCGACACCCGTCCGCACCCCCGCATCCGGCGTCGCGGGGACGCCAAGCCCAGGGTCGGCGCTCTCCGACGACCTGTCAGGGGGGCGAATCAGCCAAGCCGCTGCACGGCCCGCCGCGCCACCGCCGGCTCACCGCCGGCGCGCCCGACTCAGAGCCAGCCGTTGCGGTGCAGCGCCCGGTGGATGGTGAAGCAGATGCCGACGATCGCGCCCATCACCATCGGGTAGCCGTACTTCCAGTGCAGTTCGGGCATGTGGTCGAAGTTCATGCCGTACACCCCGCAGATCATGGTGGGGACGGCGATGATGCCGGCCCACGCGGTGATCTTGCGCATGTCCTCGTTCTGGGCGACGGTCGCCTGCGCGAGGTTGGCCTGGAGGATCGAGTTCAGCAGCTCGTCGAAGCCGACGACCTGCTCGTGGACCCGCTCCAGGTGGTCGGAGACGTCCCGGAAGTACTTCTGGATGTCGGGGTCCACCAGCCGCATCGGCCGCTCGCTGAGCAGCTGCATCGGCCGCAGCAGCGGGGTGACGGCCCGCTTGAACTCGAGCACCTCGCGCTTGAGCTGGTAGATCCGGCCCGCGTCCACACCGCGCGGGCTGCCCTTGGCGGGGGCGGCGAAGACCTCGGTCTCCACCACGTCGATGTCGTCCTGCACCGCGGCCGCCACCGAGAGGTACCCGTCGACGACGTGGTCCGCGATGGAGTGCAGCACGGCCGAGGGGCCCTTGCCGAGCAGCTCCGGGTCGTCCTGGAGGCGGTGCCGCAGCTCCTTGAGCGAGCCCTGGCCGCCGTGCCGGACGGTGATGACGAAGTCGGGGCCGGTGAAGCACATGACCTCGCCGGTCTCCACGACCTCGCTGGTCGCGGTGAGTTCGGCGTGCTCGACGTAGTGGATCGTCTTGAAGACGGTGAAGAGGGTGTCGTCGTACCGCTCCAGCTTGGGCCGCTGGTGGGCGTGCACCGCGTCCTCGACCGCCAGGGGGTGCAGCCCGAACTCCGCGGCGATCCCGGCGAACTCCTCCTCGGTCGGCTCGTGCAGCCCGATCCACGCGAATCCGCCGCCGTCGCGCACCTGCCGCATCGCCTCGCGCGGGGTCAGGCACACGCCGCGCTGCACCCGGCGGCCGTCGCGGTAGACGGCGCAGTCGACGACCGCGCTGCTGGCCGACGGGTCGCGGGTGGCGTCGTAGTTGCTGTAGGCGGGGCTGGTCTTGCGGAAGGCGGGGCGCAGTGCGGGGCGCACCACGGCGCGCAGGTCACGGATCATCGACATGGCAGGCTCCTTCGCGCGGCCTGCGGGGCCGCTGACGGGGAGTCCCTCCGCCGCGCGTGCGGGCGGCGAGCGGGAGGGCGGGCGGTCGGGGCGGTGTTCCGTCGCTCTTCCGTCGCGCGCGGCCCTCCGCACGGGACCACCGGGCCCCACCTGGGGCGGGCCGGGGATCCGCGACCGGAGCGCGCGGGAGTGCCGTGGGGGTGCCGGGTGAAAAGCCTGGTTCGCGCCGGTTCGTCCCTGAACCGGGCGTGCGCGGGCGGATCCGGGTCCGAGGGGGGCCGGGGGCTCCTGCGGCTCGGAGCGCCGGGGCGCTCGCGGGCTGAGGGGCGGTCAGGCCGGGTCAGAACCGGTCATCAGCCGGAGGGCAGACCACTGCGGAAGAGCTGTTGGTACTGCACGATCGACTTCGGTCCATCGCAGTCCCACCTCCTCCGGCCGGGCCCTCGTAAGGGGTGTCCTGTGGTCGGGGCGTGACGACCGCCTTGGGCGGTTGCCCGAACCAGCTGTCAACAGTATCAGCCGACAGTCCCTCAGACGCGCGCCTTTACCCTCCCAATAGGCGTTCTATGCTCGCCGCATGGCAGAAGTTCTCGCTCTCGTGGAAGCGCGGCTGCGCACGGCCCTCGGCGAACCCGACGCCCGAGCCGCGATCACGTTCCTCGGCACCGACCGGATCGAAGTCCTCCGCTTCACTGCGGGGGACGTCGTCCGGTACGCGACCCTGGGCATGTCCGAACGGCCCATGACCGATCCCAACGACATGGTGGCCGACCCGCTGCGCGGGCCCCGCGCCGAACTCGTGCTCTCCGTACGGGCCGGGCTCGCCGACACCGACAAGGTGCTCCGGCCGCTCGCGGTACTGGCCGCGTCCCCGCAGGTGGAGGGTCTGGTCGTGGCCTCCGGCGCCTCGCTGGACACGGGCGAACCGCTGTGGCCCGGGGCGCCGTTCACCTCCGTGCTCGTCGCCGAGTCCGGCGGATTGGTCGAGGACCTGGAACTCGACGAGCCGCTCGAGCCGGTGCGGTTCCTGCCGCTGCTGCCGATGACCCGGAACGAGGCCGCGTGGAAGCGGGTGCACGGCGCCGCCGCGCTCCAGGAGCGCTGGCTCACCCACGGTACGGACCTGCGCGACCCGCGTCGCACGTCGGTTCCGCTCGACTGACGCACCGCCCCCTCGCGGGAGGCCCGGTCCGGGTGCGTACGCGTCCGGCCGGGCGGTCGGGGCCTGCGTATTCCGACCGGGCCCGCGTCGGTACGTGCACTGGACGGCTCGACCGGGTGGACTAGGACAGTGGGATGTGACTGACCCCGGCCACGGGGGGTACGCATCGGATCCGGACGGGTGATCGTCCCTTGACGCGGCGGCGGCCGGGGAGGAGCGTGGGGCCCTATGAGGGGCGAACCGAGTTGCCCGAAGTGCGGTGGCCGGGTCAGGCCGCCCGGTCTTTTCTCCGACTCCTGGCAGTGCGCGGTGCACGGCGCCGTCCATCCCCTGCAGCCGGTCATCCCGCCCAGTGTCGAGGGCCTCAACGTCGTCACCAAGCGTGCGCAGGTCCCGGTCTGGATGCCGTGGCCGCTGCCGCTGGGCTGGCTGTTCACCGGGGTCGCCTCCGCGGGCGACGACCGCAACGGGGGCCGCGCCACCGCCGTGGCCTGCTCGGGCCCCGGTCCCGTCGGCGGAATGGGTGAACTCCTCCTGATCGCGGAGGAGCTGGGCGTCGGCCTCGGCGCCCGGTACGCCGGCGTGGACGGCCCGGACCCCGGCCCGTACATCGACGTGTCCTCGACCCCGCACGCCAAGGTGATCGCCGCCGGCCGGCCCACCCCGCTCTGGCACGTCTCCGGCACGCCGGGGGACCGGGCGGTGTTCGCGGGCGAGGCGTTGGGGCTCTGGCTGTGGGCCGTGGTCTGGCCGGAGCAGTCGGGGCTGCTGCTGTACGACGAGCTCGTGCTCACCGACCTCCGGGAGGCCGGGGCCGAGGTGGACCTGCTGCCGATCGGGGCGCTGTCGCCGCGGATCCTCGACTGAGCGGATCCTCGACCGAGCGGGTCCTCGACCGAGGGAGGCCGGGGGCGGGCCCGGGCGCGGGTTCGGATTGGGGGCGGGCGCGGCCGGGGCCGGTCGCGGTCCTCGACCGAAGGTGTCCGGGATCTCAAGGGCGAAGGGGGCGTTCGGGGCGGTCCGGGGCGTGCGGGGTGGTTATTCTGAAGTGTCCCCCGTCCGTCCTGCCCACCGGGAGCCGTGCCGCCGTGCGCATCGACCTGCACACCCACTCCGCGGCCTCGGACGGTACGGACACCCCCGCCGAGCTGGTCCGCAACGCGGCCGCCGCCGGGCTGGACGTCGTCGCGCTGACCGACCACGACACGGTCCGCGGCCACGCCGAGGCCGTCGCCGCACTGCCCGAGGGGCTCACGCTCGTCACCGGCGCCGAGCTGTCGTGCCGCGTCGACGGCATCTCGATGCACATGCTCGCCTACCTCTTCGACCCCGAGGAGCCCGAGCTCGCCCGCGAGCGCGAACTGGTCCGCGACGACCGCGTGCCGCGCGCCCGCACCATGGTCGGAAAGCTCCAGGAGCTCGGCGTGCCGGTCACCTGGGAGCAGGTGGCCCGGATCGCCGGCGACGCCTCGGTGGGCCGTCCGCACATCGCGTCCGCCCTGGTCGAACTGGGCGTCGTGGCCACCGTCTCGGACGCCTTCACGCCCGAGTGGCTGGCCGACGGCGGCCGCGCGTACGCCGAGAAGCACGAGCTCGACCCCTTCGACGCGATCCGTCTGGTCAAGGCGGCCGGCGGCGTGACCGTCTTCGCCCACCCCCTCGCCGTCAAGCGCGGCCAGGTCGTGCCGGAGAGCGTGATCGCCGAGCTGGCGGCCGCCGGCCTGGACGGCGTCGAGGTCGACCACATGGACCACGACACGGCGGCCCGGGTCCGACTGCGCGGCATGGCCGCCGACCTCGGCCTGCTGGCCACCGGCTCCAGCGACTACCACGGCAGCCGCAAGACCTGCCGGCTCGGCGAGTACACCACCGATCCCGAGATCTACGGCGAGATCACCCGCCGTGCCACCGGCGCCTTCCCGGTGCCGGGCGCGGGCGGACGCGCCGGCGGCTGAGCCCCGTACGGCCCCCCGCCCCCTCCCGCACGCCCCGGTCGGCCCCCCGTCCGGACCGGCTGCCCGCCGTCCGCCGCGGTGGCGGTCCGCCGCGGCGCGCAGCGGGTGATGCGGCGGGACCGCCCGTACGACCGTCCGCCCCCACCCGTACCGCTCGCCCCGCCGCATTCCGCCGGCGCGGGACGTGGCTCCGCCGCGTCCCGTCGTCCTGCCGCGGCCCGTCCGGCTGCGCCCCGCGCAGCCGCCCCGTTCTCTGAACTCCTGTTTGTACGACAACTTCTCGCAAGGCCATCACTGTGTTCGACTTTGCCGTTTTCGGATCCCTCTTTCTCACCCTTTTTGTGATTATGGACCCCCCGGGGATCACCCCGATCTTCCTGGCCCTGACCTCGGGCCGGGCCACCAAGGTCCAGCGCCGGATGGCGTTCCAGGCCGTCTGCGTCGCCTTCGGCGTCATCGCCGTCTTCGGCATCTGCGGCCAGCAGATCCTCGACTACCTGCACGTCTCGGTGCCCGCGCTGATGATCGCGGGTGGTCTGCTGCTGCTCCTGATCGCCCTCGACCTGCTCACCGGCAAGACCGACGAGCCGAAGCAGACCAAGGACGTCAACGTGGCGCTGGTGCCGCTGGGCATGCCGCTGTTGGCCGGCCCGGGTGCGATCGTCTCCGTGATCCTCGCGGTGCAGCGGGCCGACGGCTTCAGCGCGCAGGTGTCGGTCTGGGCCGCGATCCTCGCCATGCACGTGGTGCTGTGGCTGACGATGCGCTACTCGCTCGTGATCATCCGGGTCATCAAGGACGGCGGCGTGGTGCTGGTGACGCGGCTCGCGGGCATGATGCTCTCCGCGATCGCCGTGCAGCAGATCATCAACGGTGTGCTTCAGGTGGTCCAGAAGGCCTGAGTCCGGGCCGCCGGTCCTGAGTCGCCGGATTCCGGGTGGCTGGATCGCGGGCGGCTGGATTGTGGCCGGACATGCCAAGCGCCCCGTACCCATGGTGGTACGGGGCGCTTCGGCGTCTGCGGCGTGAATGAGCCGGGACGGGAGTGCCCCGGAGCTCGAGTGCGCCTGTTACGAGGCCGTGGTGTCGGCCGGGCGGATCCAGATGCGCTGGCCGATCGCGGCGGCCTGCTGCACGATGCCGTTGACGGAGGCGGCGTCGACGACGGTCCGGTCCACGGGGGTGCCGTCGATGTCGTCCAGGCGCAGAATCTCGAAGCGCATGGGCTTCTCCCTTCGTCTGTCTCGCTCCTTGCACAGGGGATAACGAAGTGTAAGACGCAAACATTCCCTACGCTAAGGAAATTTTTTCCTTGGCTAAATACCGAGGTCCTGAGGAGACCGGACCTGTGTCCTCCGTCACAATGACAACCGGGCGGGGGTGTTCTGTCCAGTGGAGCCCCGTCCGTCCTGTGGAGTCCTGTCCAGGGGGTCCGATGAACGAGCCGTCGCAGGTGGCGGGCCCGGACGCGGGTGCGGGTCTGGATCCGGGTGCGGGCATGGGCGCCGGTGTGGGCGCCGGTGCTGGTGCGGGCGTGGGGCCCGGTGAGGGACCGGAGCCGCCCGGTCTCGCCGAGCTGGCGGGACGGGTGGAGCGCACGAACGAATTGCTCGAGCGCATGCTGGCCGAGGTGGCGAAGACCCCGTCGACCCATGCGATCTTCGTCGACGCCGGCTACGTCTACGCGTCCGTCGGCCGCCTGGTCGCCGGCACCGAGGACCGCCGGTCCTTCGACCTCGACGCCGAGGGCCTGATCGAGGCCCTCATCGACAAGGCCCGCACGATCTTCGCCGACAGCAGGCTGCTGCGTGTGTACTGGTACGACGGTGCCCGGCGCCGCATCCACACCGTCGAGCAGCAGTCGATCGCGGAACTGCCCGACGTGAAGGTCAGGCTCGGCAACCTCAACGCCAGCAACCAGCAGAAGGGCGTCGACTCCCTCATCCGCACCGACCTGGAGTCCCTGGCCCGGCACCGCGCCATCAGCGACGCGGCCCTCGTCGGCGGCGACGAGGACCTCGTCTCGGCGGTCGAGGCGGCCCAGGGGTACGGCGCGCGCGTCCACCTCTGGGGGATCGAGGCCCGCGACGGCCGCAACCAGGCCGAGGCGCTGCTGTGGGAGGTGGACAGCCAGCGGGTCTTCGACCTCGAGTTCTGCAAGCCGTACGTCACCCGGCGGGCGCCCTTGGGTGGTGAGCCGGACGGCGAGGGGCTGCCCCGGCCCGGCCGCGAGGACGTGCGGTTCGTAGGGGCGCGCATAGCCGCCGGCTGGCTCGCGACGAAGGGGCCGGCGGCGCTCGCGGAACTCCTGCCCGGTCACCCGTACCTGCCGGGGGCTGTGGACCAGGAGCTCCTGGTGGAGGCCGAGGCGCTGCTCCACTACTCGCTGCGCGGCCAGGCCGACCTGCGTCGTGAACTGCGGGACGGCTTCTGGACTTGGTTGCGGGCGCAGTTCTGAGGAGGGATGGGGCGGGCGCGGTTCTGGAGGGAGAGGGGGAGGGGGCGGGCTCGGTTCTGGGGATTCGGCCGGTTCGCCGCGGCCGGTTCGCCGCGGGCGGTTCGCCGCGGCCGGTTCGCCGCGGTCGGCTTGCGGCGGCGGGCTTGCCTCGGGGGCGTGGTGGGGCGGGGCTTCGGGGTGGGTGCCCGGTGTGGGGGCCTGCTCGCTTCGGGGGTGGGTCCCGTGGTGTGTGGGTCCCCTCGGCGCTTGACGGGGGCGGCCTGCAGGCCCTGCGGCAGGCCCACCCCGGAGGCTTTGGGGCTTCGCCCTGGCCTTCGGCCACCTCCGGCCCGGGCCTGCCTCCGGACCAGCC
>NZ_JBIVNX010000034.1:0-85397 GCF_044753805.1 Streptomyces sp. NPDC093225
GGATGTCTTGGAGGACAAACCTCTTCTACAGCAGCTCCGCTGCCTCGTTCACGGGCCTTGACGAACAGCCCCCGCCCTTAACTGAACGGCGTTGGTTCTAGGGGGCGCGCGCCGGACCACGGCGCCGCGGTGCGGTGCGATGCGGTGCAGCGCCGTGCGGACCGGTGGCCGCGGGGCGGCGCCGCGCGGTTCAGGCGGCCAGGTCCCGGCGGCGGAAGGCGGCGAGGCCCGCCGCGACGAGGGCGGCCGCGAGGACGGTGAGGGCCAGCGGCGGGCCCCAGACGAGGTCCGCGCCCGGCAGCTTCGGCAGGTGCGCGAACGGCGACAGGTCCATGGCCGCCTGCGGGAGGTCCAGCGCCGGCCCCAGCCAGCCCAGCGCCAGCGAGATCCCGGCCACCGCCCAGGCCGCCGCGGCCGCCCGCGGGACCGCCCCGTACAGCAGCACGGCGAGCCCGCCCAGCACCCACACCGCCGGCAGCTGCGCCAGGCAGGCCCCGGCCACCGCCCCGAAGCGGTGCCCGTAGCCCAGGCCCAGCCCGACCCCGCCGAGCAGCAGGACCAGCGCGGCCCCGCCGAAGGCGATCACCAGGTGCCCGGCGGCCCACCGCAGCCGCCCCACCGCGAGGGAGAGCACGGGCTCGGCCCGCTGCCCGCTCTCCTCCGACGCCAGCCGCAGCACCGACGCCACCACGTACAGGGCGGCGACCATGCCGAGCAGGCCCGCCATCGCGGCGAGGAAGGCGTCGGTGAGCGCGGCCTGCCCGCCCATCCGCTCGAAGATCTCGCGGGTCCGCTGGTTGCCGCCGACCAGCTCGGTGATCCCGTCGGTCATGCTCCCGAAGACCGTCCCCACGGCCAGGAAACCCAGCCCCCAGCCCAGCACGCTGCCCCGCTGGAGGCGAAGGGCCAACGCCCCCGCCGAGCCCAGCCGCCCCTCCGCCGGTCCCGGCCGGGTCGGCAGGAAGCTCATCCCGAGGTCCCGCCGGCCGGCCAGCCCGTACGCCACCGCCGCCTGCAGCACCACGGCCGCGGCCAGGACGCCGAGCAGCCACCAGCGTTCGCCCGCGAAGGCCCGTACGTGCTCCAGCCAGCCCAGCGGCGAGGCCCAGGTCAGTGCCGACCCGCCGTCGAGGCTCCCCGCGTCGCCCGCCGCGCGCAGCACGAAGGCGGCGCCCAGCACGGCGGCGGTGATCCCCTTGGCGAGCCGCGCGCTCTCCGTCAGCTGCGCCGCGATGCCCGCGGTCGCCCCGAAGAGCAGCCCGGTCCCGGCGACGGCCAGCCCCAGCGCGAGCGCACCGGCCGCGCCGCGCCCGGCCAGCCCGGCGGCGATGAGCAGGCCGAGCAGCCCGTCGGCCACGGCCGCCGCCAGCAACGCGGCGGTCAGCGGGGCCCGGCGCCCCACCATGGCGGCGGACAGCAGCTCCTGGCGCCCCGTCTCCTCCTCCTCGCGGGTGTGCCGGACCACGATGACCAGGCTCATGACGGCGGCGAGGAGTCCCGCGTACACCCCGATGCGCCAGGCGGTCAGGGCGGCGACCGAGTCCCCGAACACGGGCCCGTACAGGGCGCGCAGGGAACCGTTGGCGTTCATCGTGCGGGAGATGGCGGCGCGCTCGGCCTCCGTCGGCCACACCCGCTCCAGCGCACCGGGCAGGCTGACGACCATCAGGGTGGTGGCCAGGATCCAGACCGGCATCATGACCCGGTCCCGACGCAGTGCCAGCCGCAGCAGCGCGCCGGTTCCGGCGAAGGCCCGGTTCACCGCGCCCCCGCTCCGTCGGCCCCTGCCCCGTCGGCCCCCGCCCCGTCGGCGTCCACCGCGTAGTGGCGCAGGAACAGCTCCTCCAGCGTCGGCGGGGTCGAGGTCAGCGACCGTACGCCCGACGCGGTCAGCGCGCGCAGTACGCCGTCCAGCCGGTCGGTGTCGACCTGGAGCCGGACCCGCGCGCCCCGCACCGTCAGGTCGTGCACCCCGGGCAGCCGGGCCAGGCCGTTCGGCGGTCCGGCCAGCTCGGCGCTCACGCTCGTCCGCGTCAGGTGCCGCAGCTCGGCGAGCGAACCGCTCTCCACGGTCCGCCCCGCCCGGATGATGCTCACGCGGTCACACAGCGCCTCGACCTCGCCGAGCACGTGCGAGCTGAGCAGCACCGTCCGGCCGGCCGCCCGCGCCTCGCCCACGCAGCCCCGGAAGACCTCGTCCATCAGCGGGTCCAGCCCGCTGGTGGGCTCGTCGAGGATCAGCAGCTCCGCGTCGGAGGCGAAGGCCGCGACCAGCGCCACCTTCTGGCGGTTGCCCTTGGAGTAGGTGCGGCCCTTCTTGGTCGGGTCGAGCTCGAAGCGCTCGACGAGCTCCGCCCGGCGGGCCCGGTCGAGGCCGGCTCCCCCGCGCAGGCGCCCGTACAGGTCGATGACCTCGCCGCCGGTGAGGTTGCGCCAGAGGGTGACGTCCCCGGGGACGTACGCGATCCGGCGGTGCAGCGCGACCGCGTCCTTCCACGGGTCGCCGCCGAGCAGGACCGCGGTGCCGGAGTCGGCGCGCAGCAGCCCGAGCAGGACCCGGATGGTGGTGGACTTCCCGGCGCCGTTGGGGCCGAGGAAGCCGTGCACCTCGCCGCTCTCGACGGCGAGGTCGAGGCCGTCCAGCGCGTGCGTGCGGCCGAAGGACTTGCGGAGACCGGCGACGCCGATTGCCTTCGTCATGATTTTGAACGTACGCTACTTTCACAAACTTGTGAAGTTAGGGAATCGCATAAAGTTCGGGGGTGGACATGACCAGGGACGAGGAAGCGGTCTCGCGCTTCGTGGAGCGGTTCGCCGCCCAGCTCACGGAGGCCGGCATGCAGCGCATGGCCGCCCGGGTCTTCGCGGCCCTGCTGGCCAGCGACGGCGGCGCGATGACCTCCGCCGAGCTGAGCGAGACGCTCAGGATCAGCCCGGCCGCGGTCTCCGGCGCCGTGACGTACCTGACCCAGGTCAACATGGTCAGCCGCGAGCGCGAGCCCGGCTCCCGCCGCGACCGGTACGTGCTCCACAACGAGCTCTGGTACGAGACCTTCACCCGCCGCGACCAGGTCCTGACCCTCTGGCTGCGCACCATGCACGACGGCGCCGCCGCCCTCGGCCCGGACACCCCGGCCGGCGGCCGCGTCGCCGAGACCGCCGCCTTCTTCGAGTTCCTGCACCAGGAGATGACCGGACTGATGGACCGCTGGCGCGTCCACCGCACGACGCTGGGCCTTCCGAAGACCTGACCCGGAGCCCTGCCCGCCCCCACCCCCCACGGGGGACCACCCGCTACCGCGGTACCGTCAGCCCCCACGCCTCCGGCTGCAGCGTCCACGTGCGGCGCCGCACCGGGCCCGCCACGCGGTGGTCCGCCCGGTAGCGGAAGTCCGCACCCGACACCGTGACCGTCCGGGCCCGGGCCGTCACCGGCTCGCGGCCGCCGCCGGAGGTCCGTACGACCACCTCGGCGAACCCGTCGCGCGAGGCCACCGAGACGTCCCGCACCAGCCGGTCCACGTCGCTGAGCAACTCCCCGTCCGCCTCCACCCGCAACCGGTGCTGCGCCGCGTACGCCGACCCCACCGGCGGCCGCACCAGCGTCCGCACCAGCGACCGGCACGCGCTCCACACCGACGGCGCGCCCGCCCAGGCCGCCGTCCCCGCCACCGGCACCCCCGCCGCGGCCGCCGGGATCCGCAGACCCCGCAGGACCACCCCGTCGCTGTCGTCCACCAGCAGGTCCAGCCGCCGCACCGCCCCGTCCAGCACCGCCCGCGCGGCCTGCACGGCCGACGCCGGCACCCCCAGCGAACGGGCCACCGCCAGCGTCCCGGGCGAACCCACCGGGATCAGCGACAGCTCCTCCTCGCGCAGCTCCCGCCCCCGGTGCAGCAGGGCCACCGCCCGCGCCAGCGCCCCGTCGTCCCCCACGATCACCGGCCGCCGATGGCCCCGGCGGGCCAGCGCCCGCGCGAACTCCTCCGGCCCCTCGGGGAGGCAGATCTTCGCCTCCGCACCCGCGCTCAGCACGTCCTTCGCGATCCGCACGGACTCGCCGTCGAGTCGGCGGGCGACCGGGTCGACGAGCACGAGCAGGCCGGCCTCCGCCGCGCCCGCGTGGCTCATGGTGGGCTCTGGAGCCGACACCTCGGTCCTTCCTCGGGTAGCATCTTTGTGCAAGAGCCCCTTGCGCTATTGCGCCAGGGGCTTCGTCTATTCCGGGGTACCGGTCCGACGGCCCAGCCCGCGGTGTACATCGTCGTACGCCCCCTGACCTTGGACATGCCCCATCCGGAAGAGGTGTACGCCTGTGCCCGCTCTTGTGCTGCTCGGAGCCCAGTGGGGTGACGAGGGCAAGGGAAAGGCCACCGACCTCCTCGGTGGCTCCGTCGACTACGTCGTCCGCTACCAGGGCGGCAACAACGCCGGCCACACGGTCGTCGTAGGCGACCAGAAGTACGCCCTTCACCTCCTCCCCTCCGGCATCCTCACCCCTGAGTGCACCCCGGTCATCGGCAACGGCGTCGTCGTCGACCCGGCCGTGCTGCTCTCGGAGCTCAAGGGCCTGAACGAGCGCGGCGTCGACACCTCCAAGCTCCTGATCAGCGGCAACGCCCACCTGATCACGCCGTACAACGTCACCCTCGACAAGGTCGGCGAGCGCTTCCTCGGCAAGCGCAAGATCGGCACCACCGGCCGCGGCATCGGCCCGACGTACGCGGACAAGATCAACCGCGTCGGCATCCGCGTCCAGGACCTCTACGACGAGTCGATCCTGACCCAGAAGGTCGAGGCGGCGCTGGAGGGCAAGAACCAGCTGCTCGCCAAGCTCTACAACCGCCGCGCGATCGAGCCCGGCGCGATCGTGGAGGAGATGCTCCAGTACGCGGAGCAGATCAAGCCCTTCGTCGCCGACACCACGCTGATCCTGAACAACGCGCTGGACGACGGCAAGGTCGTGCTCTTCGAGGGCGGCCAGGGCACCCTGCTCGACGTCGACCACGGCACCTACCCCTTCGTCACCTCCTCGAACCCGACCGCCGGCGGCGCCTGCACCGGCACCGGCGTGGGCCCGACGAAGATCAGCCGCGTCATCGGCATCCTCAAGGCCTACACGACCCGCGTCGGCGCCGGCCCGTTCCCGACCGAGCTGTTCGACGAGGACGGCGAGGCGCTGCGCCGCATCGGTGGCGAGCGCGGTGTCACCACCGGCCGTGACCGCCGCTGCGGCTGGTTCGACGCCCCGATCGCCCGCTACGCGACCCGCGTCAACGGCCTGACGGACTTCTTCCTCACCAAGCTCGACGTGCTGACCGGCTGGGAGGAGATCCCGGTCTGCGTCGCGTACGAGATCGACGGCAAGCGCGTCGAGGAGCTGCCCTACTCGCAGACGGACTTCCACCACGCGAAGCCCATCTACGAGACCCTGCCGGGCTGGTCCGAGGACATCACCAAGGCCAAGACCTTCGCGGACCTGCCGAAGAACGCGCAGAACTACGTGAAGGCGCTGGAGGAGATGTCGGGCGCCCCGATCTCCGCGATCGGCGTCGGCCCCGGCCGCACCGAGACGATCGAGATCAACTCCTTCATCTGATCCCACCGGATCCCCCGGGAAGGGCCCCCACCGCACGGTGGGGGCCCTTCCCCGTTCGCCCCCCCTTCCGGCCCGTACCGGGCGGGCTCAGCGGTCCCGCAGCTCCAGCGTGCAGCACTTCACGCTGCCGCCCGCCTTGAGCAGCTCCGACAGGTCCACCCCCACCGGGTGGAAGCCGCGCCCCGCCAGCTCCCTCGCGAGCCGGGTCGCGGCCTCGGGGAGCACCACGTTGTACCCGTCGGAGAAGGCGTTCAGACCGAACACCGCCGCGTCCTCGTCGGTCGCCAGCAGCGCCTCGGGGTAGAGGTCCGCCAGCAGCTCCCGGCTCTCGGGCGCGAAGGCGGCCGGGTAGTACATGACCTCCCCCTCGGCCAGCACGGCCAGTGCCGTGTCGAGGTGGTAGTACCGGGGGTCCACCAGCCGCAGCGGGGTCACCGGCACCCCGAGGTACTCGGCCGCCTCGGCGTGCGAGCGCGGGTCCGTGCGGAAGCCGGTGCCGGCCAGCAGCCGGTCCCCGGCGAGCAGGTAGTCGCCCTCGCCCTCGTTCACGTGGACCGGGTCGAGCACGTCGTCCCAGCCGTGCGCGCGGAACCAGTCCAGGTACGCCGGGCCCTCGGCGGCCCGCTCCGGGTGGCGGAAGCGGGCCCCGAGCACCCGCCCGCCGACGACGGTGGCGCCGTTGGCGGCGAACACCATGTCGGGCAGGCCCTCGACGGGCTCGATCTCCTCGACCTTGTGGCCGAGGTCGAGGTAGAGCTCGCGCAGCCGGACCCACTGGCGCACGGCGAGGTCGCCGTCCGCGCCGTCGGCCGGCTCCATCCACGGGTTGATGGAGTAGCGGACGTCGTAGTGGTGCGGTCGGCACATCAGCAGGTGGCGGACGGTCGCCTGGCGGGTCATGGCTCACTGCCCCTTGCGGTGGAGAGCGGAGATCCGGACGCGTACGGGGATCGGCCCGTACGCCGCCGATGCTGATCCGGTCCGGCGAACGGCCGGGACCACCGGTCTGAACGCCGCCCGAACCGGCGACGGCGCGGAACCCCGCGCCTCGGCCCGGCGGGCTACTCGGCGGGGGCGGCGAAGCCTGAGGTGTCGAGGGTGCAGTCGAAGGGCGCGGGGATGTGCACCTTCTCCCCGAACGGGCGCGCCTCGTGGGCCCCGTAACCCGCGGCGGAAGGCATCGAGAACACGATGACCTGCTCCTCCTGCATGTCGAGCAGCAGGTAGACGGGGACTCCCGCCCGACCGTACTGCTTGACCTTGTCGTGGAAGTCGTCGTCACGGGTCGACGGCGAGGTCAGCTCCACGACCAGGGACAGGGCCACACCGTCGAGGCGGTGGCTGGTGGTGCGCCGCGCGCGGGCGTCGGCGGCGTTGACGTCCGGGCCGTATCCGCGCTCCACACCGGGAAACACGTACAGGGCCGGCGACGACGAGAGCCGATGCCCGTCCGGCAGGTGGGGACGCAGCCTGTCGCAGACGAGATCCATCACGTCCAGGTAGTACGCCTTCGACCACGGCGACACGACGATGTTCCCCCTGATGATCTCGGCCCTGAAGCCGTCGGGCACGTGGAGCTCGTCGAGGACGTCCAGCATGTCCTCGAACCCGGGGGGTGCGGTGTCGCTCGTCGCGGTGCGCTCGTCCATCAACGTCATGATGGTGCTCCTTCTCCGCCCGGACCAGCCCGCACCCCGGAACAGGCGGCGGGCCCGCCTCATCCGTATTGCCATCGGCATATGCCGAAGCATGGTAGGAGCCCCACGAGGCAAGAGCCGGTTCGGGCGGCGTACACCCGATCGGATGACGGCGACCGCCCTACCAGGCCAGCTGTGCGATCTCCTCGCAGACCACCGCGGCCGCGTCGGCGGCCGGGTCGATGAGGGGGAAGTGGCCGACCCCGTCGAGCAGGGTCAGGCCCACGGTCTCGCCGGCCTTCGCGGCCGCCTCGACGTACGACTCGGCCACCCGGTGCGGTACGACGATGTCCTCGCGGCCGTGCACGACGGTGGTGGCGATCCCGGTGGGCAGCAGCGCGGCCGGGTCGGCGTAGCCGAGCCGCTCCGCGAACAGCTCGGGCCCGCCCAGCAGCTGGGCGGAGGCCCCGCCGCAGACGCCGAGCTCCTCCGCGACCGTGAAGTCGGCGATCGGGGCCAGGGCCACCACACCGCGCAGGGCGGGCGGCTCGGCCGTCCGCCAGGGGGCGTCCGGCGGCAGGACGTGCCGGGCCGCCGCCCACAGGGCCAGCTGACCGCCCGCGGAGTGGCCGGTCACCACCGTGCGCCGCAGGTCGGCCAGGGGCAGGGCGGCCGCGGCCAGTCGCGGCAGCGCGTCCATGGCGGCCGCCACGTCGTCGAAGGTCTCCGGCCAGCGCCCGGCCACCGGGCCGTCGGCGCCCTGATGGGGTACGGAACTGCCGCGCCGGTACTCGACGTTGGCCACCGCGAAGCCGCGCCGGGCGAGCAGGTCGGCGAGCGGGGTGATGTGCTGCCGGTCGTAGGGGGCGCGCCATGCGCCGCCGTGCAGGACGACGACCAGCGGCACCCGGTCCTGGCCGGCTGCGGACTCCCGCGGCGCGTAGAAGTCCACGACCTGGTCGGGGTGTGCGCCGTAGGCGGCGGTGGCGTCCGGGGCCACCGGCGGATGCGCGAAGGCCGACGCCGCCTCGGCGGCGTCCCGTTCGACTGCGGGGTCCGTCATGCGGTTCAACCTCTCGGGGGCGGGGGGCCGTTGCCGGCCCGGTGGCATCCGGGTGGCCCGTACGTCGGTTCCGTACGTCAGTCCGTACGTCCGACCGGGCAGCGGGACGCTATCAGGCCCGACCGGATCCGTTCGCTCCGTTCGAGGCCCGCGGCGGGGCCGCGGCGGCCGCCGAGTCGCCTCGGCCCGGGACGCAGCGCGCGCTGAAACGAAACTTCAGCCACCGCGACCCGGGCCGGAACGATCACCCGGAAACGTGACCCGAAATGCCACCGAGCGTGCGCGCGGCACGCTCCGCGTCGGCGAAGCCCACGTACAGCGGCGTGAACCCGAACCGCAGCACGTCGGGGTGGCGGAAGTCGCCGACCACACCCCGCGCGATGAGCTCCTTCATCAGCTCCGCCGCGCCCTCGGCGCGCAGCGCCACCTGGCTGCCGCGCTCCGCGTGCGCCGCCGGCGTCACGGACTCGACCCGCCCGGCCGGCACGTACGCCTCGACGCACTCCAGGAAGAAGTCCGTCAGGGCCAGCGACTTGGCGCGCACGGCCTCGACCGCGACCCCGTCCCACACGTCCAGCGCGGCCTCCAGGGCCAGCATGGACAGGATGTCCGGCGTCCCGACCCGGCCGCGCAGCGCACCGTCGGCGGGCACGTACCCGGGCGCCATCGCGAACGGCTCGGCGTGCGAGTTCCAGCCGGGCAGCGGGGAGTCGAAGGCCGCCTGGTGGCGTTCGGCGATGTACAGGTACGCGGGCGAACCGGGGCCGCCGTTGAGGTACTTGTACGTGCAGCCGACCGCGAGGTCGACCCGGTGGGCGTCCAGCCCGACCGGGAGGGCGCCCGCGCTGTGGCACAGGTCCCAGACGGTCAGGGCGCCGGCCGCGTGCGCGGCGGCGGTCAGGCCCGGCAGGTCGTGCAGCCGGCCCGAGCGGTAGTCGACGTGGTTCATCAGGACCACGGCGGTGCGCGGGCCCAGGGCCGCGGGGAGGGCGGCCGGCTCGACGGGGACCGCCTTCAGGCCCGTCATGCGGGCGGCGGAGGCGGCGATGTACCCGTCGGTGGGGAACGTGGTGGCGTCGACGAGGAGTTCGTCGCGCCCCGCGTCACCCCGGGCCGCCGCCAGGCGGGCCGCGCCGACCAGCGCCTTGAAGAGGTTCACGCTGGTGGAGTCGCCCACCACGATCCGGCCCGGGGCCGCCCCGACCAGCGGGGCGATCCTGTCGCCGATCCGCTGCGGGGCGGTCCACCAACCGCTCTCGTCCCAGGAGCGGATGAGCAGCTCGCCCCACTCGCGGCCGACGACGTCGGCGACCCGGCCGGGCACACCCGCGGAGAGCGCGCCGAGCGAGTTGCCGTCGAGGTAGACCACGCCCTCGGGGAGCAGGAAGCGCTCCCGCAGCTTGCCGAGGTCGTCGGCGGCGTCGAGTTCGGCCGCGCGTATCGAGAGGTCGTTCGGGGTGCGCTCAGACATGGCTGCGCGCCGTCCACAGCTCGGGGAAGACGTTCTTGGTGGCACGCTTCTCCAGCCACGCCACGCCCGCCGAACCGCCGGTGCCGGTCTTGGCGCCCATCGCGCGGCGGGTGGCCATCAGGTGGTCGTTGCGCCAGCGCCACACCAGCTCGCCCACGTCGGTCAGCGCCTCGCCCAGCCGGACGAGCTCGCCGTGCTGGTCGTCGCCGCCGTAGATGGCGGCCCAGACGGCCTCGATCTCGGGCGAGGACTCGTACCGCTGCGACAGGTCGCGGTCCAGGACGGCGGCCGGCACGGGCAGGCCGCGGCGGGCCAGCAGCCGCAGCACCTCGTCGTACAGGCTCGGCTCGTGCAGCGCCTTCTCCAGCTCGGCGTGCACGCGCGGCGCGCCGCGGTGCGGGACCAGCATGGACGCGGACTTCTCGCCGAGCAGGAACTCCAGCCGGCGGTACATCGCGGACTGGAAGCCGGAGCCCTCGCCGAGCGCGCTGCGGTAGGCGTTGAACTGCGCGGGGGTGAGGTTGATCAGGGGACGCCAGGAGGCGTTCAGGGCCTCCAGCTCGCGGCAGGACCGGGCGAGGGCGTCGAAGGCGACGGTCAGCTCGTCCTCGCGCAGGGCGCGGGCGGCGGTCTCCCACTCGTGGACGATGACCGTGAACCACAGCTCCATGACCTGGGTGGTGACCAGGAAGACCATCTCTCCCGGGTCGTCCGAGAGGGGGTGCTGGAGGTGGGTGAGGACGTCCGCCTGGACGTAGTCCTCGTAGGGGGTGGTGCCGGCGAAGTCGAGGTTCGGGGTGTCCGAACCGGCTCCGGAGGCATCAAGGGCGTGCGACATTTCTGTCTCCTCGACACAGGCTTCCGGGTAGCGGTCCGCTCCTTCCGTGTGAGGTCGTGGAGCCCCGGTCCCCTGCCGGCATCATAAGCCCGCTTCCGGCCGGAGTCCCGGGGTGATCTGGGCCACGATTTCCGTTACCCGGGCGTACGGCGGCCGGCCGCCCCGGGGTCCGGACGTGCGCCGACGGCCCGGTCCCCGCGCGGGGACCGGGCCGTCGGCACGCTGCGGGACGACCTAGCCGAGCGTCTCGGCGGCGGTCTCCGAGGAGTCGCGCAGGAAGGTCGAGCAGCGCTCGTACTCCTCCTGCTCGCCGATCGCCTGGGCGGCGCGGGCGAGGGCGTGCAGGGCGCGCAGGAAGCCGCGGTTGGGCTCGTGCTCCCACGGGATCGGGCCGTGGCCCTTCCAGCCGGCCCGGCGCAGGGAGTCGAGGCCGCGGTGGTAGCCGGTGCGGGCGTACGCGTACGACTCGACGGCCGAGCCGGCCTCGAAGGCGTCGTCGGCGAGGCGGGCCCACGCCAGGGAGGAGGCGGGGTACTTGGCGGCCACCTCGGTGGGGGCGGCGCCGGACGCGAGCAGCTCGCGGGGCTCCGGGTCGTCGGGCAGGTGCGTCGGGGCCGGGCCCCCGAGGAGGTTCTGGTGAGTAGCCATGCCCCCAGTGTGCCGCCCCGTGTGACGGAGGGCCCCTCCGGTGTCGCGCGGGGCGCGACGGAGGGGCCCTCCGGGACGCTCCGGCCCGCGAACGGGCCGGAGCGCGGTGCTCACTTCGGGAGCGCCCGCTCCCGCGGTGACTACTTCAGGCGGGTGCCGGTGGAGCGCAGGTTGGCGCAGGCCTCCAGGACGCGCTTGGCCATGCTCGCCTCGGCCAGCTTGCCCCAGGTCCGCGGGTCGTAGGTGGACTTGGTGCCGACCTCGCCGTCGACCTTCAGCACGCCGTCGTAGTTCCTCAGCATGTGGTCCGCGACGGGGCGGGTGAAGGCGTACTGGGTGTCGGTGTCGAGGTTCATCTTCACGACGCCGTTCTCCAGCGCGGTGGCGATCTCCTGCTCGGTGGAGCCGGAGCCGCCGTGGAAGACGAAGTCGAACGGGCTGGTCTTGCCGTACTTCTCGCCGACGCCCTGCTGCAGGTCCTTCAGCAGCTCCGGGCGCAGGACGACGTTGCCCGGCTTGTAGACGCCGTGCACGTTGCCGAAGGAGGCGGCGAGCAGGTAGCGGCCCTTCTCGCCCAGGCCCAGGGCCTCGGCGGTGCGGATCGCGTCCTCGACGGTGGTGTACAGCTCGTCGTTGATCTCGTGGGTGACGCCGTCCTCCTCGCCACCGGTCGGGGTGATCTCGACCTCGAGGATGATCTTGGCGGCGGCGGCGCGGGGCAGCAGCTCCTGCGCGATGGCCAGGTTGTCGGCCAGGGTCTCGGCCGAACCGTCCCACATGTGCGACTGGAAGAGCGGGTTGCGGCCGGCCTTCACGCGCTCCTCGGAGACGGCGATCAGCGGGCGGACGTAGCCGTCCAGCTTGTCCTTGGGGCAGTGGTCGGTGTGCAGCGCGATGTTGACGTCGTACTTCGCGGCGACGATGTGCGCGAACTCGGCCAGGGCGACCGCGCCGGTGACCATGTCCTTGCTGTGCTGACCGCCCAGGAACTCGGCACCGCCGGTGGAGATCTGGACGATGCCGTCGCTCTCGGCCTCCGCGAAGCCGCGCAGGGCCGCGTGCAGGGTCTGCGACGAGGTCACGTTGATGGCCGGGTAGGCGAACTTGCCTGCCTTCGCCCGGTCGAGCATCTCGTTGTAGACCTCAGGGGTTGCGATGGGCATCTGTCCGCTCCTTGGGATGTGCGGTGGTGAGCTTCTTGACCCTGACCTGGGGGAGTGACGTCGTCGTCGCGCCTTATCTTTCCAGACTCTCCGATGCCGTCCACCCGACCCTTCCGGCCCACACGCACACAAGGCGGAGCGTTTCACGTGAAACACTCCGCCTTGTTTGCAGAACCCCAGCTCAGAGCCGGTTTCGGCAGGTCCGGGGCAGCTGCCCGGGACCCGCCGGGGCCCAGGTCACGACTTCGGATCCGCCCCGGGGCGCGGTGTTGACCACCCTCGGAGCGGATGTCGCCCGACCCGATGCCCCCTGACCCGATGCATTCGGGCCGATCAGCTCGGGCCGATCACCTCGGGCCCATCAGCTCGGGCCGATCAGCTCAGGCCCAGCTCGTCGAGGTTGTAGCCGGTGAGGTACGGCAGGCCCGCCTCGGCGATGGCACCGGCGGCCCCGCGGTCGACGATGGTGGCCACGGCCACGACCTCGCCGCCCGCCTCGCGGACGGCCTCGACGGCGGTCAGCGGCGAACCGCCGGTGGTGGAGGTGTCCTCGACGACCAGGCAGCGGCGGCCCTTGACGTCGGTGCCCTCGATGCGGCGCTGCATGCCGTGCGCCTTCTGCGCCTTGCGGACCACGAAGGCGTCCAGCCGCTGCCCGCGCGCGGCGGAGGCGTGCAGCATCGAGGTGGCCACCGGGTCGGCGCCCAGGGTCAGGCCGCCGACGCAGTCGAAGTCCAGCTCGGCGGTCAGGTCGAGCATGACCTGACCGACCAGCGGGGCCGCCACGCCGTCGAGGGTGATGCGGCGCAGGTCGATGTACCAGTCCGCCTCGCGCCCGGAGGAGAGGATCACCTTGCCGTGCACGACGGCCTTGTCCTTGATCTGCTGCAGCAGCTCACCACGTACGTCACTCATGGCCCCCAGCTTAGAGGCGCCGCCGGGGCCGGGCGCCCGGCGGCGGCACCGTACGGCGCGGGTCAGAGCCGCCGCCAGCTCCACACCGTCGTGATCTCCAGCGGATCGACGGGCGTGACGAGCCGGGGCAGGGTGTTGAGGCCGTTGGGCGGGCCCGACTGGGGCTCGACGCACACGGCCTCGGGCTGCTCGTCGTAGACGACCACCCACTCGGCGGGGCTGGTGACCCTGAGCTCCAGCTGTCCCGGCCAGGTCAGGGTCACGTCCACGCCGTCGGGCATGCCGAAGCAGTCGTCCCAAGGGCCGGGCAGCGGGTCGATGCGGCGGCCGGTGGGCAGGTGGTCGGAGCCCCGCTCCTCCTGCCAGGCGGGCGCGAAGCCGAGCTCCGCGTCGCCGCCGCCGAGGTTGCGCCGGAACCACGGGTGCCAGCCGGCCTGCGCGGGGAAGGAGTCCTCGTACGTCTCCACGCCCATGGTCAGCGTCAGCGAGTCCTCGGTGAGCTCCACCACCTGGGTCACCCGGCCGGAGTACGGCCAGGGGTCGCGCAGGTCGTAGACGAACGCGGCCTCGCGCCCGGTGTGCCGCACCGGCTTCCAGGCGGCCTCGCGGCCGTAGCCGTGGATCGCGTGCGGGGGCGCGTTGAGCGGCAGCTGGTGCTCGACGGCGCCGTTGCGGAAGCGGCCGCCCCCGGTCCGCCCGCAGAAGGGGACCATCGGGAAGGCGCCGTACCGCTCGCCCTGGCGCAGCAGTTCGGTGCCGTCCACCCGCAGGCTGCCGATGCGGCAGCCGTTCTCCTGATCGACGGCCACATCCACGCCGCCCGCACTCAGTTGCGTAGTCATGGCACCGACCCTACGGGGCGCGCGGGCCGGTCAGCCGTACGTGCACACCGAACGGCCCGTGCCTACGGGCACCCTGCCGGTACGTCAGGTGCCAGTCCCTCAGGTGCACGCGGTGCGTCCGCGCGCGCACGCCCACGCCGCTGCCTCCGCGCCCGCACCGCGCGCGCCCGGTACGTCCGCCGTGCGACCCGGTCGGCGTCAGCGGCGCCGGCGCAGTGCGCGGGCCACCACGACCGCCGAGGCCACCGCGAGGGCGGCGGCCGGCGCCATCCAGCGCAGGGTGGCGGCCGGGGTGACGGTGGCCGGCGCCGGCACGGGCGCGTAGCGGCCGCGCGGCGGAGCGTGGTCCACCTCCTCGGCACTGCGGCCGATCATGGTGCGCCGGGCGTGCGCGGCCTCGGCCGGGACCCGGGGCGGGAGCCCTTCGTCCAGGAAGGGGTCGAGCGCCGGGTCGAGCGAGGACGGCGGCACGTCGATGTCGAAGAGCGGGGTGTGCACGGCGTCGGCCTCCTCGTCCGCCGCCCCGTCCGCGTCCACCGCGTCGTCCGGGCCGCGGTCCTGGTCGGCGAGCGCCGCGCCCACCCGGTCCAGCAGCCGGCGCGCCGCGGCCCGGGCCGCGTCCGCCGGGAACTCGGCGGCGCGCCCGGCCACCTCGGTCTCGCCCGAGAAGTCGAGCCACGTGCCGTCCTCGGCGCCGCGCACCCCGACCCGCAGGGTGAGCGTCACGGTGCCGGAGCCCCGCACCTCGGTGCCCTCCCCCGAGACGAGGAAGCCGGCCGGTCCGGCCTCCGTCACGGCGAGGGTGCCGCGGTAGGTGACGGTGCTGCCCGCGACCCGCACCCTGAGCCGGCCGGCCACCGCCCCGGAGCCGCCGCCCGCGCCGTCGGGGCCGTCGCCCTCGCCCGCCTCCAGGACGGCCTCCGGCTGGAGTCCCGGCACGCAGTGCGCCAGCCGCGCGGGGTCCCGCAGCAGCGCCCGGAGACTGTCCTCGGCCATCGGTACGAACACCTGGTGCTCCATGACAACCGAGCCTACCCACGCGGCCCTCCGGCTACGAGTACCGCGGATGCGGCAGCGTCGACGGCGGCAGCCCGCGGATCCGCACCCGCTCCGCGTCGCGCGAGGCCGCGTACAGCGCCGCCGTCGACAGCGAGCGCAGCCAGGTGGTGGTGCCGGCCTGCACGCCGAGGGCCGGCGGCCGCCCGCGGGCGGCGAGGACGAAGCCCCAGTCCCCCGGCGAGCCGCCGCGCCCGGTGGAGCGGTCCGGTCCGGCCGGGAAGCCGGACAGCCGGCCGCCGGCGGTGTACGGACGGGTGGCCAGCCCGGCCGCCCGCAGGGTGGCCTCCACCGTCCAGAAGGTCCGCGGCCGGGTCGACAGCGGCCCGGCGTGCACCCCGATCCGGCCGCCCGGCCGCAGCCTGCGCGCGACCAGCCCGTAGAACTCCTCCGAGTACAGCTTGGTGCTGGGCGTGATGCCCGGGTCCGGGAGGTCCGAGACGACCACGTCGTACCCGAAGCCCTCCGCGCCCGACCGCAGCCAGCCGAAGGCGTCCGCGGTGACCACCCGCACCCGCGGGTCGTCGAAGACGTGGTCGTTGAGCCGCGACAGCATGGGGTCGGTACGGGCCAGCCGCACCACCCCCTCGTCCAGCTCCACCACGGTCACCGAGCGCACGTCGGGGTAGCGCAGCACCTCGCGGGCGGCCAGGCCGTCGCCCCCGCCGAGCACCAGCACGCGGGCGTGCGGGCCGTTCATCGCGGGATGGACGAGGGCCTCGTGGTAGCGGTGCTCGTCGTAGCCGCTGACCCGCAGCCGCCCGTCGAGGTACAGGTCGAGGGTGCGCGGGGACCCCTTCGACGGCCCGGTGACGACGAGCTCCTGCACGCCGGTCTGCACGGCGACCCGCACCTCGCTGCCGTACACCGCCCGGCGCGCCACCCGTTCGAAGTCGTCGGCCAGGGCGGTGGCCCCGGCCAGCACCGCCAGCACGCCCAGGTTCGCGGCCAGCAGCAGCCAGCGGGCCCGGCGGCTCAGGTCCCCCCGGAACAGCCAGAGCACCAGCGCGCCGCCGGCGGCCGCGTTGACCGCGCCGGTGAGCATCGCGCCGGTGAGCTGTCCGAGCACGGGCAGCAGGAGGAACGGGAAGGCGAGCCCGCCGACCAGCGCCCCCACGTAGTCGGCGGCGAACAGGTCGGCCACGGCCCCGCCCGCGTCCTGCCGCCGGACCCGCTGGATCAGGGTCATGAGCAGCGGGATCTCGGCGCCGATGAGGACGCCGATGGCCAGCGAGAAGGCCACCAGGGCCGGTCTGGACTCGCCGAGCCAGGCGAAGCAGGCGTACAGCGCTATCGCGGACAGGCCGCCGACGAGGGCGAGGACGGCCTCGACGGCGCCGAACCCGGCGGCGGGCCGGGCCCGCAACCGCTTCGCGAGCAGCGAGCCGACCCCCATCGCGAAGACCATCACGGACAGCACGACGGAGGCCTGGGTGACGGAGTCGCCGATCAGGTAGGAGGCCAGCGCGAGGAGTTCGAGCTCGTACACGAGTCCGCACGCCGCACAGACGAACACGGTGGCGAGGACCAGCATGCGGCCGGTCCGGGGCCGTACGGGAAGGGCCACCGGCGGGGACGCTGCTTCCCGCGGCTCCGGCGCCGGGGGCCCGCCGGGGGCGGCGGGTGCGCTCGGTGCCTCCCCACCGCAGGGAGGGGAACGGTCGATCATGGACGGAACCGTACGTCACTCCTTGCCCGCGCCCGGTCACCCACATGGGTGCAACTGGCGCACTCCGTAAGCCACTTGGCGGAGCGCCGCGCGCTCAGCCGGGCAGGGCCGCCGCCGGCATGCGCACCCCGACCCGGGTCCGGGTGGCCACCAGCTGCCCCTCCTGCGGGTAGGCGTGCCAGGTGCGCCAGCGCACCTGGCCCTCGTACCGATGGGCGAGCAGCGCGGTGAAGGCGTGCGGGCTACCGGGAAAGGTGCCGGCGAGCCCGTTCGGGTGATCCGCGACCAGCGCGAGCAGCTCCTGCGCGCGCCCCGCGAACGAGCCCTGCGACAGCGTCTCGACCCGGGCGGCGAACTCGTACTCCCAGTCGCCCACCCGCTTGGCCACGCCCAGCGGCAGCGGCGTGCTGCTGCCGGGCATGCAGGCCACGGTCTCCGAGCAGGCGACGTCACCCTCCTCGAGCAGCACCTGATGGGAGGCGCCGAGCAGGCGCAACTCCACTTTGGCGCCGGCGAGTTCCAGATTCAGTACGGCGAGGGCGGGCAGCGGGGCGCGGCCCAGGGCCCAGGCGAGGTCGGCGGCACGCGTGTCGGTGTACGTGGTCTTGAGGGTCGTGAGCATGAGTCGGCTCCGCAAACGCGCGAGGGAGGTCGGCCGGCTGCGGCACCCAGCGGGCCACGGCTGGAAATCAGCGGTCGTGGGGTGTCGCCGGCTCGGGGCCACAGGAAGTCCCAGGAGGCCCGAGGACTGGTCTACTCAACCGAGGGAATCATGAAAGGCCCGGCGCACACAGCGTTTTTACCCAACTTGACGTGGTTTACATCCCCGCGGGGGCTATCCAGTTCACGTGTTCAACACGAGCGCACCCGGCGGCAGTTGCCCCGGCCGCGCGCGGCCGGAAGCCGACGCTCCCGTCGCGCGCGGGCGGGGCGCCGCCGGGCGCCGCCCGGACGGCGTACACCGCGACGGGCGGCGTACGCGGGGGGCGGCACAGTCGGGGCGGGCAGCGCACGCCGTCGGCGTGCGCGGGGCGGGCGGCGTACCCGGCGCCGAGCCGGTCGGCTCCGGTCAGCTGGAGCCGCCGCAGCCCCCACCACCGCCACCGCACGACGAGCCGCCGCCGCACGACGAGCTGGAGCACGAGGAGCTGGAGCAGGACGAGCCGCCCCCGCAGGAGCTCCCCGAGTCACCCCACCAGCCGCCGGAGGACCGGCGGCGCCCCTTGTGCTGGTACTGGCCCTTGGTGGCCATCTTCACGAACATCACGAGCACCAGCACACCGACGACGAACAGGACCACGAGCACAGCCCCCACCGCCTCTTCCTCTCCCACTCGGTCCCCCGAGAGCGGGAACGACGCGTCCCGCGTGCACGGGGAATGCCCCCGCCCTCCACGGCCCAAAGCACACTTGAGCAAGTCCAGAGGTTCCCCGCAGGATGGCGCTCATGACCGCATCCCACGACAGCTCCGGCGCCGCTCCCGGCCCCCGCCCCTTCCTGAACCGCGGCCTGGCCGGCTTCGGTACGACGATCTTCGCGGAGATGTCCGCGCTGGCCGCCCGGACCGGCTCCATCAACCTCGGCCAGGGCTTCCCCGACGCCGACGGACCCGCCGAGGTCGCCGAGGCTGCGGTCCGCGCCATCCGCGACGGCCGGGGCAACCAGTACCCGCCCGGCCCCGGCGTCCCCGAGCTGCGGACCGCGATCGCCGCCCACCAGCAGCGCTTCTACGGCCTCACGTACGATCCGGACACCGAGGTGCTCGTCACCGCGGGCGCCACCGAGGCCATCGCCGCCTCGCTGCTGGCGCTGCTCGAGCCCGGCGACGAGGTCATCGCGCTCGAGCCGTACTACGACTCGTACGCCGCCTGCATCGCCATGGCCGGCGCCACCCGGGTCCCGGTCACCCTGCGTCCGCACGAGGGCGCCTTCCACCTCGACCTGGACGAGCTGCGCGCCGCCGTCACCCCGCGCACCCGCCTGCTGCTCCTCAACACCCCGCACAACCCGACCGGCACCGTGCTGGCCCCCGCCGAGCTGGCCGCGATCGCGGAACTCGCCGTCGAGCGGGACCTGCTGGTGATCACCGACGAGGTGTACGAGCACCTGGTCTTCGAGGGCGCCCACACCCCGCTCGCCGGCCTGCCGGGCATGCGCGAGCGGACCGTCACCATCTCCTCCTCCGGCAAGACCTTCTCCTTCACCGGCTGGAAGGTCGGGTGGATCACCGCCCCGCCGTCCCTGGTCACCGCCGTGCGCACCGCGAAGCAGTTCCTGACCTACGTCTCCTCCGGCCCGTTCCAGTACGCGATCGCCGAGGCCCTCGCGCTCCCGGACGCGTACTACACGGGGTTCCGCGAGGAGCTGCGGGCCAAGCGGGACATCCTGTCCGACGGGCTGCGCGCGGCCGGCTTCGAGGTGTTCCGCCCGCGGGGCACGTACTTCATCACCACCGACATCACCCCGCTCGGCGAGAAGGACGGCCTGGACTTCTGCCGCTCCCTGCCGGAGCGCTGCGGCGTGGTCGCCATCCCGAACGCGGTCTTCTACGACGACCGCGCCGCCGGCCGCTCCCTGGTCCGCTTCGCCTTCTGCAAGCAGACGGCGGTACTGGAGGAGGCGGCGGACCGCCTCGGCCGACTGGCTCGCTGAGCAGCGAGCCATATGGACGTGCGGGCATGGGCCCGGCCTTTCGGCCGGGGCCCGTGCCGCACGGGAACTACGAGTTACTCGGTGTCCTTGGGGTGGACGCCGACACGATCGCCCTTCTTCGGACTCACCCGCTCACCTCGACCGGCCCCAGGTCATCCCCGTCGAGTGGACGCAGCGCTTCCTTGGGCTGATCCGGATCAGAGTTGATGCGAGCCGTCGCCCGCCAGGAAACAAGCGCGCGGTGCACAGCTTCCCTGGCACCCAGTTCTGCCGCGTCGGACAGCGCTTCCAGGAGCTCCACGGTGAACGCGTGCATCTCTTCGTCATCCAGATGCCGCACCCAGGGGAAGACCTCCGGCAGCGCCAGCAAGAGCGACCGGACTCCGGCATCGTGCTTCATCAGCGCGAGGAAGAGCCGGGAGGCCGTCGTGAGGTTCTCCTCGGTGCGCTCCGCATACCGGGCGGTCGTCAGCACCATGTCGGGCGCGTCCCGATGCGTGACGCGCAGAGCACCGAGGGCAGCGGCACTTGCGGCTACGGCCTTCGGGTTTCTCGACAGATCGGTGAACGAAACCGACTCGGGCTCGGCTCCCAGGTAAGCAGGGCTCATACTCAGACTGTACTCAGATTACGTTTTGAGTGCCCGCCCTGTCTGGCCTTCGGTGTTCGTGCCTCGCCCGTCTGCACGCGGCCGGACGTACGTGTGGGCACAGGGTCCGGCCTTCAGCCGGACCCCGTCCTCTGCGGCGTCGGAAAGCGCTTCCAGAAGCTCCACCGTGAACGCATGCATCGCGTCGCGGTCCAGCTGCCGCACCCACGGGAAACGTCCGGGAGCGCGAGCAGGAGCGACCGCGCTCCGGGCTGACGCGGGGGCGCGGATAGAGTCCCCGGAAATTGACGATCATGATCCGGGGGGCTCCTGCCGTGCCATCGCGTTCTTCCGACTCCGCGCCCGTCTCCTCGTCCGCCGCCGCCACCGGCGCCGCCGCGGCCGCGTCCGCCTCGACCACCGCCGTCCCGGCCTCGGCCTTCAGCCGCCGGTCCGCCCTGGCGGCGCTGGTCGGGGCGGCCGCCGCCACTCCGCTGGTGGCCGCCCCGGCGGCGGTGGCCGCCCCGGCCGTGGCCGCGACCTCCCCGGTCGGCGCCCCCGTCGGCGGCGACGCGGGGGTGCCCCCGGCGCTCCGGCGCGCCCCGCTGACCGTCGACGCGGGCGGAACCTGGCCGTTCGCCCCGCACCCGGCCGGCGCCCTGACCGCCCGCACCGTGCCCGGCCCCCCGGAGCTGACGGAGGTGCTCGACGCGGAGGGGGTGCTCGCCACGCTCACCAAGGGCGCGAAGACCGTGACCGTCCGCGGCCCCCGCCGCTGGTTCACCGAGCAGAAGAAGCCCTTCACCGACGCCTTCCACCGCACCCTCGCGGCCGACGCGGGCTGGGGCTCCTCCCCGGGCGGCGGCAGGTGGGACCTGGTGAACGGCCCGGCCGCCGACTACTTCGTGGACGACGGGCGCGGCGTCTTCCGGCTCTCCGCCGACAACTCCTCCCGCTTCGCCCTGCTCGTCGACGACGGCATCGGCGACCTCGACGCCACCGCCCGGTTCTCCTTCGAGCGGGTGCCCACCGGCGCGCCCTGCTCGCTCGCGCTCGTCTTCGCCGCCCGCGGCGTGAACGACCACTACCGGGCCCGGCTGATCGTCACCACGGCCGGACAGGTGCAGTTCGTGCTCGAGAAGGAGATCGCCGACAAGACCTCCGCGCTCGGCCCCGCCGTCACGCTCGGCACCGGCTACAAGGCCTACGAGCACTGGTACGTCCGCGTCCAGAAGGCCGGCCCGGTGCTGCGCGCCCGCGCCTGGCGCAAGGACACCGCCGAACCCACCACCTGGCACCACAGCCTGCGCGACCCCGAGACCGACCCGGCCCGGGTCTTCGACGAGGGCATGATCGGCGTCCGGGCGCTCGCCTCCGACGGCAGCACCGGCCTGCCCCTGAAGGCCTACGTGTACGACGTGGCCGTGCCCGAGGCGTACTGGGCCGACCCGCCGGTCGTCGCCCACGACACCTGGGTGCGGCTGCTCCCCGCGCCCTTCGACGGCCGCTGGACCCCCGAGCTGGAGCAGTGCGTCCGCGCCTGGGCCGCCGACACCTCCCCCGACGCCCTCGCGTACGCCTCGGCCCTGCGCCCCTTCGGCACGCCCGTGCACGACCCGGCCCTGGGCGGTGCCCAGGTGCTGGGCGAGTCCGGCTACAGCCCGCAGTTCGCCGACGGGACGCGCGAGGTCGGCGCCGACTTCCACGACTACATGGGGCTGAGCTGGGACTTCCCGGCCAGCGGCGAGCACGCCGACCCGGACCCCGCGCCACCCGGCTCCCCCGCCGGGACGGACTGGCGGGGCAACCTCGACTGCTCGGGGTACGTCCGGATGGTCTACGGCCACCACATGGGCGTCCCGATGGTCCTGTACCGGAACTACCGGGACGGCAACCTGCCCCGCACCTCGAAGGCCCAGAGCGCCAGCGGCCCCGGGGTGGTGGTGGCCCAGGGCACGACGGCCCCGCCCGCCCTGACCGCCCTGCGGGTCGGCGACGTGGTCTTCTTCGACGCCGTGGGCCCGGACCCGAAGAACCCCGAGACCAAGGACGGCACGGTCGACCACACCGGGATCTACCTGGGCCGCGACCAGCACGGCGACCTGCGGTTCGCCTCCAGCCGACGCACCCCGAACGGCCCGACCATGGCGGACCTGGGCGCGCGCTCGGTGCTCAACGGCACCTCCGGCGCGTACGAGCTGTACCCCGACTCGCTGCGGACGGTCCGCCGCTTCTGAGCCGCCCGGGCGCGGGACGGCCGGGCGCGGGCCGCCCCGACCGCGGACGGCCGGCCGCCGCCGGCCGCCGCGACGGCGACAGCCCGGCCGAGGGCCGCGGTCGCGGTGACCGCCGCCCTCGCCGGGCCGTCGTACGCCTACGGGACGTGCCTCGTGCTCATCGCACGGGTCCCGCTGCGGGAGGGGGGTGCGGGCCTCAGGCCTCGTCGCCCTCGCCCTCGGTGTCGTCCGAGTCCAGCTCCTGCTCCAGGCCGAGCTGCTCCGCGAGCCACTTGTCGAACTCGATCGAAGCGCGGACCCAGCTGACGGTGGAGGAGACGAAGTGCTCCAGGCTGACGCCGGTGCCGATCAGCATCTGCGCCTCGCCGATCAGGCGGACGGAGCCGTCGTCGTGGGTGTGGGTGTAGACCTTCGGCCACAGCGTGCGGCGGTTCCAGTCGTCGATGGACTCGAGCAGCTGGGGCTTGTCCTCGATGGCGTGCGGACGGTCGTAGAACGTCCGCACCGAGAAGACCTGCTGCTCGTCCTCGCCGCGGAACATGAAGTAGGTGCGGAACTCCTCCCACGGCGCCGCGAGGTCACCCTCGTCGTCGACGACGTACTTGAGCTCCATCTGCTCCAGCAGCTGCTTGACCAGGTCCTGGTCGGGCACGACGGGACCCGCCGGTCCAGTGGCCTGCGGGTCGGGCTGGCCCCCGAAATTAGGAATCGAGGCCGGATCGATGCTCACCGTGTTTTCCCTTCGTGCGGATACCGCCATCCTCCCCCATCACGGGAGGGGCATGGCAACCCCCGCCACGACCGATCCGCTCCCAGCGGACACGGCGCGGCGGGCGGGCGCGGGCGCGACCCGCTCCTGCCCCCGTCGGGGCCGGTGACACGGGGCCGGCCGGGTCCGGCCGGCCCCGTGTCCGCTCACAGCGCCCGGCCGACCAGGAGGTCGTCGCCGACCAGGGAGACGCGGACGGTGTCGCCGTCCTTGACCTCGCCCGCGATGATCTCCTTGGCGAGGCGGTCCCCGATGGCGGTCTGGATCAGGCGGCGCAGCGGGCGGGCGCCGTAGACCGGGTCGTTGCCCTCGTCCGCCAGCCAGGCCAGGGCCTCGGGCGTGACGTCCAGGGTGAGCCGGCGTTCGGCCAGGCGCTTGGCCAGGCGGCCGATCTGGAGCTCCGCGATGTGCGCCAGCTCGTCCCTCGAGAGGGCCGAGAAGACGACGATGTCGTCGAGGCGGTTGAGGAACTCCGGCTTGAACGACGCGCGGACGACCTCCAGGACCTGCTCGCGCTTCTCCGCGTCGCTCGTCGTGGGCTCGACCAGGTACTGGCTGCCCAGGTTCGAGGTCAGGATCAGGATGGCGTTGCGGAAGTCCACCGTGCGGCCCTGGCCGTCGGTGAGCCGGCCGTCGTCGAGGACCTGCAGGAGGACGTCGAAGACCTCCGGGTGGGCCTTCTCGACCTCGTCCAGCAGGACGACGCTGTACGGGCGGCGCCGGACGGCCTCGGTGAGCTGGCCGCCCTCCTCGTAGCCCACGTAGCCGGGCGGGGCGCCGACCAGCCGCGCCACGCTGTGCTTCTCGCCGTACTCCGACATGTCGATGCGGACCATGGCCCGCTCGTCGTCGAAGAGGAAGTCGGCCAGGGCCTTGGCCAGCTCGGTCTTGCCGACGCCGGTCGGGCCGAGGAAGAGGAACGAGCCGGTGGGCCGGTCGGGGTCGGCGATGCCGGCCCGGGTGCGGCGCACGGCGTCGGAGACCGCGCGGACCGCCTCGGTCTGGCCGATCAGGCGCCGGCCCAGCTCGTCCTCCATCCGCAGGAGCTTCTGGGTCTCGCCCTCCAGCAGGCGGCCGGCCGGGATGCCGGTCCAGGAGCCGACGACCTCGGCGATGTCGTCCGGGCCGACCTCCTCCTTGACCATGGTCTCCTTGGCGGCCTCCGCCTCTGCCTCGGTGGCCTCCGCCAGCTCGCGCTCCAGGGCCGGGATCTCCCCGTAGAGCAGCTTGGAGGCGCTGTCGAAGTCGCCCTCGCGCTGGGCCCGCTCGGCCTGGCCGCGCAGGCTGTCCAGGCGCTCCTTGAGCTCGCCGACGCGGTTGAGGGACTGCTTCTCCTTCTCCCAGCGCGCGGTCAGGCCGCGCAGCTCCTCCTCCTTGTCGGCGAGGTCCTTGCGCAGCCGCTCCAGACGCTCGCGGGAGGCCGGGTCGGACTCGTTCTTCAGGGCCAGCTCCTCCATCCGGAGGCGGTCCACGGAGCGCTGCAGCTCGTCGATCTCCAGCGGCGAGGAGTCGATCTCCATGCGCAGCCGGGAGGCGGCCTCGTCGACGAGGTCGATGGCCTTGTCGGGCAGGAAGCGGGAGGTGATGTACCGGTCGGACAGGGTGGCGGCGGCGACCAGCGCGCTGTCGTTGATCTGCACCTTGTGGTGGGCCTCGTAGCGGCCCTTGAGGCCGCGCAGGATCGCGATGGTGTCCTCGACGGTCGGCTCGGCCACCAGCACCTGCTGGAAGCGCCGCTCCAGCGCCGGGTCCTTCTCGATGCGCTCGCGGTACTCGTCGAGGGTCGTGGCGCCGACCATGCGCAGCTCGCCGCGGGCCAGCATCGGCTTGAGCATGTTGCCGGCGTCCATGGCGGAGTCGCCGCCCGCGCCCGCGCCGACGACCGTGTGCAGCTCGTCGATGAAGGTGATGATCTGGCCGTCGCTGTTCTTGATCTCGGCCAGGACGGTCTTCAGGCGCTCCTCGAACTCGCCGCGGTACTTGGCGCCCGCGACCATGGCGCCGAGGTCGAGGGAGACCAGGCGCTTGTTCTTGAGGGACTCGGGGACGTCGCCCTTCACGATGCGCTGGGCCAGGCCCTCCACGACGGCGGTCTTGCCGACGCCGGGCTCGCCGATGAGCACCGGGTTGTTCTTGGTGCGCCGGGACAGCACCTGGACCACGCGGCGGATCTCGTGGTCGCGGCCGATGACCGGGTCGAGCTTGCCCTCGCGGGCGGCGGCGGTGAAGTCCGTGCCGAACTTCTCCAGGGCCTTGTACTGGCCCTCGGGGTCGGGCGTGGTCACCCGGCGTCCTCCTCGTACGGACTGGAAGGCGGCCAGCAGCTTGTCGGCGGTGGCGCCCTGCTGGACGAGCACGCCGCCGGCCGCCCCGCCCTTGGCGGCGGTGGCGATCAGCAGGTGCTCGGTGGAGAGGTACTCGTCGCCCAGCTGCTTGGCCTGCTTGTCCGCCTCGGCGAGGACGGCGAGCAGGTCGCGGCTGGCCTGCGGGGGCGAGACGGTGGAGCCGGTGACGCTGGGGAGCCCGGCCAGCACGCGCTCGGTGCCGGAGCGGACACCCGCCTGGTCGGCCTCGACGGCGGCGAGCAGGTCGGTGATGTTCTCGTTCTCGGAGCCCTCGAGGAGCGCCAGCAGCAGGTGCGCCGGGGTCAGGTCGGGGTGGCCGTCCTTGACGGCGCGGGTGGTGGCGGCGTTGAGGGCTTCCCGGCTCTTGTTGGTCAGCTCGGCGTCCACGTACGGCTTCTCCTCTCCAGGGCGGTGCTCGGCGGGCGGCTCGTCAGCCTGACTCTGACAACGTGCACAAAGTTGAGTCTATTCCACTCAAGGCAGTCGCCTCAACGCCCTCGGGCACGAACAGGACCGCGGGAGGGGCGTGCGTGCGCGGCGCGACCGCCCCCGGGCGCCCCCCGTGCGCGGGACGCCCCGCCGCCGCGCCTGACTAGGCTGCGGGGCATGTCCCTGGATCCACTGAACCCGACGCCCGAGTTCCTCGCCTTCTGGCAGGAGCGGCACCTGTGCACGCTGACGACGCAGCGCCCCGACGGGACGCCGCACGTGGTCCCGGTCGGAGTGACGTACGACCCCGAGGCCGGCCTGGCGCGGGTGATCACCAACAAGAACAGCCGGAAGGTCCGCAACATCCTGGCGGCGCAGCCGGGAACCGCCCGGGTGGCGGTGTGCCAGCTCGCCGGGAAGAACTGGGCGACGCTGGAGGGCAGCGCGGTGGTCCGTACGGACGACGAGGCCGTCGCGGACGCGGTCGCGCGCTACGCGGTGCGGTACGGGCGCACGCCGTCGCCGAACCCGGACCGGGTGCTCATCGAGATCCGCCTCGACCGGGCCATGGGCCGGGCCTGAGGCAGCCGGAACCGGAACCGGATCCGACCGGATTTTGGCTGATCCCCGCTATGGACGCGGGCAGCACAACGGCGCCATCGTGTTCAGGTCCACGATGGCGCCGTTGTGTGGGGGAAGCACCTGGGGCGATCTGCAACGACGGGGGAATCGCCTCAGGCACTGCGGGGGGTGGCGGTGGTGATGTCGGGCTCGAACAACTGGTGGTCACGGGCATCGAGGTTGACGAAGACCATTCCGTACCGGACTTCGCAGCGCACCGGCTGCGGCGCTCCCCGCGGCCGACGCAGGCAGCGGTACGCGCGGACGTCCTCGTCCTCCTCGCGCACGACGACGATGGGCTGGCCGAAAAGGGTGACCATCAACGAGTCACCGGGGTGCGGGATCGCCGTGACGAGGTCGATGAACTGCCATCCGGACCGGTAGGCGGAGGCCATCTCCCGGCGGAAGGAGCGGTCGTCGGGGGTCATGCGTCCACCACCCCCGCGGACGTGCCCGTCGTCCTGCCGCCGTCGCCCCAACCACTGTCATCCAGCGGTGCACTGCCCCAGCCACTGTCGGCCGGCGCACTGCCCCAGCCACTGTCAGGGATACCGGCGGTCCCCGCGAGGCCGCCCGCCACCCCGTACGCCACGACTGTGGAGAGAGCAACGGCAACCACCGAGCGAAGCAATCTCTTGTACATGGTCGACTTCGTCCTCACTGGATGGATTCCTCTCCCCCGCATGACAGACGATGACCGATCGAGCCATGTCGATGCCACTGTGGCGATGCATCATGTTCCTGAAGATGCATAACCCTGGGGGTGGGAGATTTGACAACAACCAGCGCAAAGCAGACACATCCCCACTCGGTGACGGATCTGTGCGGTCCGGGCGCGGAGCTCTACGCCACTGCGCTCAGCTCCGGTCGCATCGCCCGCGTAGAAGTTGAATCCGCACCCTGCCTGCTGGAATTCGCGCTGCTCCATCCCGATCCCGACGACGCCAACTGGCTCCGCCCAGTACCTCCGACGGTCGCACTGACCCAAAGGTTGCAACCCATCGAGCGGGAGATCCTGCAACGACGCCGCGCAACCATTGAGCTCGCCGAAGCTTTCGAGCCATTCATGGCCATCAGTGCGCTCACCCCGGCACCCACCCACGCGATCACCGTGCTGGAAGGATTCAACCGCATCAACGCGGCACTCAACGTCGCCACCGCCGAGTGCCAGACCGAGATGCTGACCATCCAGCCCGGCGGCGGCCGCGCCGAACACATCCTGAACCAGGCCATCGAGCGCGACCAGCCGCTCATCCGACGCGGCGTCAGCATGCGCACGCTCTACCAGCACACCGCCCGGCACAGCCCGGGCACGATGGCGTACGTCGAGCGGATGGCGTCCGGGAAGGTGCAGATCCGCACGCTGGAGGAGCTCGTGGAGCGCCTCATCATCTGCGACGAGACCGTCGCCTTCATCCCCGCGCGCGACGACCAGAAGGTGGCCCTGGAGCTGCGCCACCCGGCGCTCGTGCGCTACCTCGTCAAGGTCTTCGAACAGCTGTGGCGGCGGGCCACCCCGCTGACCGAGCAGATCCCGTACGACCCCACGCCGTCCGGCATCTCGGGCGTCCAGCGGTCCATCGCCCAACTCCTCGTCGAGGGCCACGTGGACGAGGCGATCGCGCGCCGGCTGGGCATGAACGTACGGACCTGCCGGGCCCACATCGCGAAGCTGGCCAGCCACCTCGGCAGCGGCAGCCGGGCCCAGCTCGGCTACCTCGTCGCCCGCTCGGGGATCCTGGACACCCCGCTCGACGCCTCCGACGCGCCGGAGGGCACGGAGGGCTGACGGACACGCGAAAGGCCCCCACCCGCGGGGGCAGGGGCCTTGGAGGGCGCGCGGAGCTCAGTCGGTCGGCCGCTTGGGCCGCCAGACCACCAGCGCGCTGGTCTGCTGCACGTCCTGGTACGGCACCAGGTCGCGCCGGTACGACGCGTGCACCTGCGCCTCGCGCTGCTGCATCGCCGCCGCCGCGCCCTCCAGCGCCGCCGCCATCTCGGCGACCCGCTGCTGGAGCGCCGCGACCTGGTTCTCCAGTTCGATGATGCGCTTGATGCCGGCCAGGTTGATGCCCTCGTCCTGCGACAGCTGCTGCACCGTGCGCAGCAGCTCGATGTCGCGGGCCGAGTAGCGCCGGCCGCGCCCGGCCGTGCGGTCCGGGGAGACCAGGCCGAGGCGGTCGTACTGGCGCAGGGTCTGGGGATGCAGGCCGGAGAGCTGGGCGGCCACCGAGATGACGTAGACGGGGGTCTCGTCGGTCAGTTCGTACGCGCCCGCGCCGAAGCGGGACTGCCGTCGTCGGCCGTCGGCACTCATGGGGTCACGCTCCCTTCGCTGCCTGGAACAGCTCTTCCCTGGGGTCCTCGTCCGCCGTGGCGTCCCGGAAGGCCACCAGGGCGTCCCGGGCGTCGTCCGTCAGGTGCTGCGGCACGGAGATCTCGACCGTCACCAGCAGGTCGCCCCGGGTGCCGTCCTTGCGGACCGCGCCCTTGCCGCGGGCGCGCATCGTACGCCCGTTGGGGGTGCCGGGCGGAAGCTTCAGCGTGACCGGCGGGCCGCCCAGGGTCGGCACCTTGACCTCGCCGCCGAGCACCGCCTCCGGGAGGGTGACGGGCACGGTGACGGTCAGGTTGTCGCCCTTGCGGCCGAACACCGGGTGGCTGCCCACGTGGACCACGACGAACAGGTCGCCCGCCGGGCCGCCGCGCTCGCCCGGGCCGCCCTTGCCGCGCAGCCGGATCCGCTGCCCGTCGGAGACGCCCGCCGGGATGCGGACCTGCATGGTGCGCGAGGAGCGGGCCCGCCCGCTGCCCTTGCAGACCTCGCAGGGGTTCTCCGCGATGAGACCGCGGCCCTTGCAGTCCGGGCAGGGGTCGGTCAGCGAGAAGCCGCCGCCCGACCCGCGGGCCACCTGGCCGGTGCCGACGCAGGTCGGGCACACGCGGGGCGTGCCGTTCTGGTCGCCGGTGCCGGAGCAGGCCTTGCAGGGGGCCTGCGAGGTCATCCGCAGCGGGACGGTGGCGCCCTCCACGGCCTCGGCGAAGCTCAGCGTGACCTCGGACTCGACGTCCTGGCCGCGCCGGGGCTGCTGGCGTGCGCCCGCGGCCCCGCCCCGGCCGCCGAAGAGGCCGCCGAAGACGTCACCGAGACCGCCCCCGAAGCCCCCGGCACCGGCGCCGCCGCCCCCGCCCTGGGCGCCTCCGAAGAGGTCGCCCAGGTCGAAGTTGAACGAGCCGCCGGCTCCGGGGCCGGGGCGGAAGCCGCCGTTGCCGAAGAGCGCGCGGGCGTCGTCGTACTCCTTGCGCTTCTTGGGGTCGGCGAGGACGTCGTTGGCCTCGGAGATCTCCTTGAAGCGCTCCTCGGCCTCCGTGTTGCCCTTGTTGGCGTCCGGGTGGAACTCGCGGGCGAGCTTCCGGTAGGCCTTCTTGATCTCGGCCTCGGTGGCGTCCTTGGGGACGCCGAGAACCTTGTAGTAGTCCTTCTCCACGAAGTCCTTCGTGCTCATCGACGTCCCTCCTCCCGCGTACGGGTCCTACTGGTTACTTGGTGTCCTTCTCGGAGTCGTCCGACTCCTCGGACTTCGCCGGGGCCCCGGGCTGGGGCTCGGCGACCGCGACGCGCGCGGGCCGGACGGTGCGCTCGCCGATCCGGTAGCCCGGCTGCAGGATCGCCACGCAGGTCGTCTCGGTGACGTCCGGCGCGTACGAGTGCATCAGGGCCTCGTGGATCGTCGGGTCGAAGGGCTCGCCCTCCTTGCCGAACTGCTGCAGGCCCATCTTGGCGACGACGGTCTCCAGCGCCTCGGCGACGGACTTGAAGCCGCCGACCAGCTCGCCGTGCTCCCGCGCGCGACCGATGTCGTCGAGCGTCGGCAGCAGCTCGGTCAGGAGGTTCGCGACGGCGATCTCCTTGACCGTGACCCGGTCGCGCTCCACGCGGCGGCGGTAGTTCTGGTACTCCGCCTGGAGCCGCTGGAGGTCCGCGGTGCGCTCGCCGAGCGCGGTCCGGACCTGGTCCAGCTGCGCCGTGAGCGCCACGTCAGTTGCGTCCCCGGCCGGGGCCGCCGCCTCCTTGGAGTCGGCGGCCGTCGGCTCGTCGGGCGTCGTGCCGTCGGTGGGGACGTCGGGCTTCTCGTCGAAGCCCGGGGTCTCCTCCGACATCAGACCTGGCCGCCCTTCGGCTTGTCCTCGTCGATGATCTCGGCGTCGACGACGTCGTCGTCGGCGGCCTGGGCGCCGGCGGCGTCACCGGCGGCGGCACCCTGCGCGCCCTGCGCGTCGGCGTACATGGCCTGGCCGAGCTTCTGGCTGACCGCGGCGACCTTCTCGGTCGCGGTGCGGATCTCGGCCGCGTCCTCGCCCTTGAGCTTCTCCTTCAGCTCGGCGACGGCGCCCTCGACCTCGGTCTTGACCTCGCCCGGGACCTTGTCCTCGTTGTCCTTGAGGAACTTCTCCGTCTGGTAGACGAGCTGCTCGCCCTGGTTGCGCGTCTCGGCGGCCTCGCGGCGGCGGGTGTCCTCCTCCGCGTACTGCTCGGCCTCCTGGCGCATGCGGTCGACCTCGTCCTTCGGCAGCGAGGAGCCGCCGGTGACGGTCATCTTCTGCTCCTTGCCCGTGCCCAGGTCCTTCGCGGTCACGTGCATGATGCCGTTGGCGTCGATGTCGAAGGCGACCTCGATCTGCGGCACGCCGCGCGGGGCCGGCGGCAGACCGGTCAGCTCGAACATGCCGAGCTTCTTGTTGTACGCCGCGATCTCGCGCTCGCCCTGGTAGACCTGGATCTGCACGGACGGCTGGTTGTCCTCGGCCGTCGTGAAGATCTCGGACCGCTTGGTCGGGATCGTGGTGTTGCGCTCGATGAGCTTGGTCATGATGCCGCCCTTGGTCTCGATGCCGAGGGACAGCGGGGTCACGTCGAGGAGCAGGACGTCCTTGACCTCGCCCTTGAGGACACCGGCCTGGAGGGTGGCGCCGATGGCGACGACCTCGTCCGGGTTCACACCCTTGTTGGCCTCCTTGCCGCCGGTCAGCTCCTTGACGAGCTCGGCGACGGCGGGCATGCGGGTGGAACCGCCGACCAGGACCACGTGGTCGATCTCGGACAGCGCGATGCCGGCGTCCTTGATGACGTTGTGGAACGGGGTCTTGCAGCGCTCGAGCAGGTCCAGGGTCAGCTGCTGGAACTGGGCGCGGGTGAGCTTCTCGTCGAGGTGCAGCGGGCCCTCGGCCGAGGCCGTGATGTAGGGCAGGTTGATCGTGGTCTCCGTCGAGGAGGAGAGCTCGATCTTCGCCTTCTCGGCGGCCTCGCGCAGGCGCTGCAGCGCCATCTTGTCCTTGGACAGGTCCACGCCGTGGCCGTTGGCGAACTGCTTCACCAGGTAGTCGACGACGCGCTGGTCCCAGTCGTCACCACCGAGGTGGTTGTCACCGTTGGTGGCCTTGACCTCGACGACGCCGTCGCCGATCTCCAGCAGCGACACGTCGAAGGTGCCGCCACCGAGGTCGAAGACGAGGATGGTCTGGTCGTCCTTGTCGAGGCCGTACGCCAGGGCGGCGGCGGTGGGCTCGTTGACGATGCGCAGGACGTTCAGGCCCGCGATCTCGCCGGCCTCCTTGGTGGCCTGGCGCTCGGAGTCGTTGAAGTACGCCGGGACGGTGATGACCGCGTCGGTGACCTTCTCGCCCAGGTAGGCCTCGGCGTCCCGCTTCAGCTTCTGCAGGATGAACGCCGACATCTGCTGCGGGTTGAAGTCCTTGCCGTCGATCCCGACCTTCCAGTCGGTGCCCATGTGGCGCTTGACCGAGCGGATGGTCCGGTCGACGTTGGTGACGGCCTGCCGCTTGGCGACCTCACCGACGAGGACCTCGCCGTTCTTGGCGAAGGCGACGACGGACGGCGTGGTCCTGGCACCCTCGGCGTTGGTGATGACGGTGGGCTCGCCGCCTTCGAGAACGCTGACGACGGAGTTAGTGGTGCCCAGGTCGATGCCGACCGCACGTGCCATTTTTGATTCCTCCATGACTTGAGTGGAACAGGCTCAAGGATGCCGTAAGGCCGCGAACCCGTCAACAGAACTGAGTCGTGGCGACTCAACTCTTACGCGGCCCTTACGCTCAGGGCGGCCCGGACCCCCCTGGAGCGGCGGGCTCGCGGAAGGCCCCGACGGGCAGCGCCCGAGCGGGGGACACCGCCGCGCGGCGGCGCGGGGCGGGGGCCGTTCGGGGGGAACGTGGGGGGATGCCCACGTTCGCACGGCCGACGCTGCCCGCAGCCCTCACCCGCCCCCGGCCGGGCGCGGCGAAGCGGGGCTTCGACCTGGTCTCGAGCGCCGCGCTGCTCGCCCTGGGCGCGGTGCCGCTGCTGCTGCTCGCGGCCGCCGTCGCGGTGACCGAGCGGGCCGGACCGCTGGTGCGGGAGGAGGCCGCGGGGCTCGGCGGCCGCCCGTACGGCCGGTGGCTCTTCCGCAGCGGCCGCGCCACCTGGCTGCGCCGGGCCGGCCTGGAGGCGCTGCCGCAGCTGTGGAACGTGCTGCGCGGGGAGATGTCGCTGGTGGGCCCGCGGCCGTTGCCGCCCGGCACGGACGCCCCGCGCGGGCGGTCCGGCGTACGCCCCGGCATGACCGGGCTCTGGCAGGTGGGCGCCCGCTCCGACCTGCCGTGGGAGGAGATGGCCCTGCTGGACCTGCACTACGTCGAGCACCACTGGCTCGGCATGGACCTCGCGATCCTCGCCGGCACCCCGCGGGCCGTGGCCCGGGTGCGCAGGCCCGCCCCGACCGGGTTCCGCGCCGCCGCACCGGCCACCGAGCCCGTTTCGGTACCCGACGGCTCTGTACCGAACGCCCCCGGACCTGGAAACATGGCCCCTGCACCGACAGCTGGGGCCGCCACGGAGGCGCCGCCTCCGCAGGGGTGTGCGGAGCGCCAGGCAAGGCCCGCCTGAGCGACACAGATCACCGCTCGCACGGCTACAGTGCGGCGCGTGGAGTGGGTAACCTCAGCTTGACTGAATAAGTTACCGCTTAGTAATGGTGCCCGCCCGAGGAGCCCCCAATGCAACTCGCCGCGATCATTGTGTCGCTGGTCCTGACCGTGATCGGCGTCGCGCTCTTCGCGCGCGCGATCGCCGCGATCTACCGGTTCGTGAAGATCGGCCAGCCGGTCCCGGCGGGCTCCCGCACGGACCGCCCGAAGCAGCGGACGATCACCCTGGCCAGGGAGTTCCTCGTCCACACCCGGATGAACCGCTGGGGCATCGTCGGCTTCGCGCACTGGTTCGTGGCCGTCGGCTTCCTCACGCTGCCGCCCACCCTGGTCCAGGCGTACGGGCAGCTCTTCCAGGCGGACTGGGTGCTCCCGATCGTCGGCGACTTCCTGCCGTTCGAGCTCTACACCGAGTTCATCGGCCTGATGACGGTCGTGGGCATCGCCGTCCTCATGGTCATCCGACTGCTGTCGCTTCCCTCGAAGGCCGGCCGCAAGTCGCGCTTCGCGGGCTCCAAGTCCTGGCAGGCGTACTTCGTCGAGTACGTCATCCTCACCATCGGCCTGGCGATCCTGACCCTGCGCGGGCTCGAGGGCGCCATCCACCACGTGGACGGCTACGAGGCCTCGTACTTCGTGTCGTACCCGCTGGTCGCGGCCTTCGACGGACTCTCGCTCGGCACCCTGCAGAACCTCATCTACTTCACCGCCATGGTGAAGATCAGCGTCTCGCTGATCTGGATGATCACGGTCTCGCTCAACACCAACATGGGTGTGGCCTGGCACCGCTTCCTCGGCTTCCCGAACATCTGGTTCAAGCGCAACGCGGACGGCGCGACCGCGCTGGGCGCCCTGCAGCCGATGACCTCCGGCGGCAAGGAGATCGACTTCGAGGACCCGGGCGAGGACGACGTCTTCGGCGTCTCCCAGGTCGAGCAGTTCTCCTGGAAGGGCATCCTCGACTTCTCCACCTGCACCGAGTGCGGCCGCTGCCAGTCGCAGTGCCCCGCCTGGAACACCGGCAAGCCGCTCTCGCCGAAGCTCATGATCATGTCGCTGCGCGACCACGCGCACGCCAAGGCCCCGTACCTGCTGGCCGGCGGCGGCAAGACCATGGAGGGCGAGGAGAAGGCCTCCGAGGAGCAGCTCAAGGACGTCCCGGCCGCCGCGCTGGCCGAGGCCGAGCGCCCGCTGATCGGCACCGCCGAGGAGAACGGCGTCATCGACCCGGACGTGCTGTGGTCCTGCACCACCTGCGGCGCGTGCGTGGAGCAGTGCCCGGTCGACATCGAGCACATCGACCACATCGTCGACATGCGCCGCTACCAGGTGATGATCGAGTCCGCCTTCCCGAGCGAGGCCGGCACGATGCTCAAGAACCTGGAGAAGAAGGGCAACCCCTGGGGCCTGGCCAAGAAGCAGCGCGTCGAGTGGACCAAGGAGGTCGACTTCGAGGTCCCGATCGTCGGCAAGGACGTCGAGGACCTGTCCGAGGTCGACTACCTCTACTGGGTCGGCTGCGCCGGCGCCCTGGAGGACCGCGCCAAGAAGACCACCAAGGCCTTCGCGGAGCTGCTGCACATGGCGGGCGTCAAGTTCGCGATCATGGGCGGCGAGGAGAAGTGCACCGGTGACTCGCCGCGCCGCCTCGGCAACGAGCCGCTGTTCCAGCAGCTGGGCCAGGAGAACGTGGCCATGCTGAACATGGCCTTCGGCGAGGACGACGAGGACGAGTCGACGAAGAAGCCGAAGTCGGCGAAGAAGATCGTCTCGACCTGCCCGCACTGCTTCAACACCATCGCCAACGAGTACCCGCAGCTGGGCGGCGACTACGAGGTCATCCACCACACGCAGCTGCTGCAGCACCTCATCGACGAGGGCAAGCTGATCCCGATCACGCCGGTCGACGGTCTGATCACCTACCACGACCCCTGCTACCTGGGCCGCCACAACAAGGTCTACACGCCGCCGCGCGAGATCATGTCGGCCGTCCCGGGCCTGCGCCAGCAGGAGATGCACCGCCACAAGGAGCGGGGCTTCTGCTGCGGCGCCGGTGGCGCGCGGATGTGGATGGAGGAGCGGATCGGCAAGCGCATCAACAACGAGCGCGTCGACGAGGCCCTGTCCCTCAACCCGGACATCGTCTCCACCGCCTGCCCGTTCTGCCTCGTCATGCTGACCGACTCGGTCAACGGCAAGAAGAACGACGGTCAGGCCAAGGAGTCCGTGCAGGTCGTCGACGTGGCCCAGCTGCTGCTGGAGTCCGTCAAGACGCCGCTGCCGCCGGCCGCCGAGGGCGACGGCGAGGACGCCGAGGCACCGGAGCCGGAGCCCGCGAAGTAGCCGCGGGATTCCCGTGAGGTGCGGGATCCCCTTGAGGTGACGGACGGCCGGTCCTGCCCCCCGTGGCAAGGACCGGCCGTCCGTCGTTCGTGACCCCCCTCCGCGACACGAACGACGCTACGGACCGAATGTCTGGGCAACCCGTAGGGAACGTAACAACGGGCCGCAGACTGCATCGCAGCCGCGTAAAGCGCCTCAAACCGACCCAAAAGACCTACACGCGGCGGGCCTGACGGCGCCCCTCGGACACCCCCGAAAGACCCCCTAGGGGATGTCACAGCTCAGCCGCAAAGCCCGCGTGTTCCGGGGGCCCGGCCACCGGCCCCCGCCCGACCAGGTACGTTCGACCCCGTGGCTGGATTCAGGATCGGACGCGGCCGGGACAACCGCACCCCCCAACAACCCCCGCGGCAGCAGCAGTCGTACGGGCAGCAGGCACCGCCCCCGTACGGCGGGGGGCAGCCCTACCCCGGGCAGGCCCCGCAGCAGCCGTACCCCGGGCCGGGCCAGGCCGGCCGGGCGTACCCGCAGGCCCCGCAGCAGCAATGGCCGCAGCAGGGCGGCGGCCACGGCGAGCCCGAGTACTTCGACCCGTACGCGCAGGACGGCGGCCACCACGACGGCGGCTACGACCCGCGCGGCGGCGCCCCGTACCCGCAGGGCCCCGCGGGCGGCGACCCGTACGACAACAACCCCGGCCACACGCAGGTGTTCGCGGTCGGCGAGGACCCGTACGGCGACGGCACCGCCTACCGCGCGGGCCACGCCCCCGCGGGGCCGGTCGGCCCGCGCCTGCCGTGGAAGCAGCTGCTGAGCGGCATCGTCCTGCGCCCCGGCTCGACCTTCCTGCAGATGCGGGACTACGCCGTGTGGGGCCCGGCGCTGATCGTGACCTTCGTGTACGGGCTGCTCGCGGTCTTCGGCCTCGACGACACCCGCGAGGACACGATCAAGGCGACCCTCGCGCAGGCGGTGCCGATCGTGCTGTCCGCCGGCGTGGCGTTCGTCGTCCTCGGGCTGATCCTGGGCGCGGTCACGCACACGCTGGCCCGCCAGCTGGGCGGCGACGGCTCGTGGCAGCCCACCGTGGGCCTGTCGATGCTCGTCATGTCGGTCACCGACGCCCCGCGGCTGCTCTTCGCGGTCTTCCTGGGCGGCGACAACGGCCTCGTCCAGGTCCTGGGCTGGGCGACCTGGGTGGCGGCCGGCGCGCTGTTCACCTCCCTGATCAGCAAGGCCCACGACCTGCCGTGGCCGAAGGCACTGGGCGCGTCGGCGATCCAGCTGGTCGCCCTGCTGTCGATCATCAAGCTCGGCACGCTGTAGGAGCGCGCACCGCACCCGGGCACCCGCCCGGGTACGCGAGAGGGGCCCGCCGGATCGGAATCCGGCGGGCCCCTCTCGTACATCGGGGTGACGGGGGCGTCACGCGTCGAGGATCTGGCCCTCACGCGCGACGACCGGCGGCTCGACGCTCCAGGGGAACTCGATCCAGTCGTCCGTACGCTTCCAGACGTACTCGCACTTCACGAGGGAGTGGGACTTCTCGTAGATGACCGCGGAGCGGACCTCGGCCACGTTGCCGACGCAGAAGTCGTGCACCAGCTTGAGCGTCTTGCCGGTGTCGGCGACGTCGTCGGCGATCAGCACCTTCTTGTCGGAGAAGTCGATCGCGTCGGGCACCGGGGCCAGCATGACCGGCATCTCCAGCGTCGTGCCCACGCCGGTGTAGAACTCGACGTTCACCAGGTGGATGTTCTTGCAGTCCAGCGCGTACGCCAGGCCACCGGCGACGAACACGCCGCCGCGGGCGATGCTCAGGATGATGTCCGGCTCGTAGCCGTCCTCGGCGATGGTGGTGGCGAGCTCGCGCACCGCCCGGCCGAAGCCGTCGTACGTCAGGGATTCGCGTACTGCGCTCATACCGGTCTTCACTTCCTGACTTCGGTCCGGTGGAAGTTCACGAAGGACCGCGAGGCCGTCGGACCGCGCTGGCCCTGGTACCGCGATCCGTACCGTTCGCTTCCGTACGGGAACTCGGCGGGCGAGCTGAGCCGGAACATGCACAGCTGCCCGATCTTCATCCCCGGCCAGAGCTTGATCGGGAGCGTGGCGAGGTTCGACAGCTCCAGCGTCACGTGCCCCGAGAAACCGGGGTCGATGAACCCGGCGGTGGAGTGCGTGACCAGCCCCAGCCTGCCCAGGCTGGACTTCCCCTCCAGTCTGGACGCGATGTCGTCGGGCAGCGAGATGACCTCGTACGTCGAGGCGAGCACGAACTCGCCCGGGTGCAGGATGAAGGCCTCGTCCCCCTCGGGCTCGACCAGCCGCGTGAGGTCGCTCTGCTCCTCGGCGGGGTCGATGTGGGGGTAGCGGTGGTTCTCGAACACCCTGAAGAAGCGGTCGAGACGTACGTCGATGCTGGAGGGCTGGATCATCGACTCGTCGAACGGGTCGATGCGCACCCGCCCGCTGTCGATCTCGGCCCGGATGTCCTTGTCTGAGAGAAGCACGTCCTGAGGATACGCAAGGCGCGCGGCACCGCCCCAATCAGGACAGCCCGCGCGCCCGTGCCGTACCCCCGCGGCCCTAGCGCTCGACGCGCACCGCGTGCCGCAGCCGCGCGCAGCGCGGGCAGCGGATGAGCCGGGCGGGGCCGATCCGGCCGGGCCCGAGCTGCTGCAGCGGGAACGAAACGGCCCTGAAGACGTGCCCTCCGGCACAACGCACGACGGTGTGCTCCATAGCGTCCATGGAGTCCCTTTCCCAACGATCCGGCTGCGACGAATCGCCACATTAAGGGATGTTCCCGACCCGCTCCAGGCGGCACTCCGCCACGCCACGGTACGCCTCAACTCCCGCCCCCCGCACACGTTTCGTGGCCGAAAACAACACGGGCCCCCCGGGGTTTCACCACGGAGGGCCGGACATGGGGTACAGTGTGCAACGCTGCAACATCACCAAGTGGTGTGCTTCGCGGGTGTAGTTTAATGGTAGAACATGAGCTTCCCAAGCTCAGAGCGCGGGTTCGATTCCCGTCACCCGCTCCACGACAGAGCCCCAGGTCACCGACCTGGGGCTTGTTTGTTGTCTAGACCCTTCAAAGCATCACGCACCACCTGCGCACCATCCGCGCTCGCAATCACCTCATGCGATGTCCGAGGTGATGGGTGAGGCGGTCCGCGAAGCGCGGCAAGCCGGCCTTCGCGAGTCGGGCGACGGCATCGGCAATCGTCACTGGCGGGTTGCGCTTCTCTCGGGCAAGCCTGACCACCGTCTCCACCACCTCCTGCGGCAACTCGTCGTACAGCCCGCACAGGTAGGAATCCGGGTCGGTCACCCGCACTCCACGCTCAGCCAAGTCACCAGCGGGGAAGTCGGCGAGATTCCACGTGATCAGCGCGTCCGCTCCTGCAGCCACCGCTGCCGCCGCATGGTGCCGATCATCGGGGTCATCGCCCGGCATCTCATCGACAAGGTGCTCGTAGACCGCCGCCGGGATCTCACAGTCGGCGAAGAAGCGTCGAACGGCCTGGGCAACTGCGGCAGCGGACTCCGCCGAACGCCTTCCTTCGCGGACGATGACCCGCTCCCACTCCGCGAGCAGCCGTTCGGACCACACGATCTCGTGGACGGAGTCCTCCGTGAGAGCCAGCATCACGTCCATCACCGAGAACGGAAACAAGACGTTGGTGTCGACAAAGACCCGCGGCGCCACGCTCCCCCTCTTCCTGCTTCGCTGCTACCGGTGACACCCACATCAATCGGACAGGTCGGTGTCCGCCAAGACTTCGGCGATCTGGCGCCGCCCCTCCTTGCGGCGCTCACGCCGCTGCTGGAACGCCAGCACGTCCGCAAGGCGGACCACTCGATGGCTGCTGCCGGGAAGATTCGTCGAGGGGATGTCACCGGCGTCGAGCAGGCGGGCGATGAACGGTCGAGACAGACCCAGAAGCTCAGCGGCCTCAGCGGGTGACAGCTGCACCTCGGACGCCAGGACCGTCACCGCATGCCCGCGGGACAGCTCACCGGCCGAGGCCAGAAGAAGGCGGACCAGTTCCCTCGGCAACGCCAGTTCGCCGCCATCCGGGGTGCGCACCAGGACCTCGACCGACTCCGGCGCCATCCGGGCAGTCGCGGCGAGCGCGCGCTGGTGAGAGGGATCCGGTTCGACCTTCTCAGCACGGGCGAGAACGCTGGAACGAGCCATGGCCGCCTCCAATCACTGACCCCGACAAGACCGCATCTGAAATAACTGTAACCATGGGGCCCCATGCGGGCAACTACGGAGGAGAGACATCTCGACCACGCCGGGCAATACCCTTGCAGGCGGCCGTCTCCCGCGACGCCGACCTGGAGGCCGTGCCACAACGTGCCAGTAGGGGCGGTGAACAGCGGTCAACAAGGGGATCGGACAAGCAGCCGCGAGGGGACCCCGGCCGGGCATTTGCACAGGTCAGAAGCCATGGGCGAACCCAAGTACCGGGTGATTCCCAAGCTCAGAGCGCGGGTTCGATTCCCGTCACCCGCTCCAGCACTTCCGGCCCAGGCCAGGGACATGATCCCGAACCTGGGCCTTCGTGTTGTTCAGACCAATTCAGGGGCTCCGCACCACCTCCGCACCACCGGCCCCTGATTTCGACTGCTCGGCGACCTTCTCCCGCCCCTGCCGGACCATCCGGTCAAGCCCGCGGCCACCTCGGTCTGCCGCCCGGTGTCGGCGTGCTGATAGATCAGCGCAGCCTTCTCGAAGGACTGGCCGGCGCGCACCATCGTGTGCTTCAGCGTGACTCCGGACCGCGTCGTGAGGGTTGGCCCGCGTGCCGCAGGTCATACGGCCGGAAGGTCGTCGGCAGACCGACCTTCGCCCGCGCCCTCCGCCACTTCCGGCCGAAGCTGGACCGCCGGCAACGGGGCCCACGACTGGCCGGACCCAGAGGGGTCCGGGGAGTCTCCCTGCACTCGCTCGTCTACCGCTGCCGCGAGCTGGGACTGATCTCCGACGCCACGGCCGGCAGGACCTAGCAGCGCCTACGCGCTCTCGACGGTCAGCCCGGGTTCACCGCGGAATCGGTCTCGAACTTCCCAGAACTGGCCTGGACAAGCAAGAGGGTGCGGGACCTGCTGGGCGTTCAGGAACAAAGGCCGGTGCTCCGGCTGGTTCAGTAGCGGCCGCCGCTCGGCCTCAGAAGCCGCGGGCAAGGCCAGCAGCGATGGGCATGCCACCAGGGCCGGCTCATCTCAGTGCCGGCCCTGGCGATGTGTTGACGCGTCGAAGGCTCAGCGCGTTGCCTCGCCTCCGAGGCTTCCGGCGCTGATGGCGCCCCGCAGGACGTGGGCGATCTCCTCGGGCTTGAGGTCGATGCCGTCGAGCCCCTCCACGGTCAGCGAGATCTCCTCCAGCGCGTATGCGCCCCGGCCCTCGGCGCTGAACTCCGGACCGGTGCGGTCCTCGAAGGACCAGGTCGCGATGCGGGCGAGGTAGAAGAGCTGGCGCTCGTCGTCGGTCTCCATCGTGTGGAGGAGGCTGATGATGTCGGCCTTCCCCGCGATCTCCTCGTGGATCTCCCTGTGGAGGGCCGCCTCCCGGGACTCGTCGCTGGGCTCGACGCCGCCGCCGGGGAGAACCCAGTACTCGGGGAAGTCGGGCTTCGTACGGCGGATGACCAGCATCGTGTCGTCAGCGGTGACGAGGACGGCGCGGACTCTTTCCTTCATTTCGGTCTGTCTCCTTGCTTGTTGGCGTCTCAGTGCAACAGCCAGCCGCCGTCGACGTGGACGGATTGCCCAGTGATGAACGACGCGGAGGGACCCACGAGGAACGCCACAGGGCCGCGACCTCCTCGGGCCGTCCACGGCGGGGGACGCGCACGGTGCTGGGCGGGGATGGTGTTCTCCGCCTCGACCTGGATGGCGCCGGGCGCCGAAGGCGGTGTCGGGTGATTCCCAAGCTCAGAGTGCGGGTTCGATTCCCGTCACCCGCTCCTGAACGAAGGCCCAGGTCAGTGACCTGGGCCTTCGTCATTTTCTAGACCTCCCAGTCCTTGCCGCGCCCTCCGCGTGCCCCAACTCCCGTGAATGCCCTGACCGGAGACCTCGGCAGTCGTCGGCGGGCGACAGGGTGACGCCTCGTGACCGGCGGAGGAGTAGCGCGACGAGGAGCGCTGCGGCGGCCAAGGCGGCGCTGCCGCAGCGCAGCGCCAGGTGCAGGGCATCGATGAAGGCAGCATGGACGGCGTCGCGGACGGGGGCGGGAAGGGCCGTGGTGCTGTCCGGGCCGGCGCCGGAGAGGTGGCGGCCGAGTTCGGACGGTCCGCCGAGCCGGTCGAGCGACTCGGTCAGGCTGGCCGTGAGCCGGCTGCCGAGGACGGCCCCCAGGACGGCGACGCCGATGACGCCACCGATCTCGCGCAGGGTGTTGAGGGTCGCGGAGGCCATGCCGGCCCGGGCCGGGTCGACGCGCTGCATGACCGTGATGGACACGGGGGTGAACGTCATCCCCATGCCGAGGCCCATGGCGAGCAGCACCCAGACGTACTGCGCGTAGTGGGCGTGTGCGCCGTGGAGCGAGAGGGCGCCGAGCCCTGCGGCGCACAGGGCCAGGCCGGTGACCAGCGGGAGGCGGGGGCCGTGGCGTGAGGTGAGCGCGCTCGACAGCGGCGCGGCGACGACGATCATCGCGGTCATCGGCAGGCCCGCCAGGCCGGCGTCAGAGGGGGACCAGCCCATCACGTCCTGCATGAGCAGGGGCAGGAAGAACGCGGCTCCGAACATGCCGAAGCTGGTCATGAAGCCGCTCACCGCGGCACCGGTGAGCACCCGGTCCCGGAAGAAGCGCAGGTCGAGCATGGGGTCGGCGCTGCGGGCCTCGACCAGGACGAAGGCGGGCAGGGCCAGCATCGCCACGGCGGCGAGGGCGAGCACCCGGGTGTCGGTCCAGCCCTGGGCGGGCCCCTCGATGAGCGCGTACACGAGCGCGCCGAACCCCAGCGCGGAGAGCGCCTGGCCCGGGAGGTCCAGCCGCCTGGTGCGGGCGGCGAACTCGGGGAGGACCCGGGCCGCGAGGAGCAGTCCCGCCGCCCCGATGGGGACGTTGATCCAGAAGACGGCGGCCCAGCCGAAGGCGTCCACGACCGGCCCGCCCAGGACCGGGCCGACGGCCAGCCCCAGTGCGGAGACGCCCGACCACAGGCCGACGGCCCTGGCCCGCTCCTTCTCGTCCGTGAAGACGTGGCGCAGGATGGCCAGGCTGCCAGGCGTGAGCAGGGCCGCTCCGAGGCCCTGAACCATGCGGGCTGCGATCAGCGTGCCGGTCGAGCCGGACAGCGCCGCGGCCGCCGAGCCCGCCGTGAAGACGGCCAGGCCGGTGAGGAAGATGCGCCTGCGGCCGTACCGGTCGCCGAGGGTGCCGCCGGTGAGCAGCAGGGCCGCGTAGACCAGGCTGTAGCCCTCCACCACCCACTGGAGTCCGCTGACGCCGGAATGCAGCTGCTGCCCGATGCGGGGCAGCGCGTTGTTGACGATGACGTTGTCGAGCATCGCCATGAACATCGTGGCGCACAGTGTGGCGAGCACGAGCCCCTTGTGTCGGGCCGGCGGCTTCCTCATCACAATCCCTAACAGTGTTAGTCGCTTGTGCGGCTAGACTGCCTCTAACAGTGTTAGTTGGCAAGCGGGATTCCCGGCGGGACCCGCGAAGGAGGTGGCCGATGGCCGTGGAAGGCAAGGGCGATGGCAGCCCGCAGCACCCGGGGCTCACCCGCCAGGCGCTCGTCCGGGCCGCCCTGCGCATGCTGGAGCGAGAAGGCGTCAACGGCCTGTCGATGCGCAAGGTCGCCGCCGAGCTGGGGGTGAAGGCGGCCTCGCTGTACTGGCACGTGCGCAACAAGGAGGAGCTGCTCGACCTGCTCACCGACGAGCTCATGGCCGACGCGGAGGCGCCGCCCCGGGAGGGCGACTGGCGTGAACAGTTGCGCGAGTACTGCGTGCGCTACCGCCGGCACCTGCTCGGCAAGCGCGACGCCGCCAAGGTCGTCGCGGGCCGGCTCGCCCCGGGCCCGCACCTGCTGCGCCTGATGGAGGACCAGCTCGGCCGACTGCGGGAGGCCGGCTTCTCCGACGCCGACGCCGCCATGATCAACTACCTGCTCGGCGCATTCGTCCAGGGCTTCGTGCTCCAGGAGCAGGGGCCCCTCTCGGCGTCCGAGGCCATGGGCGCCGACCGCCGAGAGGTCGCCGCAGCCGCGGGGGAGCAACTGCGGCAGCTGCCGCAGGAGACCTTCCCCCACCTGGTCGCGCTCGCCGGCGACCTGACCGACCCGTCCATGGAGGCCCGCTTCTCGTTCGCCCTCGAACGCCTCCTGGACGGACTGTCCGCCCTGCTGGAGCAGAGCTCCGGCGTACGAGACGAAGGAACGTCCCATGAGTGAGCGCACCTACCGGGTCATCGTCCGCGGCGTGTTCGCCGACCTCGACGACACCCAGCGCACCCAGCTCCTCGCCACCGCCGACGAACACGACATCCTCAGCGCCGCGTTCACCGACGACGGCACTCTCGTCTACGACCGGGAGCTGCGCGCCTTCTCCTTCCGCTGCGTGGTCCGGCAGGCCGCCGACCTGGAGGACGAGGCGGCGGGTGGTGCGGCCTGCGACCGGGCGGCCGCCGCCCTCGCCGAACGAGGCATCGGACACGGCGCACTGCGCACCAAGGTCACCAGCGTGGACGACATGAGGATCCGTCGCCCCCGCCGAGGCTGAGCGCCGAAGCTGCCGGCGTGCTCGGCGGCGCCGGCACGTCGAAGGGCCGACACGGAAAGCTACCCGAACGGGCAGTGGAGGCCCGCGACGCTCTGCACCCAGGGCCAGCGCTCAGATCAGCCCGTTGTCCCGTGCGTAGAGCGCCGCCTGGGTCCGGTCGCGCAGGCCCAGCCGGCTCAGTACGCGCGAGATGTGGTTCTTGACGGTGCCCTCGCTCAGGTACAGCCGGGCGGCGATCTCCCGGTTCGTGGCGCCCGCGGAGATGAGCCGGAGCACCTCCGTCTCCCGGGGCGTCAGCAGGTCCGGAGCGGGGGTGCCGGCGGCCAGCGCGACGACGACCGCCTGATCGAACTGGGCGACACCCGCGTGCGCCAGGCGGACCGCCTGGGCGAGTTCCGCCGCGGGCAGGTTCTTCAGCAGGTAGCCGACCGCGCCCGCCCTCAGCGCCCGGCCGACGTACTCGTCGTCGTTGAAGGTCGTCAGCATCACGATCCGGCAGCCGGGCAGCTGCCGGCGCAGCAGCGCCGTGGCGGCCACCCCGTCCATGCCGGGCATCCGGACGTCCATCAGCACCACGTCGGGGCGACACCGCCCGGCCACCTCCACGGCCTGGGCGCCGTCCCGCGCACTGCCCACCACCTCGATGCCGGGCTGGATGCCGAGCAGCGCGGCGATGCCCTCGCGCACGAGGTCCTGGTCGTCGACCACGAGGACGCGTACGGCCGCCCCCTCCCGCGTCACGGGCTCGTTCACCACGGCACCCCCACCGTGAGCGCGGTACCCCGGTCCGAACTGGACAGCTCCACCGTCCCGTCGGCCAGGCGGACGCGTTCCCGCAGCCCGGCCAGGCCGAAGCCCTCCTCGGCCCCGCCCAGACCGCTGCCGTTGTCCGTGACGCACAAGCTCGCGCCGTGGTCGTCGTAGCGGACCCGCACGCCGATCTCGGTGGCTCCGGAATGCCGGCAGGCGTTGGTGAGGCCCTCCTGCGCCGCCCGGTACAGCACCAACAGCGGCCGCCGCTCGACGCCCGACACGTCCAGGGAGATGCGGCGGGCGCCGCCGTCCAGGTGGTGGACGAGGTCGGCCAGCGTCCGGGCGAGGCCCACCGGCTCCGACTCCGCCCCGGGTCCCAGGGTGCGCACGGAGGCCCGCACCTCGTCCAGGGCCCGGTTCGCGGACCAGCGGGCATGGGACACGGCCTGCGCGGAGGCCGCCGGGTCGAGGGAGGCGAACGCCTCGGCCTTCTCCAACTGGATGCCGATCGCGGTCAGGTGGTGTCCGAGACTGTCGTGGATCTCGCGGGCCAGCCGGTTGCGCTCCCGGTCCGCCGACAGCTGCGCCACCTGCGCGAGGGTGTCCTCCAGCCGGCCGCGGGCCCGCTGCTCCCGTACGGCGACCGCCGCCGTGGCCAGGGCCAGTACGACGCCCAGGGCGAACATCAGCAGGTCGGAGATGTACTCGGCGCGCACCACCCAGTCCGGCACCCACAGGGTGAACGCGCCCGCCAGCAGGAGCACACAGCCCGCGCCGAGCCACACGGCGGCGGCCGGCCCGAACGCGAAGAACCCCAGGAACGGCACCAGCACGAACAGCACCCGCGAGAGCCCCGAGGTGTCGAGAGCGGCCACCGCGCAGAGCAGCACGGCCCTGAGGGCGAACACGGCGCCCTCGGAGATCCGCCACACCCTCCCGTCGAGGACCGCCAGCGCACACAGCAGCGCCGCGAACCCGCCGGTGCGGGCGTCGAAACCCGGGCCGATCGCGGCGTAGTAAAGGCCCCCGGCAAGCACCGCCCCGTACAGAACGGCGGGTATCCAGGGCACAGGACGCGGCATAGGACCTCCTCGGAAATCCCGTGCACACGCACGGTCCCCGCAGCGTACGCAGACCCGCGGGCCCGTCCGCACCACACGCACGACGGAGTGCGGGATGGGGCCGAAGGTCATGTGCCCTCCGGCCCCGCCCACCCCTGCCGCTCCGTACTTACCCCTCATGACCTGCGGTTCCTAGATTCCTCAGCGTCACCACCGCACGAGATGAGGACTCATGCACCTGCGTTCCCTCGCCATCGCACCGCTGCTGATGGCAACCGTCCTGACAGCCCCGGCGGCCGCCCGGACCGAACCCGCCGACATCAAGGTCCCCGGCGCCGAGTACACCGTCTCCGCCCGCCTCACCGATCTGACCACCACGGGCACCCGGCTCACCGGCCACACGGAACCGGACGACTGGGCGGGCCTGGAGGCTCCCGGGACCACTACCCCGTCAGGCGTCCCCGGCGTCCAGATCGACGGCTACTTCCCCGACACCTCCACCACCAACACCAACGTCAACTACGGCTGGAAGCACGACAGCCAGTTCGTCATCCGGCTGCCCGACCACTGGAACGGCGGACTCGTCGTCGCCGGACCGCCGGGACTGCGCAAGCAGTACGCCAACGACCGGATCATCAGCGACCAGGTCCTGGCCAAGGGATACGCCTACGCCGCCACCGACAAGGGCAACACCGGCCCCGAGATCTACAAGGATGGGGACCGCCCCGGCGACGCCATCCTGGAATGGCACCGCAGGGTCACCGAACTCACCATCGCCGCCAAGCAGGTGGCCGGCCGGCACTACGGCCGCAGCCCGCGCTTCACCTACGCCGCCGGCCTCTCCGCGGGCGGCTACCTCGTCCGCTGGCAACTCGAACACCGCCCCGACCTCTACACCGGCGGCCTGGACTGGAACGCCCTCACCTTCACTCCCGCCGGCGGCCTCCTCGCCACCCTCCCGCCCGCCCTGCGCGCCTACCCCCGCTACGACAAGGGCGACCGGAGCGCCCAGGTCGCCATCCTCGCCGCCGGCTACCCCAAGGGCTCCGAACCCCAGTGGGGCTGGCACTACGAGAAGCAGTGGAACCTCCTCCAGCGCGTGATCCGCGAGGAGCTCGACCCCGACTACGACGGACCCGGAGCACCCCGGCCGGGCACCCCGCCCTGCCCCGCGGGCACCGGGCCCGGCTGCGACACCGACTACGACTTCGCCTCCCGCCCCCGGGCAGTGCACGAGGCCATGGAGCGGGTCTCGCTCACCGGCACCATCCGCCGCCCCCTCATCAGCATCCAGGGCGGCCTCGACGCCCTCACCCCGCCGGCCGCCTTCGGCGACGCCTACCACCGCATGGTCACCGACGCCGGACGGGCCGACCTGCACCGCTACGTCACGGTGCCGGGCGGCGCGCACACCGACGGCCTCGTCCCGCTCGACACGGACCACCTGCGCCCGATGCTCGGCTCCTTCACCAAGGCCCTGAGCGACCTCGAGTGCTGGACGCGCCCCACCTCCGCCCCCTAACGATCGAACCCTCCAACCATTCGTGGACTACGGAGCCGGAGAGAACGACTCGCGACGGGCCGGTACCACCTCACCCGCCGTGAACAGTCGCTGGGGCACGGGGACCGGCACGCTCGAGTCTCCGTGCCGGCGCACCGCAACGGCCAGCCGATGTCCCGTTCCCGTCGTGGACAGCGCGAACTGCCAGCGACCGGCTTCGTGCCCGGGCAGCCGGGGATCGTCCAGTACCACCTCTCCCGTGGAGTCGGGCCCCAGCTGAAAGGCGTCGAACCCGTACTGGAGCCCGGCCCCGAGGGCCTTCGTGTAGGCCTCCTTGAGTACCCAGACGTCAAGGAACTCCCGAGCCCGTCGGGCAGGGTCGGCGGCTTCCAGCCTGGCCCGCTCGGCAGGTGTGAACCGCTCCACCACGTACCCCACCACATTCGGGTCCACGTCCATGCGCTCGACGTCCACGCCGCACGGCAGCCCGTCGGACACCACGCAGGCGATGAGTCCCTTGGTGTGGCTGAGGTTGAAGCGCAGCCCGCTCGGGTTCGGGAACAGTTCGGGGCGCCCGAAGTCCCCTCGCGTGAAGGTGAGTCGATGCGGAGGCGTGTTGCTGTAGGCACCCAGGACGGAGCGGCACAGCAATCGGGCACCCAGGTGCCGACGCCGTGCCGCTTCCGTTCGCAGTCTGGTCCAGCGCGCGTGCTCGTCCGCGGACAGCACGGAGCGGGCCTGCTCGGTCAGCCCGTCGACCTCGGCTTCCGGGAGCAGCCAGACCTCGGCGCCCGTGAGCGTGCCGAGCGGGTTCACACCGACCAACTGCCCCGTGCCCGGAGCCCGACGGGCTGGTGGGGGAAGAGAAGCGGTTCCGAATGGCGTGTGCGCGGTGTGTCCATCTGTACGGCGACGTCCCTGAGGTTGACGACGGTGTTGCCGTCGACGAAGTGTACTGCCGCCGGTTCGCGCAGCATTTCGTGGCGGACGCCGCGAAAACGGGGTCGGCCGGGCATTCGGGCAGCTGCCTGCGCATCGGCTAAACCGGCTGAGGGCGTGCCGCTAAAGCCCGACCTATTTCAGGCGGGCCGACAGTGGTCCTCGTGTAGAACGAGTCCATGCGGAGAAAAGGCCAGTCGTCGACTCCGGCCGAAGGCGGGCCCGGTCGCACCTATGCGTCGGGCGCCGTGCTCGTGCGTGCACTCTTGCGGATTGTCGCGCGGAGGGAATGGCGGGGTGCCCGCCATCTCCCCCGTCAGGGCGCCCATATCGTAGTGATCAACCACATCTCACATGTGGACCCGTTCGCCTACGGACACTTCCAGTACAAGAACGGCTTGCCGCCCAGATTCCTGGTCAAGTCCTCGCTCTTCAGCGTGCCGGTGGTCGGAGCCTTCCTGCGGGCCACCGGTCAGATCCCCGTGGAGCGCAACAGCCACCGGGCGGCGGACGCGCTGCACGCTGCGGCCGCAGCGCTCGAACGCGGGCGATGCGTGGCCATCTATCCGGAAGGGACCCTCACCAAGGACCCCGATCTGTGGCCGGGGCGGCCCAAGACCGGCGCGGCCAGGCTGGCGTTGACCACCGGAGTGCCGGTCATACCGGTGGCGCAGTGGGGTTCGCACCAGATACTTCCCCCCTACGGCAACGGCAAGCGGCGTCTACTGCCGCGCCCCACGCTGGTCGTCGCGGCGGGCCCTCCCGTCGACCTTTCCGACTTCCACGGAGCCGACCTCACGGTGCCGGTGTTGCGCGAGGCCAGCGAACGGATCATGGCGGCCGTGACGGAGCTGCTGGAGGAGATCCGAGAGGAGAAGCGGCCGACTCGGGGGACCGGTTCCGCTTCGGCGTCGCGGCTCCATGACGAGGACGGCTCGCCCCATCAGTAGACACTGTCTACGAAGATCATGTAGAAACGGTCCATGGAACATGAGAAATCCCTCCGGGACCGGCTGATCGATGTCGGAGTGGACCTTGTGATGACCGAGGGAACGGCTTCGCTAGGGCTTAGGGAGATCGCTCGTCGGGCCGGGGTGTCGCATGGAGCGCCGCGCCGGTACTTCCCGACTCACCACGCCCTGCTTTCCGCCATCGCCCACCGAGGTCTCGCGGACCTCAAGGACCGGTTCACCGCCGTGACGAGAGGCATTCCGTCAGCACGCGGTCAGTTGGAAGCGCTCGGCAAGGCGTACATCGAGTACGCGCTGGAATACCGTGGAATGTTCGAACTCCTGCTCCGGCACGACCTGCTCGACAGCCAGCGGCACGCATCGGACCGGCCTCGGCTGCGGGAACTGACCCTTCCGCTCTTCGGGATCATCGTGGAACTCGTCGTCCGGCACCGCGAGGAGGAGAGCGGGGCGCTCCGCCTCGACACGACGAGGGACATGCCCGCGCCGGCCGTCTCGGCCGGGCTGCTCTGGTCCAACCTGCACGGCATCGCCCAGCTGTGGGCCTGGGGCAGCCTGCCCCTGGCTCTCGACACCGCCGGGACGGGCGGTGTCGAGAGCGGCGCGCTCGACGCGCTCGTCGCTGCGGCCATGGACACCCACCTCGGACCGGTGAAGCCTTGACCTCGACCGTACGGCAGCGCCTCGCACTCGTGGCCAGTGTCGCCGGCGCAATGATCGTCGCACTCGACGGAACCGTGCTGACCGTGGCGCAGCCCGAGCTGCAACGCGACTTCGGTGCCAGCGTCGAGCAGATCCAGTGGACCAGCACCGGCTACATGCTCGCGGTGGCCGCCCTCCTCGTCATCGCCGGACGCCTGGGCGACCGGTACGGGCACCAGCGGCTGCTGCTCTTCGGCGTACTGGGCTTCGGGGCCACTTCCGGCGGCATCATGCTCGCGCCCGACGTCGGCTGGGTGATCGGACTCCGCGCCCTGCAGGGCGTGTTCGGCGCACTCCTGCAGCCGGCGACGCTCGCCCTGCTGAGACTCGCCTACCCGGCGGACCGGCTCAACATGCCGGTCGCCATCCGCACCAGCTCGATCGGCGTGGCCGCGGCCACCGGTCCGGTCCTCGGAGGCTTCCTCGTCACCCACCTCGGCTGGCGTGCGGTGTTCATGGTGAACGTGCCGATCGCGGTGGTGATCGCGCTCGTCGTCCTCTTCGTCCGGGTCCCGGCGCCGAGCGGCAGCGAACGTCAGCGGCTCAACCTGGTGGGCTCGGCCCTGCTGGCGGCCACGCTCACGGTCATGATCCACACCTTCGGCGCCATTCCCCGGGGCGGGTGGAGCTCGGCGCCGACGCTCCTGGGGTTCCTCGCCACCGCGGGACTCGCCGTCGCGCTCGTCGTGCACGAACGCCGCACCGCGAACCCGATCGTGCCCCCTGCCGTGCTGCGGTCCGTACCCGTGACGGCGTCCATGGTGATCCTGCTCCTCACCACCAGCGGCATGTTCGGTGCCCTGTTCGTGGGTACGTTCTCCCTCCAGGACGTTCTCGGGCTGGACCCGTTCGCCGCCGGACTGCGGGTCCTTCCGATGACCGTGCTGATGGTCTTCGGTGCCCCCGCCGCCGCGGGGGCGTTGCGCCGGTACGGCGCACGCCGCTGCGCGATCGCAGGTACGCTCCTCGTCGCTTCCGGCATCGTCGGACTGATCCGGATCGAATCGGCGGGCACGTGGTGGACCACCGGTCTCGCCTTCGCCGTGCTCGGCGCGGGGTTCGCCACCGTGATGGTCACCGCCACCGGCACCGTCGTCGGCGATGCACCTGCCGGCTACGCTGGGGTCATCAGCGGGCTCAAGCAGACGGCGATGAACATCGGCCCGACCCTCGGTATCACCGTCGCCGCGACCATGATGGTGGTGACGCCCTCTCACGGCGGGGTACCCGACGCGGCCGCGAGCCCGGCCGTGTCCCTCGGGCTGGGGCACACCCTGCTCGTCCTGGCCGCGATCGCCACCCTGGCGGCGCTGCCGGGGTGGCTGCTCCCCTCGAGGGCGTCCCGCGATCCGGAAGTGGCGCACTGATCCGGGTCGTTCGCACAGCGGAGATCGCCCGGCCCGGGACATGCGGGCCGGGCGACCGCGGGCGGCCGGGACCTTCAGCGGCACTTCACCGTTCCTGCTGGTCAGAGGCGGTCTTTCGTGCGGGTCGTCGGGTCGTTCGAGGCGGCGGCGGGCCAGCACCCACCCACTCGAGCGTGCGCGGGTCGGGGGCGAGGACGATGTCGACGGGCGGCTTCGCCCCGGCGCGCGGCCCTCGGCACCGTCCCGGGCGGACATCTGCTGCCGGACAGCAGCGGGGGCGCCATCGACGAGCTGGTCGATGACGCCCCGAACGGCGGCTTGGATCTGCCGGGACAGCGCGAGCACGTGCACGGCCCTGGGCCTGCTCGAGCAGGTGGGATCACCGTGCAGGCGGTGCCGGTGAAGAGGACGCGTCAGCGCGCGGCCCGGCGGGAACGGACCACCTCGATGAGCACCGGTGAGAACGAGACGACCATGATCAGGGCGATCACCGGGAGCATGTAGGAGTCGATGCTGTCCTTGAGCGAGTCGCCGAGTCGGTAGCCGAGCAGGACGATCCCCACCGTCCACACGACTCCCCCGATCGCGTTCCACATGAAGAAGGTGCTCCCCCGCACGCCGAGCAGTCCGGCAACGGGGTTGAGGAAGGTGCGCACGACCGGTACGAAGCGGGCGAGCACGATGGCCTTCCACGCACCGTACCGGGTGAAGTACGCCTCAGCCTGCGCGACGTGCGCCTGCTTGAACATCCGCGAGTTGGGTCGTGCGAACAGCTTCGGTCCGAGCCGCGCGCCCAGCAGGTGGCCGAGTTGTGCGCCGCAGACCGCGGCCACGGGCGTCCCGATCAGCAGCGCCGGCAGCGAGAGGTGGAAGTCGGGGCGGCCGAAGACCTCCCCCGCCGCACCTGAGGCACCGACCCCGGCGAGGAAGAGCAGCGAGTCGCCGGGCAGGAAGAAGCCGACCAGCAGTCCGGTCTCGACGAAGATGATGGCCAGGATGCCTATGAGTCCGAAGGCCGTGATCACCGACTGGGCGTCCAGCACGTTTACAGCAAGGTCCATCTGGACCCCCCCAATGAAGTTGGTGTGGGTGTCGGTGCCGCCCCTGTTCGGCGGCACCGGGTGGAGACGGGTGGTGTGCGGTCGCCCCGGTCGACCGGGGCCGCGGCGGCCGGCAGCGGGAGAGGCGCTGCGGAGCGGCTCCCGAAGTCGCCGCCCCGGACCGCCCCGCCGGCCGGCGCGTGCGCAGCCCGCGTCCCCTCCCCCACCGCCCGCACCGCGTCGGGGCCGTGGGCGTCGGATGCGCCGCCCGCCGATCGGTGCGTGACGCCCGCCGTGGTCAGCACCGGACGGAGCGCGTCCACCGGGTGCCGCGGCCCATGCGGTCGGCGCGCTGCGGCCGGCACCACGGGCCCGGGCGGAAATCGCGCTCCGGTACCTAGCGCTCCCCTGTGGGGCGCTCGCCCAGGCTGAGCGGCGCCGAGGTGTCGGCGAAGAACGGCGGGGCGACCACGCTCAGCCCGCCGTCCACCGACAAGGTCTGGCCCGTGATGTACTCGGCGCCCGGCGAGAGGAGGAAGGCGATGGTGTCGGCCACCTCCTGGACCGAGCCCGGCCGACCCTTCGGGATGCGTTCGAGCACCGTGGTCATGTCCGCCATCCCCGGCACCCCGTAGAAGAACTCCAGGGAGTCGGAGTCGATCAGACCGCCGTTGACGGCGTTCACGTTGATGCCGTACGGGGCGAACTCCAGGGCCATGTACCGGACCCAGGACTCGATGGCGGCCTTCATCGAGCCGAGGGCGGCGTACGTCGGGTAGGCGCGGATGCTGCCGTAGCTCGACATGGCCACGATCCGCCCCCCTTCGTCCATCAGCCGGACCGCCTGCTGCGCGCCGAGCACGAACGGCCGCAGGTTCATGGCGTAGGTGCGGTCCAGATGGTGCGGCTGCAGGTCGAGGATGTTCTTGAAGGCGCCGGCTGCGGCATTGGAGATGAAGTGGTCGAGCCGCCCGAACTCGGCCTTCACCGTGGCGAAGAGGCTCTCCACGCCCTCGACCGTCTCGACGTCGGCCTGTACCGCCAGGCCGCGGCCGCCCGCCTCCTCCACTTCGGCCACGGTCTTCTCGGCGAGGTCGGCGTTCTTCTTGTAGTTCACCACCACCGTGGCGCCGTCCCGGCCGAGGGTGAGCGCGAGCGCCCGCCCGATGCCGCGGGAGGCGCCGGTGATCAGCGCCACGCGGTCCCGGGACTGCTTCTTCCGCTCGGTCATCGGGCTGCCTCTGTGCGCTTCAGGAGCTCGCGGAAGACGACGGCCTTCTGGATCTCGTTGGTGCCCTCCTCGAAGCGCTGGGCTCGGGCGTCCCGGTAGACCCGCTCGATCGCGCTGGACTTCCAGTAGCCGGACCCGCCGTGCACCTGCAGGGCCTTGTCGGTGACCCGCCCGAGCATGTCGACCGCCGTCAGCTTGGCCATCGACGAGAGCATCGCGGCGTCGTCCGCCCCGGCCTCCCAGCAGCGTGCCGCGTGCAGGGTGAGCTGCTTCGCCGCCTCGATGTCCGCCTCGTTCTCGGCCAGCATGAACTGGAGCGCCTGCCGCGAGGTCAGCGGCCGGCCGAAGGTCACCCGGTTCCGGGCGTACTCCAGCGCCAGCTCCTGGGCGCGGCGGGCCAGCCCCACGCAGCTCATCGCCACCGAGATGCGTGAAGGCGTCAGGAATCCGCCCAACGCGACCGCGAGGCCGTCCCCTTCGGCACCGAGCCTGTTCGCCACCGGGACCGGCGTCCGGTCGAAGGTCAGGCGGGCGTGGTCCGTGCCGGTGACCCCCATGGTCTGTGAGGTGTCCTCGACGGTCACCCCCGCCGCGTCCCGCGGCACCATGAGGGCGACGGTGCCCTCGTGTCCGGTACTGCCGGCCAGCCGCGCGGCCAGCAGCCAGTAGTCGCACCGCACGCCGAAGGTGATGAGGTGCTTGGTACCGGTCAGGTAGTACGTGTCGCCCTCACGGACGACGCTGGAACGGATGTCGGCGCCGGAGCCGGCGTCCGGCTCGGTCAGCGTGAAGGCGACCTTGAGCCGGCCGGCGACGGCGGGCAGCACGAACCGCTCGCGCTGTTCACGGGTGGCGAACTGGTCCATCGCCCTCCAGGTCCCGTTGACCACGTGCACCACCATGCGCAGGGATCCGTGGCAGCGGGAGAACAGCTCCATCACGTCCATCCACTGCGGGAACGAGAGGCCGCGCCCGCCGTACTCGCGGGGAGCGGCCAGCGACAGGTAGCCGCGCTCGCGCAGCTCGGTCCAGAGGTCCTCGGGGACCGTACCCGTGCTCTCGATCCGGTGGGCCCACTCCTCAGCGGGTCCTGCGACGTACGCGGCGACCTCGGCGCGCAGTTGCTCGAACTCGGCCGGTGTGATGCCCGGCGCCGCAGGTGCGACCTGGGTGATGCTCATGCCTTCTGCTCCTCGAGTGGTGGCGGGCAGAGGGCCTCGGCCCGCTGCCTGAGAACGAACTTCTGGACCTTGCCGGCCGGGTTGCGAGGCAGCCGGTCGACCAGCTCGAGCCGCTCCGGCCAGTAGTGCTTGGAGACCTGGTGGTGGTCCAGGTGCTTGCGCATCGCCTCCAGGTCGAGGTCGGCGCCGTCGACGAGCGCCGCGAAGGCGCAGGCGCGTTCGCCGAGCCGCTCGTCGGGTGTGCCGACGACCGCGACCTCGTCCACCGACGGGTGCTGGTGCAGCAGTTCCTCGATCTCGGCTACGGGGACCTTCTCCCCACCCCGGTTGATCACGTCCTTGACCCGGCCGGTGATGCGGACGTAGCCGTCGGGATCGATGACGGCGAGGTCACCGGTGCGGTACCAGCCGTCGCCCGTCCAGGCTTCGGCCGTCAGGTCGGGACGGTCCAGGTAGCCCACGAAACAGGTGGGGGACCGGACCTCGAAGTTGCCCTCGCGCCCGATCGGCAGCGTCCGTCCCGCGTCGTCGGTCACCCTGAGCCCGACCCCGGGCATGGCCCGGCCGTCGGTGCCCCACACCTTCTCGGGCGCGTCGTTCGGCGCGGAGAGCGACCCCAAGCAGGTCTCCGTGGTGCCGAACGCACCACAGATGGTGGTGCCGAGGACCGCTGTGGCCCGCTCGGCCAGGCTCCGCGGCAGCGCGGCTCCGGCCACGACCATGGTCCGCAGCGTCTCCGGCGCCGGGCCCCCCGCCTCGACCTCCTTGAGCAGGTCGGCCAGGAACGGCGTCGCCGCCTGGACGAAGGTGGCGCCGTGCTTGACGACCGCCTGCAGGGCGGTGCGCGGGTTCCAGTGCGCCTGGACCAGTTGGGGCACCCCGAGGGTGACGGCCAACCACATCCCGTAGAGGAAACCCGTCTGGTGTGCCAGCGGGGACGGGATGAAGACCACGTCGCGGTCGTCCAGTCCGAGCCGTTCGGCCTGCAGCCGGACGGCGTGGCCGAGGGTGTCCTGCCGGTGCAGGACGCCCTTCGGCTCACCGGTGGTCCCAGAGGTGAAGAGCAACTGCGCCAGGGCGTCGGGGGCCGGCTGCCGAGCGGCGAGCGCCACGGTGTCGACGCGCGCGGCGGCGGTCGCGGCGCCCCAGTCGGACCAGGTGACTCCGTCGCCGTCGGCGGGGAGTTCCACCGCTCCCCCGTCCGCCGAGACCACGGCCACATGACGGACCCGGGCCCGGCCCGCCGGGTCCTCGGCGAACCAGGACGCGGTTTCCCCGCGGTGGTCCCGGTTCCTGAACCTGTCCGCGATCAGCAGCACCCGCGCGCCGGAGCGGCGCAGCGCGAAGGCCATCTCCCGCTGCCGGAGGATGGGCATGAGCGGGCAGCAGACGGCGCCGATGCGCAGTGCGGCGAGCGAGACCTCCACGAACTCGGCCCAGTTGGGGAGTTGGTACGCCACCGTTTCACCGGGCTGTACGCCGAGGGCCAGCAGGGTGGCGGCCGCGCGGTCGACCCGCTGGTCGAGCTCTCGCCAGGTCGTCTCGGTGTCGTGCCCGTCCCGCACGTCCACCAGGGCGGTGCCGTCCGGGCGGTGCTTCGCCCAGTGGCGCAGCTGCTCGGGAAGCGAGGCGGGCGGAGGGGCGGCGGATCCCGGCTCGACGGACAGCCGGAGCCCCAGGCCGGTCAGGTCCGCCAGGAATCCCGGGTAGGAGATCTCGTAGGCCTTCGGATAGGTGAGGGTGGTGACGCCGTGTGCCTTCGTGCCGGCCAGGGCGAGCGACATCAGGATCCGGTGGTCGTTGTACGAGGAGACGCGCGCGCCCGTGAAGGACGTCACCCCACGCACGCGCAGCCGGTCGCCCTCCACCGTCAGGTCGGCGCCCATGGCGTTCAGCTGGAGCATCGCGGCGACCCGGTCGGACTCCTTCAACCGGACGTGCCCGATGTGCTCGAAGACCGTCTCCCCGTCGGCCAGGCCGGCCAGGGTGCAGAGGACCGGCAGCATGTCCGGGACCTCCCGGCAGTCCACGGTCGTGCCGCGCAGCCGGATGCCGTCGTGGCGGATGCGGACTCCGTCGGCCCCCTCGACCGTCATCGGCACACCCATGCGCCGGACGACGTCGAGGAAGCCGATCTCGGGGTGGTCGGCCGGGTCGCCGTCGAGCCGTGTGATCCCGCGCAGCAGTACGTCGGAGGGGTGGATGGCGGCGGCCGCGATCCCGAACGCGGCGGAGCCGAGGTCCGGTGGCAGGGTCAGGTCGGTCGGCCGGGCGCTCTGCCCGGGAGCGATGTCGAACCGCCGCCAGTCGTCGGACACGGTCACCCGGAGCCCGAAGCGGCGCATCATGGCCACCGTCAGCTCCACGTACGGTCGCTCGTTCAGCTCGCCGGACACCTCCACGACGGTGGGGCCGGAGGCGAACGGTGCGAGCAGGAGCAGCCCCGAGATCCACTGCGACAGCGTGCCGGGTATCACCACCCGGCCTCCGGTGGGCCGGCCCGGGGTCAGACGGACGGGCGGGCAGCCGTCGGCGGAGTCCAGTTCGACCCCCAGCTGGCGCAGCGCGTCGAGCAGCGGTCCGACCGGCCTGCGGCGGAAGTACTTCTGTCCGGTCACGGTGATCGGGGACTCGGCCAGTGAGGCGAGGCCGAGCATGAGGTACAGCGTGGTGCCGGAGCTGCCGGCCGAGACGGTCTGCCGACGCGGCCGATAGCGACCGCCCCGCACCACGTACGTGTCGCCCTCGACGCTGATCCGGGTGCCGAGGTCGCGCAGCAGGCGGACGGTGTACTGCACGTGTCGGGCGTCCGAGACGCCCTTGATCCGGCTGGTGCCGTCGGCGAGCGAGGCGAGGATCAGTGCGCGGTGCACGTGGTACTTGGAGGTGGGGACCAGCAGATCGCCGCGCAGCGGCTTTCTGGTCGGCCTGACCATGAGATGCATGAACTGCCTTTCCGGCTCGTTGAGTCGGGATGGAGGGCGGCCGGTCAGGCCGGAAGCTCACCGTGTTCGAGATAGGCGACGACCTCGCCGACGGTGGTGAGCCGGTCGAAGGCGGCGTTCGACACCTCGGTGCCGAAGCGGCGCTGGACCAGGACGAACAGGGACACCACGGTCAGCGAGTCCAGGCCCAGGTCGTCGGTGAGCGAGCTCTCCAGCGAGACGTCCTCGGCCGGGACGTCGGCGACCTCGTCGAGGATTTCCTTGAGGCCCTGCAGGGTGTCGCTCTGGACAGCGGTCATGATCGGTTCTCCTTGGTCGGATGGGCCGGCGCGGTGGTAGCCGGTACGGGCGGTCCGGCGGGCGCCGGTGGCAGTCGGACGACCTGTCCGGCCCAGACGAGGCCGGTGCCGAAGGACAGCAGCAGGGCGAGACCGCCGGGCCTGGCCTCGCCCGAGGCGAGCAGCTCCTGGAGGGCGAGCGGGATCGACACCGCGGAGGTGTTGCCGTGGATCTCGACGCTGCGGGCCACCGCCACGTGGTCGGGGATCCCGAGCTCCTTGACCAGTTCATCGGTGATCCGCATGTTGGCCTGGTGCGGCACGAAGGAATCGAGGTCCCGGACGGTCACACCGGCCTGCTCCAGCGCCTCCTCGGCGATGGGGGCGAGCTGGTACGCGGCCCACCGGAACACCTCCCGGCCGTCCATGGTGATCACCGGCCAGTCGGGGTCGGGCGCGTCGCGCAGCGCCGCCCAGGAGTGACTCTGCCGGATGGTCTCCTTGTGCGAGCCGTCGGAACCCCAGACCACCGGGCCCACGCCCGGCTGGTCGCAGGGGCCGACCACGGCGGCGCCGGCTCCGTCACCGAAGAGGAAGGCGGTGCCGCTGTCCTCCTGGTCGAGCAGTTCGGAGAGCCGTTCCACGGCGATCACCAGCACGTACCGGGCGCTCCCGGCGGCGACCATGTCGGACGCCAGCGACAGCCCGTAGCAGAAGCCGGCGCACCCGGCCGAAATGTCGAACGCGCCCGGTGACGCGGCACCGATCCGGTGCGCGACGCCGGCCGCAAGTGAGGGGAACTGGTGCAGGTGGGAGACGGTGGACACGATCACGCAGCCGACCTCGGAGGCGGCGATCCCGGCGTGTTCCAAGGCCCGCTCGGCGGCCGTGGCGGCCATGAACTCCACCGTCTCCGTCGGCTCGGCCCAGTAGCGCAACCGGATCCCGGAGCGGCTGCGGATCCATTCGTCCGACCTCTCGATCCGCTCGCAGATCATCTCGTTCGTGACCTGCCGCGACGGCAGGTACGTGCCGATGCCGAGCAGGCCCGTCAGGGCGCCCCGGAAGGCCGAACCGTTTTCCGACAGCGAGGTGTTCACGCGGTCGCCACCGCCTCGAAGTCCGCGGGCCCGCACCAGCGGACCAACGCCACGCCGATGCTCAGGCCCGAACCGAACGCGGCGAGCACCACCTGGTCACCCGGGGAGAGCCGGCCGAGGTCGTCCGCCTCCCGCAGTACCAGCGGAACGCTGGCTCCCGAGGTGTTGCCGTACTTCTGGATGTTGGTGACCGTGCGATCGTCCGGCACCCCCAGGGCGGCCATGATGCCGCGGACGATGTAGAGGTTGGCCTGGTGCAGGGCGAACAGGTCGACGTCCGACGGGTCCTGTCCCGCTCGCGCGAGCAGTTCCTCGATGAGCTCGGGCACTTCACCGACGGCGAAGTCGTGCACGGCCTTGCCCGAGAGCGTGGCGAAGTTGTCGCCGAAGCCGCTGGTCAGCCGACGGCCGTCGCGCAGGGTCCGCTCCTCGCGCGCCACCCAGACCGCCTCGTAACGGGACGGGTCGCTGCGCAGCAGCGTGAGGCCCACCCCCCGGTCGGGACGGCAGCGCTCCAGCAGGTAGCAGGCCGCGCCGTCGCCGAAGATCACGGCCGGTCCGGGGTCCTTCCAGTCCATGGTCCGGGTGTTGACGTCGGCGAGCACCACGGCGACCCGGCGGTACTCCCCGGAGGCGAGGTACTTGGCGCCGACGTCCAGGGCGAACACGCCGCCCGGGCAGGCCCCGCTGTTGATGTCGAATCCGGTGGCTCCGTGCGCGCCGGCCTTCGCGATCACCCGCATCGCCGTGGGCGGTGCCATGTTGTCCGGCGTGTAGGTTCCGCAGACGACGAGATCCACCTCGGACGGGCTGACGCCCGCCCGGGCGCACGCGTCCTCGAGCGCGGCGGCCCCCAGGTCCGAGGTCCACTCGTCCTCGGCGGCCATGCGGCGGGTCTCCACGCCGATGTTTTCCCTGATCCAGTCGTCCCGGGTGAGGAGGACCTCCTCCAGGTCGGTGTTGCTGACCACCTTCTCGGGGAGATATCCGCCGACCGCCCGAATTCCCACGCCCCAGGACCGCTCCAGCGGCGTTCCGGATATGTCCATTCCAGGTTTCCTGTTCGATTCCATGAGCCGGTTCAGATGATTCGGCGTGCTCGGACGCCCGTTCACGCCCCGCCCCCGGCCGCCGGGGGACGGAGCACCAGGGCCGCCGCCTGACCTCCGGCATCGGTGGTGAGCACCAGTGCGGGGGCGGGACGCAGCTGCTGGGCCCGAGCGGCGACGCCGATCCTCGGCAGGCACGGGTCCCACCGGGCGAGCCCGCAGGTCGGCGGTGCCAGACCGGCATCCAGAGCGCGCGCCGTCAACGCGAGTTGCACCAGGCCGCTGGCGCCCGCACAGTCGCCGAGCGCCCCGAAGGGGCTGAAGACGGGAACCGATGGACCCAGCACCTCGTGCAGGGCGTGCGCTTCCGGACCGTCGACCCCGCTGCCGCCCGTGGCCGAGGAACAGACGAGGCCGATGTCGGCGGCGTCGAGCCCGGCCCCGCGAAGCGCCGCGCGCGCGGCACGCACCGCCGTGTCCTGCCCGGCGTCGCCTCTCACCGTGCTCCAGCCCGACACCTCGGCGAGCACGCGCGCACCGCGGTCGCGCGCCCCGTCGAGGCTTTCGACCACCAGCACCACGACGGCCTCTCCGGGCACGGCCCCTCCGCGCTCCGCGGAGAACGGCCCCGTCCCCGGCCGGTCCACCCGGGCGGCCGTGGGGTCCAGGGTCTCGACCGTGGCGACGAGAACGGCCTCCGCCGCGCCCGTCAGCACCTGATCGGCGCCCACGGCCAACGCGTGGCTGCCCGAGCAGCGTCCGGCGGTGACCGTCACGATGCTGCCCTCCGCCCGTGCGGAGACCGAGAGTTCGGAGGCCACGGCGTTGAGACTCGCCTGGGGGCCGGAGGACGGACTCACGAGTGTCGGGCCGTGCGTCACGCCGTCGTGCAGCACCCGCAGGTAGTCGTCGAGGCCGGCGGTGGTGGTCCCGAGGACGACGCCCACGTCGGCGGGTGTCGGCGCACCGCCGGCGTCGAGGCCGGCATCCCGCCAGGCGAGCGCGCCCACCCGGGAGACGAGCAGGGATTCCCGGCTCAGCGCACGGAGCCGCTTCCTCCCGAACGCCGGTACCTCCGGCAGGTCGGAGGAGAGAACCGCCGCGAATCCGACGCCCCGGTACGGGTCTTCGCCGTAGGACGTGGCGGCGACGGCGGTGCCGCCGCCGAGCAGCGCCTCCCACGTCGCGTCCAGGCCGGCACCCAGCGAGGTGGCGACGGCCATTCCCGTGATGGCCGCGGACCGGGTCATCGAGCACTCCTGGAGCCGAGCCGGGTGAAGACGGTGCACCCCGTGTTGCCGCCGAATCCGAAGGCGTTGTTGACGGCCACGTCGACGCGCGCCGCACGGGCCTCGCCGGAGACGAGGTCGAGCGCGCACTCCGGGTCCGGGTCGGCCAGGTTGGCCGTCGGCGGGATCACCCCGTCACGTATGGCCAGGACGCAGCCGACCGCCTCGATGGCGCTCGCTGCGCCCTGGGCGTGTCCGAGCGCCCCTTTCAGCGACGAGACCGCCGGGGTACGGGCACCGAAGACGTCCCGGACCGCACGGGCTTCGACCCGGTCGTTCGACGGGGTGCCCGTGCCGTGCGCGCTGATGTAGTCGACCTGGTCGGCCGGGACGCCGGCCTGCGCCAGAGCCCGCTCCATCGAGCGCCGCGCACCGAGCCCCTCGGGGTGCGGGGCGGTCATGTGGTGGGCGTCGGAGGCGCTGGACCAGCCGGCGAGTCGGGCGTAGATGTGTGCACCGCGGCGGCGGGCGTGCTCGTACGACTCCAGCACCAACGCGGCCGAGCCCTCGGAGACGAGCAGTCCCGCACGGTTGCGGTCGAACGGCCGGGCCACGTCCGGAGCGATCGACCGCAGGCTGGTGAAGAGCATGAGGAGCGCGGACGACATCTCGTCCACCCCACCGGCGATCATGACGTCAGCACGGTTGGCCCTGATGGTGTCGGCGGCGTACGCCAGCGCGCTGTTCCCGGAGGCACAGGCGCTGCTGACCACCAGGCTCGTCCCCATGAAGCCGAGTTCTCGGGACACGGCGTCGGCGAGGTCCACCAACGGGGGGGCCGGGTCGAGGCCGTCCCCGTCGACCGGCGGCCCACCGCGGTGGAACCGCATGACGCCCGCCTCGACCGCGGCGCGATTGCCGAGCAGGGTGCCCATGCAGACGCCGGCGCGGGTCGGGTCCGCGGTCCACGGCCGCACACCCGCATCGGCGGCCGCCGCGAGGCTCGCGGCCACGGCCAGCTGTGTGCTGCGCGGAAGACCCGATCGCGGGTCGCCGAACCCCTTGACCTCACCGCCCATGCGGTGGGGAAGGCCGGTGACGTCGCACAGCGTGATGGGCGCCGTGCCGACGGACCCCTTCACCGCCGCGTCCCAGAACTCCCCGACCGTGGTGCCGATCGGCGTGAGCACGCCGACCCCTGTCACCACGACCGCTGCGGACTGCCCGTGTGCAACCAATTTCTCTGGTTCCCCTCGTGTGGTGGCCTCGTCCTCCTAGACCAGCCCTTCGCCGCCGTCCACGCTGATGACGTTTCCGGTGAGCCACGACGAGTCGCTCGCCGACAGCAGCGCGACGGCTTCGGCGATGTCCTCCGGGACGGTCGCCCGGCCGTGCGGATTGGCCTGCCTGGCCCGCTGGATCAGGTCGTCGCTACCGGGGATGCGCTCCAGCGCGGGTGTCTGGGTGACGCCCGCCCGCAGCGCGTTGACCGCGATGCCGGAGGGGGCGAGTTCGACCGCCAGTTGCCGCACGTGCGAGACGAGCGCGGACTTGGCCGCCGACACGGCTCCGTAGTGCGGGATGACCCGGTTGTCACCGTGGCTGGTCAGGGTGAAGACCTTGGCGCCCCGCGCCAGCAGCCCCGCGGTGTGGAGGTCCCTGACCCAGTAGACGAGGCTGTGCGCCATCACGTCGATGGTCATGTCCATCTGGCGGGGGGTGATGACGCTCGGCTCGCCGGTGCTCGGGATGAACGGCAGCAGGCTGCCGAAGGCGAGGGAGTGGAGCACGACCCGCACACCGGCGCCGCCGGTGACCTCCTTCAGCTGCTCCACCAGCTCCGCCCGCGTCTTCTTGCTCGCGGCGTTGGCGTTGTGGAAGGAGACCTCCGCCCCCAACTCACGCAACTCGTCAGTGAGTTCGTCGACGGCTTCCAGCCGGGCCGCGGAGTCGAAGTGCACGCCGAAGATGTTGGCGCCCTCCTTCGCCATCGCCAGCGCGGTCGCCCGGCCCATTCCGCTCGACGCGCCGAGGATCAGACACCAAGTTCCCTTGGTCGAAGTCAACATGTGTACCTCTCACTGTGTGCCGGGCGGATGCCCTTGGGTCGGCCGCCTTCCGCGGCGCCTTGCCGGTCGTCTCACCCTGCGGAAGGGAACGCCTCGCGGATCAGGTCGTCCACGGCCTCGGCGAACCGCTGCGGCTGCTCCGCCATCGGCAGGTGGCCGCAGTCCTGGAAGACGCGCAACCGTGCGTCGGGCAGTGCCGCGGCGAGCCCGCGGGCGTCGCCCAGCGGCGCGAACGGGTCCCCGTCCCCGGCCACCACGAGCACCGGCAGGTCGAGGGCCGCCGTGTCCAGGAAGGGACTGCGCAGATAGGTGTCGAAGAAGCGCAGGAAGCCGTACGGCCCCACACGGTCACGGACACGCAGCGCCATGTCACGACGTACGTCGTCGTCGAGGGGGCGCCGGGAGCCGATGCGCAGGCATTCGTCGAGGAAGCCGTGGTACGACTTCAGGTAGTGGGTCGCGGTGTGCCAGGCGAAGTCCCCCGGACTGCGTCGGTGGAACGGGGCGACGACCACGGCCGCTCCGGGACGCACCGCGGGGTCCATGGCGGCCAGGACCTCCAGGGCGAGCCCGGTGGAGAAGGAGTGTGCGACCAGCACGTCCACCCCGCCGGGTACCGCGTCCAGCGCCTGCGCGATCCACGCGGCCGGATCGCCCTGGTGGCTCCAGGTCTCCTTGCCGGCGTATCCCCAGGGCATGAGAGCCGCCCAGAACTCGACTTCGGGCGCCGCGAGCCGTGCGCAGTCGTGCCACACCGTGTCGGTCCCGGCCAACCCGTGCAGCGCCAGAACGCGAACGGGCCCTCCTGCCGACGCCTGCCGTGTCCTGCGGACGAGAACCTCGTCCGCGTACGGACCGGCACTGCGGCGGACCCAGGAACCCTCGGTGTGCTGCGTGTCCATCAGGCCTCCACTGCCGGGCGCCGGGGCGCGCAGGTCCAGCTCATGCGGCGCTCCGGAGCTCACCGGGGACGCCCCTCGCCGCACCGTCGAAGGACGGGCCGGCGATCGCGCCGCGCTGGGGACGATTTATCGGAAGCGCGGGGAACGAATACGTCCGCGGTCCCCTCCGCTGATTTCCGTCGCTTGTCCCCGGAGCCTCATGCCGTGCAGACACCGTCGTCCTGCCCCTCCATTTTTTCTGGTTCGCAGATCATTGGGCTACCGACTCGCGGCGGCTCCAGATGACCCCGCAGGCACTTCTTCCCCAATGCGTTGACCGAAAATTAGCACGCCGCACTAAAAGCTCTGATAAGCCTTCCTATGGCTCACGCTTTTGCGACTGGCCGTACGGCATCTTGAGTACCTTCCGCGGCCGATGCAAGCGGCCTACCAGGCGCGGCGTCGTCCACCACGACCTGCCACGACCTGCGGCGGAGCCTTGCCGCCAGCAGCCTTTGGAGCCTGGACGGTCACAGGGCAGGAAGTCCCGGAAAGACCGAACTAATGGCAGACTGCGCCTCTCGCTAAAGCCGACCAAGGAGGTCGATAAAGCCAAGCCCGGCCGCCTTGAAACGGTCTCGAATCATTGGCCATAGTGATCGCCCGGCGTGGGAGCGTGTCGTCACGACTCATCAGCCACGTGCTGTACCGGGCGCGCGATCGCCGGCGCACGAAGACAACCGATCGAGATACGTGGGTGAATATGCTGACCTCTGCAGAGGCGAAGACCGAAGCTCGTCCTGCCCGGCAACCGCACGCACCGCCGCTGCTCGACTCATTGACAGGACTGCGTGGGCTGGCCGCGATCCTGGTGTTCTGCTTTCACTTCACGACGTTCCAGTTCGTCTTCGGCCCGACGGGCGGCCTGGAGTTCGCCCCGCTGACGCGCCCCCGCTTCCTCACCATGAGCGGCAACTTCGCCGTCGGCAGCTTCTTCATCCTCAGCGGCTTCGTCCTGGCGCTCACCACGCGCGAGGGAACGAGCCTCGCCAACTTCTGCGCCAAGCGGGCCGGGAAGCTCTATCCGGTCTACTTCGTCACGACCGCGCTGGCCATCGGTGCCATCGTGGTGCTCGGGATGCCGATCACCACGGAGAACATCGTCCTGCACCTGACACTGCTGCAGTCGTGGGTCCCCTTCCAGGAGATCTACACCGGCGTCAACCCGGTCACCTGGTCGCTGAGCACCGAGGCCTTCTTCTATCTCCTGTTCCCGCTCTCGCTGTTCGTCGTACAGCGTCTGACCTCGCGGGCCCTGTACTGGCTCCTCGGTGCCGCCGTCTTCCTCGAGTTCGCGCTGCCGCTGTACGTGATGCACTACTTCACGGTGAAGACGTCGGGCGGTCACCTGGAGTACTTCAGCACCGGGGCCCACGGCGGCGACCTGGTCTACTGGCTCACCCTGCCCTTCCCGCCCTACCGCTTCCTCGAGTTCCTCGTCGGGATGGTGTGCTGCATCCTCCTCAACCGGGGCGCGCTTCCGACGATCCGGCAGCGGTGGGCGTGGGCCTGGTGCGCCGTCGCCTATGTGGTCGGTACGTACATGGACGGTCCGCTCCAGCGGACGGCGGTGGGCCTCGTCGCGCTGCCCTTCCTGGTGATCGCCCTGGCACAGGCCGATCTCGCGGGCCGCTGGTCGCTGCTGCGCGGCAAGGTCTTCGTGGGCCTGGGGAAGCTGTCCTACGGCATGTACGCGATCCAGCTCCTGGTGGTCCTGCCGTCCGAGCCCTTCGTCATGCGCTGGCTGTCGTCCCTGTTCGGGGTCCCGACCTCCACGCTCGGCGAGCCGGTGTGGAAGGTGCTGATCATGGCCGCCTACTTCGGCCTCGTGATCCTCCTGTCCGTGCCGATCTACCGGTACATCGAGGTTCCGGCCTATGACTTCGCCAAGCGGTTGTACCGGTCCCGGAAGGGTTCGCCGCTGTTCGCCGCGCCGCAGTCCGCAGGAGAGTCGAGCCTGTGAAGGTCTGCGTGATCGGCTCCGGGATCTTCGGCATCGCCGCCGTCCGGGAGATCTCACGGCACCTGCCGGACTGGTCCGTGCACTGGGTGTCGGAGGACCCCGAGGCCGGCGGCCTGTGGAACACCACCTCGAAGCGGAGCCGTGTGTACGACACGCTGTTCCTCAACACCTCACGGCAGCGCAGCGCCTTCACCGGCACGGAGATCCGGTCCGAGCCGTCGGTGCACTTCGTCCACCACTCGCTCTACGGGGCCTACCTCGCCCAGGTGGCCGCCGAGTGTCACGGCCCGCAGCGCCACTGGGAGTGCCGGGTGGACTCGGTGTCCGCCCGGGAGGGCGGTGGCTGGGTCGTACGGTGGCACGACCGCGCCGGAGCCGAGACGGAGGAGGAGTTCGACGCCGTCGTCGACGCCACCGGCCACAACGTCGAGGCCGTGTGGCCGGACGTGCCGCGTGCCACCGCACCCGCGTACGCGCTCAGCCACTCCGCCGAGTACAGGAACGCCGAGCCGTACCGCGGGAAGAGGGTCCTCGTCATCGGCAACGGCGCCTCGGCCGTGGACATCGCGTGCGAGCTCGTCACCGCCGCATCGCGGGTGGAGATCAGCATCAGGACCCCGAAGTGGTACCTGCCCAAGGTGCTGCTGGGCAAGCCGATCGACCACTCGGGCGGCGGGTTGAGCCACGCCCCGCTGGTGGGCCGCGTGATCGCCAGCGTGGGGGAGTCGGTCGTCCGCCGCGTGGTGGGCACCTACGACTCCTTCGGACTGGAGGCCCCGAAGAGCCGGCTCGCCGTTTCGACACCGGTGTTGAGCGACCACTTCCTCCCCCATCTCAGCCACGGCCGTCTCCACGCGCGCACCCGGGTCGTCGCCCTGGAACAGGAGTCCGTCCGCTTCGCCGACGGAACCGAGGGCACGTTCGACGCGGTCATCGCGGCGACGGGGTTCCGGGACGCCTCCCCGCACCTGCCCGCCGACGTGCGCGACGTGCTGGGTCGGCACGAGCTCGGCTTGTCCCTGGAGGCACCGGGGTCGCCGGGGCTGTATCTGCTGAACCGCTTCCGTTGCGGTGACTCGGCGGTCAAGTGCGCCGAGGTCCAGGCCGCAGCCGTCGTGCGCTGCCTGCCGGGTTCACGCTCCCGTTCCGGCGCACCGCCGAACCCCGCGGGTCCGGTGGCCGCCGGAGGCCGGATAACCGCACGCACTCTACGGAAGGTCTACGAGGCATACCGATGAAGACAAGGCCGGGGAAGCTGGGTGCCGTCGGGCTGGGTTGGTATGTGCCCGATCGGCGCATCGACAACGAAACGATCTCACGGTGGTGCGGCGTGACCCCGGAGTGGATCACAGCGCGCACCGGGGTGGAGGAACGCCGGTACGCCGGCGACGGAGAACCCACCTCCTCGATGGCGGCCCGGGCTCTCTCCATGGCCCTGAAGGACGCCGGACTGCACGGCAACGACCTCGCCGCGGTCATCGTCTGCACCTCCACCCCGGACCAGCCGCAGCCGCCCACGGCCGCGTTCGTCCTCGCCGAACTCGAGCTGACGGGCATACCGGCCTTCGACGTCAACGGGGTGTGCGCCGGGTTCCTCTACGGCCTGGGCGCTGCCGACGGATGGCGCAGGCGCGGACCGGTGGCCCTCATCGGCGCCGACAAGTACTCGGCCATCCTCAACCCGCAGGACCGCAGGACCGTGAGCCTCTTCGGCGACGGGGCGGGCGCGGTCGTCCTCGACGCCCTGCCCGCCGGCTCCGAGGGGGCCGGCGTGGTGGCGAGGTGCCAGGCCGAGCACGTGAACCTGGTGCGCGTACGCGGCGGCGGCAGCAGCCTGCCGCTCCGGCACACGCACGACCCCCTGGCGGACCGGTTCGAGATGGACGGGCGGGGGGTCGTCGCCTGGGCGGAGTCCGCGCTCCCACCGGTGGCCGCCCAGGCGTGCGCCGAGGCCGGCGTGGCGCTGGAGGACATAGACCGGTTCGTTTTCCACCAGGGCAGCGGCCGGATGGTGGAGTTCTGCGCCAAGTGGCTCGACGTGCCCATGGACAAGGTGGCGGTGTCGGCGGACCGGTTCGGCAACACGGGCGCCGCCTCGATCCCCTTGACGCTCGCCATCGAGGCCGGAGCGGGACGCATCACGAGGGGCGATCGCGTGATGATCGCCGGACTCGGCGGGGGGACTGCGGCCTGCGCCACGGTGATCACGTGGTGAACCGGCAGGCAACTACGGAAAGCACGGCTGCCGCAGCCGCCGGCCCGCGTCACCGCGTGTGCCGTCCGCTCGGCGGCGGCCAGAACTCAAGGTGAGGCTAATGACGAACGACATGAGCACCGGCCCGACCGACCTCCCGCGACTGCCGCAGGGAGCGCCCGCAGGGTGTCCCTTCGCCCCGCCGGAGTCGGTGGCCTCGCTTCGGGACTCCGCTCCGCTGACGCGGGTGGTGCTCCCCGACGGTGAGCCGACCTGGCTCGCCACGAGCTTCGAACTCGTACGGGAGGTCCTCACCCACCCGGGGTTCAGCGCCAACCCAAAAGCTGAGGGCTTTCCGCGGTGGAACCTGCCGGGGGGCACCGACCTGCCGCTGAGCATGACGCACGCGGATCCGCCGGTGCACACCCAACTGCGCGGCCTGATATCGGGCGAGTTCACCCCCCGGCGCATCCGGCGGCTCCGCCCCGACATCGAGCGCATCACCCGGGAGCGTTGTGCCGCCATCGAGGCGCTGCCCCAGCCCGTCGACCTGGTCACCGAGTTCGCCACCCCCATTCCGGCTCTCGCGATCAGCCTGCTGCTCGGCGTGCCCGCCGACGACCTGGCCGGCTTCGAGCGGAACATCCGCCTCGTCCTCGCCCACGACGACCTGGAGTCGAGCGAGCGCGAGAAGGCCAAGCTCGGGCTGCTGACCGATGTGACCGAGCTGATCGCGGACAAGCGCGCCCAGCCGGACGACAACCTGCTGAGCAAGCTGATCACCGAGAACCCGGACATGAGCGACATGGAGTTGGTGTCCTACGTGGCACTGCTGCTGTTCGCCGGGTTCTCCACCACCGCGCACATGATCGAGCTCAGCGCTCTGACGCTGATCCAGCGGCCGGATCTCGCGGAACGGGCGCGCAACGACCTGTCCGTCATCCCGGCCCTGGTGGACGAATTGCTGCGGTACCACTCGATCGCCCGGGACTCGCCGCGGCGGGCGGCGGTCGAGGACGTCGAACTGGGCGGGGTCACGATCCGGGCGGGCGAGGGCGTCATCGCCTCGGTCCAGGCGGCCAACTGGGACGCGTCCGCGTTCACCGAGCCGGACGCGATCGACCTCGACAGGCCCCGCACGCCGCGGCACCTCGCCTTCGGCCACGGCATCCACGTGTGCCTGGGGGCGACGCTCGCCAAGCTCGAGCTCGAGGTGGTCCTGGAGGAACTCGTCACGCGCTACCCGAACATGAGGCTGGCGATCCCGGACGAGGACGTCCGGTTCCGGACCACGACCCACCTCCACGGGTGCTACGCGCTGCCCGTCGACCTCGGACTGGAGGCCGGTGCGTGAAACCCACCGTGACCCTCAACCAGGGTCTGGACGTCCCCCGACTCGGTCTGGGCATGTGGCAGATCCCGGACGGTGAGGCCGAATCCCTCGTGGGCACCGCGCTGGAGGCCGGATACCGCGGCATCGACACCGCCACCAGCTACCGCAACGAACGCGGCGTCGGCGCCGCCGTGGCCGCGTCCGGCATTCCGCGCGACGAGATCGTCGTCACGACCAAGCTGTGGAACAGCGACCACGGCACCGACGAAGCGCTGCGGGCCTTCGACGCCAGCCTCGAACGGCTCGGCATGGACCGGGTCGACGTCTACCTCATCCACTGGCCGCTCCCGCTGCGGGACCGGTACCTGGAGACCTGGTGCGTGCTCGAGAAGCTCCACGCCGAGGGTCGGATCCGCGCGATCGGCGTCTCCAACTTCACCGCCGGCCAGCTCCGCCGGCTCATGGACCGCTGCGACATCGTCCCCGCCGTGAACCAGGTCGAGCTCCACCCCGGCTTCCAGCAGGCGGAGCTGCGTGAGTTCCACGCCGCGCACGGCATCGCCACACAGGCGTGGAGCCCGCTCGGTTCGGGGCAGGGCCTCCTCGACCTGCCGGCACTGGCCGAGATCGCCCGGGCACACGGCCGCTCGCCGGCACAGGTGGTGATCCGCTGGCATCTGCAACTGGGCAACCTCGTGATCCCCAGGTCGTCCGCAGCCGCGAGGATCAAGGAGAACTCCGACGTCTTCGACTTCTCCCTGGACGATCAGGAGATGGCCAGGATCGCGTCACTGGACACCGGGCAACGCCGAGGACCCGATCCCGACACCTTCGACTACGGGTAGGGGCCGCCGCTCGGCGGTCAACGAAGGGTAAGAGCGCTGTCACGGCGCGCATGCGGCGGCTCACGGCGGCGGTACCGGCTGTGGGCCGCCGCGGAGCGCGGGCCGCGCAGATCACACGAGTCACAGAGGAACATGGCGATGATGTACGAGCACGTGAAGCGGCTGTCCGGACCGGTGCTGCGTACCGCGGTACGACTCGAAGCCGTCGGCCTGGAGAACGTGCCGCGGTCGAACGGCGTCATACTCGCGTCCAACCACCTGTCCATCGTGGACTCGACGTTCCTGCCGCTGGTGCTGGACCGACAGGTGACCTTCATGGCGAAGTCGGAGTACTTTTCCGGAGGCCCCTGGCCGATGCGGATCATCTCGTCCTTCATGCAGGGCAGCGGACAGGTTCCGGTCGACCGCGAGAACCAACGGGCGGCCGTGGCCTCGCTCGACGCGTGTCTTCGGGTGGTGAAGGACGGCGGCGTCTTCTGCATCTACCCCGAGGGCACGCGCTCCCCCGACGGCCGGCTCTACCGGGCCAAGACGGGTGTGGCGTGGCTGGCCCTCACGTCCGGCGCGCCCGTGGTGCCGGTGGCCATGAGCGGCACCGACCGCGTCCTGCCGCCCAAGCGCGCACTGCCCCGTCCGGCCAAGGTCAAAGTCACCTTCGGCAAGCCCGTCGACCTCTCCGGGTACGAGGGCTCCGCCGGTGACGCCCGTGCCCGCAGGGCCGTCTCCGACCTGATCATCCAGCGCATCGCAGAGATCTCCGGCCAGGAGTACGTGCCCGTCTACGCCGCGAAGGCGAAGGAGCAGGGCTGACCCACGTGACAAGGGCCCGCGTGCCGTGAGGCCGCGGGCCCTTTCCGTGCGTCAGTCGGGGATTCCGCCGTCGACGTGCAGTACGTGACCGGTGATGTACGAGGAGCGCGGCGACGCGAGGAACGCCACGGCGTCCGCCACCTCCTGCGCGGTCCCCAGCCTCCCGACCGGAATCTTCTTCACCGTGCTGTCGCGGACCGCCTCGCTCACCGAGTCGGTCATGTCCGTCGCGATGAACCCGGGCGCCACGACGTTGGCGCGCACGCCGAACCGGCCCACTTCCTTCGCCAGCGACTTGGTGAACCCGATGATCCCGGCCTTCGACGCCGCGTAGTTCGTCTGGGCCGCGTTGCCGTACACGCCCGTCACCGAGGAGATGGTGACGATGCTGCCGGCACCCCGCTTCATGAACTCGAAGATCGCCGCGCGGCACACGTTGTAGGTGCCCGTCAGGTTCGTCTGGATGACGGTGTGCCAGTCGTCCGCACTCATCCTCAGCAGCGGCGTGTCACGGATGACCCCGGCGTTGGACACCAGGACGTCGATGGGTCCCAGGGTGTCCTCGGTCTGCCTCAGGTAGGCGCGCACCGCCGCCTCGTCGGTCACGTCGACCCGGGCGGCCAGCACCCGGACGCCGTGCACCTCGGCAAGGCCCTCGATCTCCGCGGACGCGGTCGACGCCGTCTGGAAGCAGTAGCTGACGTGGTAGCCGTCGGCCAGTAGCCGTTCCACCACGGCCCGTCCGATGCCTCGGGACCCGCCGGTCACGACGGCGACACGGGTGGTGTTCTCAGCCATGGTTCACGCGCTTTCGAGCTTGTTCGCGAGCAGGCTGTGGGTGCTCCGCAGCGAGCGGACCTCCTTCATGTGCTCCTCCCCGATCTTGACGTGGTACTTGCGCTCCAGGGAGACCAGGATCTCCAGCGCCAGGAGGGAGTCCATGTCCAGGTCTTCGACGAAGTCGGCGTCGTCGGTCACCTCGGCGGTGTCGATGTCGAGGATGTTCGCGATCGTCTCGCGGAGGTCGTCGATGTCCAGTGCGAGGGACTGCTGCACCATGTCGGCTCTCTTTCTCATGTCGTGTGCTGCGTGATGGGGTGCCGCGGGACGGGATGTTCGACCGGTCCGCCCCGCGGCGCGAAGGGCGGTGCGCCCTCGGGCTTCAGCCGGCCTGCGGTGGCTGGTCGGGCAGCGGCTTCGTGGTCGTCATGGCGAGGGAGACGTTGCCTTCCCTGGCCGCGGTGACCACCAGCCGGGCGCGCCCGCGACCGGACCGGACGCCGTCGGCGAGCAGTGCCACGGCCTCCAGTGACCCGGCGCGCGGTACGTCCGTCCCCGGGGGCACGTCGGGTCCCCACCGGCTGCGGACCGCGTCCGAGACGGCCCGTGCGACCGGCGATCCGTCCGCCACCAGCCGGACGTCGATTCCGTCGGCCCCGTCGTGCCCGGCCGTGACGGCGTCGAGGGCGGAGGCCACGATCCGCTCCGCTCGCTCACGGCCTGCGGTCGTCGTCAGCGCCCGCGGCGGCAGGAACAGCAGGCACGACCTCAACAGCGTCGTCCCGGGCGCGGCCGATGCGCGGGGGCGCAGCACGAGGAGGGCGGCGCCGGTTTCGGGCAGCGCGTCCGCCGCGTAGGGATCCGGCGCCTCGGTCGCGCCGGCGAGTACGGCCTCCGCCCGCCCGCCCGCCACTTCGTGGGCGGCCAGGTGCAGCGCCTCCACACCGGCCACCCGTGGTGAGGTGACCGTCAGGTTGAAGCCCTTGAGCAGGTGCTCGGTGGAGAGCCGGGCGCCGACCAGGTTCACCGAGAAGAAGGGCGCCGTCATGGGGCTGACGAAGTCAGCCCCCTCGGTCCGGGTCGTCCGGTCGATGACGGAGTGCAACTCCGCCACGGCGCTGTTCGTACCGACCACGGCGCCGCGCCGCTCCTCGGGACACCGCTCCAGCAGACCGTCGCTGCCCGCAACCGCCGCCCGCGCCGCCGCCAGCAGGTACTGGCAGGCCTCGGGCAGGTACTTGTAGCCGCGCGGACCCAGCTCGGACCTGTGGTCGAACCAGGCCGCACCGGGTGCGACGCCGGCGGGCGGCACGGTGACCCCGACGCCGCTCACCGCCGCCTCGGCGACCTGGGGGCGAACGGTCATGGGACTCCTCCGTCGAGCACGAGCGACACGTTGCTGCCGCCGAAGGCATAGGAATTGATCAGCACACCCGGTCGTGGCAGCGGCGTCGGGCCGCCCTGCGGGAGCCACACGTCGCACGCCGGGTCCTGCTGTGCCAGGGCGATGTTCGGCGGCACCTGCCCGTGCCGCAGGACGAGGGCCGCGCAGACCGCGCTGAAGGCGGCCGCGGCACCGGCCGTGTGCCCGATGAAGGCCTTGAGGCTGAACAGCGGCGTGGCACCGCACCGCTGCCCCAGCACTTCGCGCAGGGTCTCCGACTCCAGCAGGTCGTTCTGCTGGGTCCCGGTGCCGTGCGGGATCACGCAGCCGATCGCCTCGGGCCCGCACCCCGCGTCCCGCAGCGCCTCCTGCGCCGCACGCACCAACTGGCGGCGGCCCGGGTCGGGCGCGGTGGTGTGGTAGGCGTCGCAACTCCATGCGGTGCCGGACAGCCTGCCGTACGTACGGCGGCGCGCCGCCGCCCGAGCGGACTGCACGACCAGCATGGCCGCGCCCTCGCCGAAGACGGTCCCCTTGCGGTCGGCTTCGAAGGGGCGGCAGCCGTCCGGATCGATCGCCCCCAGCCGATTGAAGGCGGCGATCGGTACACCGGCGCTTCCCTCGGCCCCGCCGACGAGCACGGTCTCCGCTTCACCGCGCCGGATGAGGTCCATCGCGACGCTCAGGGCGTAGCCACTGGCGGCGCAGGCGTTGCTCACGCTGATGTTCGCCCCGAAGGAGCCCAGCGCATTGCCGACGGCCGGGGCGACGGAGAAGGTGGGCGTCCATACCGCGTCATCGGGCACACCCGCGCGGAAGGCGTCCTCCCGTTCCTCGCACACCCCTATGGCGGTGGCGATCACCACGGCCATGCCGGCGACCTCTTCGTCGGTCAGTCCCGCGTCCACGACCGCCTGGCGGGCGGCGTGCAGGGCGAACCGCGAGGCCCGTCCCCGGGTGGCGTCGTCCTCGGCGTGCGCCGATGCGTCCGTGGCGGGCGGGACCTGGTAGGCGAGGGGAGCGCGGACGTGTCCGGTCAGCGACTCCACGGGTGTGGGACCGCTCCGGCCGGTCCGCAGGCCCTTCCAGAAGGCCTCGGGGCCGTCGCCGAGGCAGCTGATGGCACCGAGGCCGGTGACGAAGACCTCCATGTCCGTCAGCCGCCCGTGGTCGCTTCGGCGGCGGGCGTGCTCCGGGGGGCGTACCGGTGCACGTACTCGAGACCGGCGAGCGTGTGCACCTGTTCCATGACGGCGTCGGTGACCAGCCGGCGGACCTTGTAGTCGCCCTCGCGCCCGGCGAACTCGGGGAAGGTCATGGGCGAGCCGAAGTGCATGTCGAACCGGGTGACCCGCCACATCAGCCTGCCCAGCGGCTGTACGCGGTCGGTTCCGGCCAGGCCGCAGGGGATGACCGGGGCGCCGGTGGCGAGCGCCAGCCAGCCCACCCCGGCACGGCCGCGGTAGACGCGCCCGTCGGGGGAGCGGGTGCCCTCGGGGTGGATGCCGAAGATGCGCCCTTCACGCAGCACCTCTTCGGCGCGGTTGAGGGCGTCCACGCCGCCCGCTCCGCCGTCGCGCTTCACCGGGACGAAGCCGAGGGTGTAGAGGAGCTTGGCGCGCAGCCGGTCCCGCAGCCCCGTGCCGTCGAGCCGCTCGGCCTTCCCGATGAACCAGACGGGTCGCTTGGCCATGAGGGAGATCAGGACGTGGTCGCAGAAGGAGAGGTGGTTGGCCGCGATGATGCAGGGACCGGAGGCCGGGATGTTCCCCAGGCCGCTGATGCGTGGTCGGAACACCAGGCGCAGGAGCAGGGCGATTACGGCCCTCAACATCGAACGGAACATCGGTCCCCTCTGGGTCTTGTGCTGCGTCGTGCCGTGAGGAATGCGGTGGGGCCCGGCGGGGTCAGTCGGCCGCCGTCGCGGTACCGGAGGCGGACCTGGCGACCGCCTTCGGGCGCGTCTCGCTGGGGCGCCACCCCGGGGGGCCGAAGACGTAGCCGAGGCGGTGGCCCCAGGTGCGCGCCTGCCGGACGTCCCGGATCATGTTGGCGAACTCGTGCACCTGGATCTTCCAGATGTTGTACGTCTCGATCTGCTTGGTCAGCCCATAGGTGGGACGCCCCACTTCAGGCTGGAAAGTGCCGAAGATCCGGTCCCAGATGATCAGGATGCTGGCGAAGTTCTTGTCGATGTACTCCGGCTCGATGCCGTGGTGGACGCGGTGGTGCGACGGCGTCACCAGGAGGAACTCGATCGGCCTGGGGAGCTTGCGGATCTTCTCCGTGTGGGCGAAGAGCCCGTAGAGGAGGTGGACGGACTGCGTGGCGAACACGAGCGCCGGGTGCACCCCGAGCAGCGGCAGCGGCAGCCAGATCATCTTCTCGAACCACTGCGCCCACTTGCGGCGCAGGGCCGTGGAGAGGTTGAAGTACTGGCTGGAGTGGTGGACCTGGTGCCCCGCCCAGATCAGCCGGATCCCGTGGGACGCCCGGTGGTACCAGTAGAGGAGGAAGTCCACCCCGAAGAACAACACCACCCAGGTGCCCCAGAAGGACGGCGACAGGTGGAAGGGCGCTACGTACTCGTAGACCGGCACGTACAGCGCGAGTGCCACGACGCGCATGAGGGTGGACCACCCCAGCGCTCCCAGCCCGGTCATGATGCTGGCGGCATGGTCCTTCAGGGCGTAGCCCGTCAGTTCCTCGTCATTTCCGAACTTGATGGCCAGCAGTTCGATCGCAATCAGCAACGCCACTGCCGGTATGGAATACACGGCCGGGTCGTGCAATCGCTCCATTATTCGGTCGAACATCGCCATCCCTTCTATCACCGGGAACCGCTCGGATAAGCACTGCAAAGCGGCTCCTCAGCCATAATTTCACAACGGCCTTAAATCGCTCCTACTTGCCGTGCTGGGGTGCTGCTAAACCCTCACTTAAGACCTGATGACGTGGGGCCTTGTTGTGGTTTTCCGGTGGGATGACTGGCCGTAAGCTCAGCGGCAGGCATGGGCCCAGCTGCTCTCCCATCGACCGAACCCGAACGATCCCACGACCGGGCCGTGTGATGCGATCGAAAGGCTTCAGCCTCTGTAGCCCCTTTGCGGTCGGTCCCACATAACCGTCCGAGCATTGCTCGTCGCGCGTCGACGCCAATGCCGTTGCGGCCCCTCTTCGATAACTCGCGCAGCGGGAGAACCGTTATGAATGAAATAGCAGGAATCGAGCGGCAGAACGGCGCCGGGGCTGGCCACGGCGGCCTCGGAAGTGCCGCCCGCCTTCGCGCTCTGCTCGAAGGCCCGGGTGTGGTGCGGCTCGCCGGCGCCCACAATCCGCTGGGCGCACGCCTCGCCGAACGGGCCGGTTTCGACGGCGTCTGGTCGAGCGGTCTGGAGATCTCGGCATCGCAGGGCGTGCCGGACACCGACATCCTCACGATGAGCGAACTGCTCTCGGTGGCCGGGTCCATGGCGGCGAGCATCGACGCCCCCGTCATCGCCGACGCCGACGCCGGCTACGGCAACGCGCACAACGTGATGAACATGGTCCGCCGCTACGAGGCGGCCGGCATCGCCGGAATATCGATCGAGGACAAGCGCTTCCCCAAGGTCAACAGCTTCATCCCCGGCCGACAGGAGCTCGCCCCCGTCGGCGAGTTCTGCGGCAAGCTGGCCGCAGCCAAGGAAGCCCAGCGCGACCCGGACTTCGTGGTGATCGCGCGGATCGAGGCGCTCATCGCCGGGCAGGGCATGGACGAAGCGCTGCGGCGCGGTGAGGCGTACGTCCGGGCCGGCGCCGACGCGGTGCTGATCCACGCGAAGAGCGACTCGCCCGAGCCGGTGCTCGAGTTCCTCGACGCGTGGCAGCAGCCCACGCCCGTGGTGGTGGTACCGACCACCTACCACACCATCACGGCCGACGAACTCGGCGCCGCGGGCGCCAAGATGGTCATCTACGCCAACCACGGCCTGCGCGCCGGGATCACCGCGGTCACCCACACCTTCCGGACCATCCTCGAGGACGGCCGGACCACTGGGGTCGAGGAGCGGATCGCACCGCTCGCCACCGTGTTCGAACTGCAGGGCATGAGCGAGCAGAAGCGGAACGAGGCCCGCTTCATCGCCGCCTACGAGACCGGGCCCGAGGAGGACCTCACGCCGGTCGGCTCCGAGCGGGCGGCACAGCGATGAGCGCGACCACGGTTCTCGGCCTCGACGCGACGACCATGGTCGACCTGGTGCGCGAGCGTGGATTCGGCCCGTTCACCGGGGTGCCCTGCTCGTACCTGGGCCCGGTCATCAGCTGTCTGCAGGACCGGTACCCGCAGGAGTACCTCATCGCCGCGAACGAGGGCGAGGCGGTGGCCGTGGCCGCTGGTGCGCGGCTCGCCGGGCGCACGCCGGTGGTGATCCTGCAGAATTCCGGACTCGGCAACGCCGTCAACCCGCTGACCTCGCTGTGCCACACGCTTCGGCTTCCGGTCCTGCTCTTCGTCACGTGGCGGGGCCGGCCCGGCTCCCCCGACGAGCCGCAGCACGAGCTGATGGGCGAGATCACCCCTCAGATGCTGACGGCCATGCAGATCAGGAACGAGATCCTCCCCGACGAACCCGCCGTGCTGGCGGCCCGGCTCGACGAGGCCAAGGCCCACATGGAGGCCACCGGGCTGCCTTTCGCCTTCGTCGTTCCCAAGGGAGCCGTCGCCCCCTACGCCGCCGGCCCACCGCCCCACGAGCGCAGCGGCCTGATGCGGCGCGCCGAGGCGATCAGTCGTGTCGTGCAGAGCATGGACCCGGCCAGCTGCCTGGTCGCCACCACCGGCAAGACGGCCCGGGAGCTGGAGCGGGACTGGGATCGCGGGCGGAACCTGTACGTGGTCGGTTCGATGGGCTGCGCCTCCAGCGTCGCCCTCGGGGTGGCGCTGCACGCCAGGGACCGCAAGGTGGTGGTGCTCGACGGCGACGGCGCCGCGCTCATGCGGCTGGAGGCCATGGCCACCATCGGCCGTCTGGCGCCGCCCAACCTGTTGCACGTCCTGCTCGACAACGAGTCGTACGAGTCCACCGGTGGGCAGCCCACCGCCTCCGCCGCCGTCGACTTCGGCGCGATCGCGCGGGCGTGCGGCTATCGGGCGACCCACGACGTCACGAAGGCCGTCGAGCTCACCACCGCGGTGGCGGCCGCCCAGCGTGTCGGGGGCCCCCAGCTGGTCCGGGTGCGGATCGCCTCCGGGTCCGATCCGCGGCTCGGCCGTCCGGCCCTGTCCCCGCCGGCTTCGGCGGCCCGGTTCATGGAGGCGATCTCCGCATGACGTTCGGCATCGCGGAGGGCCTCCGCTCCGAGGAAGGCCCCGGCGTCGGCCCCGGCGGACAGCCGCGCAGGCCGGTCCTGATGAACCCCGGTCCGGTGATGACCGACGAGCGGGTCCGTGCCGCGCTCGCCGGACCCGACATGTGCCACAGGGAACCGGAGTTCTCCCGGCTGCTGACCCGGGTACGGCGCAAGACGACCGCGGTCTGCGGGGGAGGCGACGACCACACGGCCGTGATACTCACCGGCTCCGGAACCTGCGCGGTGGAGGCGGCGATCAGCTCCGCGGTCCCCGAGGCGGGCGGGCTGCTGGTGATCGACAACGGCCACTACGGCGAGCGGCTGCACCACATCGCGAGGGCGCACGCCGTCCGGACCCACCGCTGGGAACTCGGTTGGGGTACGCCGGTGGACCTCGAGGCGCTCGACCGGCTGCTGGCCGCGGATCCCGGGCTGACCCACGTGGGCGTGGTGCACCACGAGACGAGCACCGGCATGCTCAACGACGTGGCCGCGGTGACCGCGATCGCCCACGCGCACGGGCGCGAGGTCGTCGTGGACGCGGTCAGCAGCGTCGGAGCCGAGGCCCTCTCGCTGCGCGACGACGTCCCCGACTGGCTCGCCGGCTCGTCCAACAAGTGCCTCGAAGGAGCACCCGGGCTCAGCTTCGTCGCGGCCCGGAAGGACGCCTTCGCCGCACTGGGCACCAGGCTGCGCCGCACCTACTACCTGGACCTGCACAGGCACTACCGGGCACAGGAAGAGGCGGCCGCCCCCGCCTTCACACCCGGCATCCCAGCCTTCTACGCCTTCGACGCCGCGCTCGACCTCGCGCTGGCGGAAGGCCGTGGAGCCCGCCTGGACCGCTACACGCGGCTCGCGCAGCGGCTGCGCGACGGCCTCGAGGAGATGGGCCTGGAGATACTCCTGCCGCCGGAGCAGCGGGCCGCCGCCCTGACCGCCGTCCGGATCCCGCAGGGCCTCACCTACACCGAACTCCACGAAGGGCTGCGACGGGACGGCTTCGTCATCTACAGCGCCCAGGAGCACTTGGCCCAGGACTTCTTCCGGCTGTCGACCATGGGATGCATGACCGCCGGGGAGATCGACTCCTTCCTCTCCGCCCTTGACCGCCTGGTGAAAGCACGCCGTCGCTGACATTCGGTCGTTCCGTCGGCGGACGATCGCATCCACGAAGAGAGGTACCCGGTGACCGCCGCCCAAGCAGCCGCCTTCGAGCAGCCCGCGCCGCCCTTCAAACTCGCGCTGGTCGGAGGCGGGCCACGCGCCACCTACCTCCTGGAGAGGCTGTCGGCGACCATCGGCCGGCTGGACGCGGGACGGAGGCTGGAGGTGCACGTCTTCGACCGCTCCGGTGCGTTCGGCGCGGGGCAGGCCCACGACCCCGCTCAGGCGCGGACGAGCTACCTCAACCGCATCGCCTGCCAGGTCGGGTTCGCGGCGGACGAGAGCGTCGTCGGCGCCGGCCCGCTTCGTCCGGCGGCGGAGCGTCCCACGCTGTACGAGTGGTGCCGCCGCCAGTTCGCCCGCACCGGGGAGCCGGACTTCGCCGTCGGCCCCGGCGACTGGCCCAAGCGCTACGTCCACGGGTTGGCCCTGCGCGACATGTTCGACACCTTCGCCGCCGAGCTGCGTGCGCACCCGGCAGTGGAAGTGGAACTCCACACCGCCGAAGTGGTCGACGTGCGCCCGTCGGGCGACTGCCTTCGCGTGGTCACCGGCGAGGGGGCGGCGGTCCACCCCGCGGACGCGGTGGTGCTGTTGACCGGCCACAGCGGTCACGACCCGCGACGGGTGCCCGCTTCCAGGCAGCTGGCGGAGTTCGCCGAACGCACCGGCGTGCAGTACGTACCGCAGCCGTATCCCCTCGACGTCGCGCTCGACGTCGAGCACTGCGGTCCCGGTACGGTCGTCGGATGCGCGGGCATGGGTCTCACCGCCATCGACGCGATCCTCTGCCTCACCGAGGGCCGCGGCGGCACGTTCCACGACGATCCGGTGAACGGACTGGTCTACCGGCCCAGCGGCAACGAACCGGCCTCCATCGTCGCCTTCAGCGGTACGGGCCTGTTCACCTTCGCACGACCCGCCAACCACAAGGAGCGGGACGGCGGCCCCGGAGACCACACCGGGCGGTTCTTCACCACCGACGCGATCGATCGGCTGCGGACCCATGTGGGCCGGCCGGTCGCGCACGGTTCGGGCAAGCAGCTCCAGCTCGACTTCGACCAGGACGTCCTGCCCCTCGCCGTCCTGGAGATGGCACACCTCCACTACGCCGCACTGTTCGGCCCCGCTTCGGACTCCTTCCTGACGCGCGGGGCCGCGGTGTGCGCCGAGGCCTTCGTCACGGGCCCACGCGAGGCGAGCGAGGACCCCGAGCAACTGCTGGGACCGCTCGAGGAGGCGGTCGGCGAGGTGGCGGACCTCCTGGCGGAGGTGGTGCGGGGCACCGTGTCGGTACCGGCCGCGCAGGCGCGCGCCGACTGGCCGGTCCGCGAGGTGCTGCTCCACTGGGTGGAGTCGGTGTACGGCCCCTCCCTGGCGTCCGAGGTGGCACACCGGATCGACCACGGACTGCCGCCGGGCCCCGCGCTCGAAGGGAGCGGCTCTCCGTGGGGGCTCGAAACCGCCCCCGGGGGGAACCGGTTCAGTTGGTGGCGCACCGTCTCCCCGGTCGAACCGCAGGAGACCGCCGCCGACCAGCGGCGCGCGGTGCTGCGTTTCATGGAGCACGACGGACTCTGGGCGCAGCACGGGAACGTGCGCAACCCGCACAAGGCGGCGGCTGACGGCGTCTGGCGCGACCTCAGGTCCGTCATCTCCTATGCCGTCGACGACGCCGGACTCGTTCCACGGTCCCAGCGCAGATTCCTGGACCGCTACGTGCGCCACCACAACAGGCTGGCCAACGGTGCCGCCGCCGAGATCATGGAGAAGGTCGGCGCGCTCGTCCGGCACGGCATCGTCGACGTCTCCACGGGCCCCGGTGCTCGTCTCCGGCTGGACGAGGAACACGGGCGCCTGATGGTCGAGGGGCCCCGAACGGGGACCTCCCGGGAGCTCGACGTCCTCGTGGAGGCACGGATCCACCCGTTCGATCCGCGGCTCGACGCACTGCCCCTGTACCGCAACCTCCTGGAGCGCGGTGTGGTGCGTCTGTGGATCAACAGGTCCGAGGACGGTGAGACCTTCGTGCCGGGCGGGCTGGACCTGACCACACAAGGGCATCCGGTGCGAGCCGACGGCAGCGTCGATCCGCGTGTCACCGTGCTGGGCGTGCCGTCCGAGGGAGCGCGGTCGTTCCTGCTCTCGGCACTGCGGCCCAATGCGGACCACTACGTGATGCACGACATCATGGCCTGGCTGGACGGATTCTGGGAGATGGCCGCCCCTCGACCGGCGGCGGAATGACCTGGGTGGTGTCACCGGCTCGAAGGTGCCGTCGGAGACACCGATGACGGGCCCGGCCACGCCGCAGCCACCTCCGCGGCGGGGGGCCCCCCCCCCGCCGCCGGGGGGGGGGGCCCCGCGGGGGGGGGGGGGGGGGGGGGGGGGGGGGGGGGGGGGGGGCGCCCCCCCCCCCCGGCGGGGGCCCCCCCCCCCCCCCCCCCCCCCCGCCCCGCCCCCCCCCCCCGGCCCCCCGCCGCTCCGGACCCCGGGACTGAGCGGCGGTCAGGGGTTCCTTCGTGTGCGGAGGAACCCCTGACCGCTCTTGCGGCCCACATGGCCACGGGCCACCAGCTGCTCCAGCACGGTCGGCGGTGCGTAGCACGGCTCGGGGAACTCGTCGCTCAGCCGCCTCAGGATGGCCAGTGAGACGTCGAGACCGATGGTGTCCAGCAGTGCGAACGGACCCATCGGGTACCCGAAGCCGTTCTCCACCGCCGCGTCCAGCTCCCGTGCGTCCACGTCGGCACGGTCCAACAGCCGGATCGCGTCGGCGAGATAGGGGAAGAGCAGGTAGTTCACGATGAACCCGGCCCGGTCCTGGCACGGGACGGCCGTCTTGCCGAGCGCGGCGCAGAAGGCGTTCGCGGTGCTCAGCGCTTGATCGCTGGTGAGCGGCGCGCGCACGACCTCGACCAGCCTCATCACCGGGGCCGGATTGAAGAAGTGCAGTCCCAGCACGTCGTGGTCGCGCCCGGAGGCCTCGGCGCAGGCGGCGACGGAGAGACTGGAGGTGGTGGTCGCCAGCAGCGCCCCCGGCCGGCACACGCCCCCCAGGGTCGCGAACACCGCGCGCTTCACGTCGAGTTCCTCCGCCGTCGCCTCGATCACCAGGTCGCAGTCGGCGACGGCCGCGCAGTCGTCGGCCGCGGTGAGCAGGGCCCGTGCGGACGCCATCGCCTCCGGCGTCCGCCTGCCCCTGGCCACCGACTTCGCCAGCGAGGAATCGACTGCGGCCAGCGCGAGATCCGCCTTGGCCCGGTCCCTGGCGACCAGGACCGTCGGCAGGCCGGCGGAGGCGGTCACCTCGGCGATGCCCCGTGCCATCGTCCCCGAGCCGATCACGCCGACGGTGCGGACGGCGCAGCCCACCGGTGCGCTCATCACGGAGTGCCGGGTGCCCTCCGGCCGTCCGAGCGCGTCGTAGGCGTAGAACCCCCGGCCGCCCGCCCGCCCCTCCAGCCCGGCCTCGACCATCGCGGTGAGCAGCGGCGCCGGGCGGTACGCGGCGTCGCCGGTGCTCGCGTGCAGGGCGAGCAGCTTCGCGTGGACGGTGCCCGGGCCCACCTGGTCCACGGTCTCCAGCGGCCCGGCCGGAAGCCCGCAGCCCAGGCGCATGGCCGTGTCCACGGAGTCCTGGTCGGCGTGGCCGGCCTCGACCATGGCGACGGCGCGGTTGAGGTACGCGTAGACCAGCGCGGTGGCGTCGTCGCCGACGCGGGCGCCGAGCGGCTTCACGGCCAGACCGGTGTCGGCCACCAGCGCGTCGAGTGCCGCAACGGCGTCGTCACAGCTCATCGCCGTCCGGACCGGCTCGACGGCGGTCCCGGGAGCCGGTGGACGCCCGAACCGTAGCCCCAGCGTCCTGGCCGGGCGTCCCGAGGCGGCCGCGAGACGGGTGAGCGAGACCGACGACGCGGTACTGACGAACACGGTGCGATCCGGGCACACGCCGTCGAGGCGCCGCAGCACGTCGCTCTTGACCGACTGCTCGTCGGGTACCGCCTCGATGACCACCCCGGCCGTGCCCAGGCCGTCCACCTCGTGGGTCAGCGTCCAACTGCCCTGACCGTGCCCGCTCTCCGTACCGCTTTCGGCGTCCGCCGCCTTCATCCGCCGATCGACACGGGCCAGCACGTCGAGTTCGCTGTCCACCCCGATGACGTCGTACCCCGCGGACCGCACCATGGCCAGCAAGGCTTCCCCCACCGTGCCGAGGCCGACGATCCCCACCACCGATGACTTCTTCGCCATGTTTTCGTCACTCTCCTCAGGAACGTTCGGTACCGGCGTTCTCAGTTCGCGGGCGTGCGGAAGCGGTTGATCGCGTCGACGTGCTTCGCCCGCATCTCGTGGTCGCGTACGCCGAGGCCCTCCTCCGGCGCGAGGGCGAGCACGCCGACCTTGCCCTGGTGCAGGTTGCGGTGGACGTCGTAGGCGGCCTGGCCGGTGTCCTCCAGCCGGTAGGTCTTCGACAGGGTCGGGTGGATCTTGCCCTTGGCGACGAGGCGGTTGGCCTCCCAGGCTTCGCGGTAGTTGGCGAAGTGGGAGCCGATGATGCGCTTGAGGGACATCCACAGGTAGCGGTTGTCGTACTGGT